>CAZKTS010000380.1:0-3341 GCA_964555735.1 uncultured Bifidobacteriaceae bacterium
CGCTTGGCGCCGCGCACCGCGAGCGGCGGCTGCGCGGCGATCGTCGCACTCAGCTCGTCGACGACCGACTCGAGCTCCTCGTCGCTGCAGACGCGCTCGGCGATCCCGATGCGCTCCGCCTCCTCGGCGTCGATCCGCGCCGCGGTGAAGATGAGCTCCTTGGCCTTCCCCGGCCCGATGAGACGGGGCAAGCGCTGCGTACCGCCGAGGTCGGGCAGGATGCCGTACTTGAACTCGAGCAACCCGACCTTGGTGCCTCGCGCGAGCACACGGAGGTCGCACGCGAGCGCCATCTGGAGGCCGGCGCCGAGCGCGTAGCCGCGCACCGCGGCGATCGTGGCGAACGGCGCCTCCTCCAGCCAGGTGTAGGCGTCCTGCGTGCGCATGATCGCGTCGACGGAGGGATCGGCATGGCGCGGTTCGGTGTCGTCGAGCAGGTCGGCCGCACCGCCTCCGCCCGAGAAGACGGTGGTGTCGATCCCGCTCGAGAACGCCCGCCCTTCGCCGATCACGACGACGACCCGCAGGTCGCCGGGATCCGCGAGGAGGCGCCGGCCCAGGTCGCTCAGCTCGTGCCACATCTGGATGCTGAACGCGTTGAGCTTGTCGGGGCGGTCGAGGACGAGCCGCCCGCGAGGACCCTCGTGCTCGAACCGGATGGTGTCGTAGGTCGGCAGCGTCACGGAGGTGAGGCTAGCGACGCCCCTCGAGCAGCGGCTCCTCGGCATGCGCCACGGCCCGCTCGACGCACACGACGTCGATGGGCTGCACGAAGCCGGGCACCGAACGCGGGCCCACGTCGACGAGGTGGACGGAGTCGTCGAAGGACTCGGCCAGCCACGCGCTCGACAGGACCTCGTGCGGCTTCGCCGAGTCGCAGAGGCGGGCCGCGAGGTTCACCGCGCCGCCGATGTAGTCGTCGCCCTCGAAGAGGATCACGTTGCCGCCGGCCATGCCCGCACGGAGCGGGAGCCCCATGTCGAGCTCGTCGGAACGCTCGGAGATGGCGAGTACCGCGTCGACGAGGTGTTGCTCGACGGTGCTGACGAACATCGCCCCGTCACCCAGCCACTTCGCGACGCGCACGCCGTGGTCCGACGCAGTGGCCCGCACTGTGGTGCGGAAGCGGGTGAGGACCTCGACGGCCTGCTCGTCGCCGTGGGCGTCGGTGAAGCGGGTGAACCCGCAGAGGTCGACGAACCCGAACGCCCGCAGCACCCGCATGGGTCCAGTGTGACAGGCGCACCCCGGGCGATGCCGCATCAAACCGGCGTCGAAGCGCTGTGTTCCCGGCCCGTTCACCGAACGGTTCGGCGCGTGCTCCGTCCCTGGCTGCTCAGCGGGGCAACGAAGCGACCCACTCGGTCGCGATCGTGCCCACCAGCGCGTTCACGTCGGCGATCGCGAGCCCACTCGCCTTCAACGGTCGGTAGCCGTGGTCGGCGGTCTCGATCCAATGGAACGTCACTGGGCCCGGGATCTTTCGCGCCGCCTCGGTGAGCTCGACCTGCGGCGCGAGCGCGTCGCGCGTGCCGCTCACGAAGAACGTCGGCACCCGAAGGTGCGGGAAGTGCGCGTCGCGCGTGCGCTCGGGCTTGCCCGCCGGATGCAGGGGGTAGCCGAGCAGCAGGAGGCCGAGGGCCGCGACCGGGTCGCCCTCCGCGCCGACGACCTGCGAGCAGATGCGGCCGCCCATCGAGCGGCCCCCGAGCACGAGGCGCTCGGGGGGCAGCTTCGTGCGCCGGGCGAGCGCGGCCGCGGCCTCGCGCGCCGCGGCTTCCAGCACCGCGGGCCGGTCGGGCGCCTTCCGGCCCGCGGCGCGGTAGGGGAAGTCGAACCGCATCGACGGGATGCCCGCGGCGGCCAGTGCGTCGGCGACCGCGGTGAGCGTCGCGGAACGGCGGTCGGAGCCCGCACCGGGTGCGAGCAGGACCGCGCGGTCCGCACCGGATCGAGGACCCTGGAAGTCGGCCGGCACGGCGCTCACCGGCCGAGCACCGATCGGGTGAGGAAGGCCTCGGTGCGCTCGTAGACATCGATGACCGTCTCGGGTCGGCGCCAGCCGTGGCCTTCTCCTTCGTAGCCGTGCTCCTCCACGGTGCCGCCAGCGGCGCGCACCGCGTCGACCATCGCCTGGGCCTGGTCCGGCGGCACCACCGCGTCGGCGTCGCCCTGGAGCAGGAGGAGCGGACACCGGATCGCCGCGGCGTGGGTGACCGGCGACCGCTCGCGGAAGCGGTCGGCGTCGTCGGGCAGGACCCCGACGAGCTGGTCGAGGTACCGGGACTCGAAGCGATGGGTGGTGGCCGCGAGGCCGAAGAGGTCGGTCACGCCGTACATGCTGACCGCGGCGCGCACGAGACCGGGGTGTCGGGCGGCCACGAGCAGCGCAGTCAGCGCCCCGGCACTCCCCCCGCACACGGCCACCCGGTCGGGCGCGCACCAGCCGCGGTCGCCCGCCGCGCGCACCCCGGCCGCGACGTCGGCGACGTCGAGCACGCCCCACTGGTGGTCGAGGGCCCGACGGAAGGCTCGCCCGTAGCCGGTGGATCCTCGATAGTCGGCGGTGAGCACCGCCCAGCCGCGAGTCGTGAAGTAGTGGTGCAGCGGCCGCCAGCCCACGGTCGACTGGCCGGTCGGCCCACCGTGGACGTCGACCAGCAACGGCGGCAGCTGGTCGGCACCGAGCGCCGACCTCACCGGGCGCGTGAGCCGGCCGTGGATCGTCGTGCCGTCGTCGCCCGCCCACGACACCGGCTCGGGCTCGCGCAGCCCCGCGGCCTCGAAGCCGCCGACCGGGCCGCGTGCGAGCGCGTGCCGGCCGCCTGCCGGATCGACGACGGTGACCGCCGACGGCGTGCGGGCGCCCGAGCGGACGGCGACGATGCCGGCCGTCCCCCAATCGAGCCCGTGGTGCCACCCCTTGGAGTGCTCGGTCGCCACGCCGGCGCCGTCGGCGTCCCCGGTGACGACACGCGCGAACCCGAGCGCGTTGCGGTTCAGCGCGATCCGCGTGCCGGCGGGGCTCCACACGAACGAGCGCTGGCCCGGACCCCACGACGGCTCGGCGTGCTCATACGGCTCGGCGAGCACGTCCCGCCCCGCGCCGCCGACCGGATCGAGCACGTGGACGTTCCACCATCCCGACTCGGCGCTCCCGAACGCGCGCCGTGACGCGCCGGCCGGCGCGAACCGCGGCGGGCCCACCGCGACCGCGTCGCCGCCGGCCACGGTGCGCGCCGCCGATCCGTCCGCACCGGCGACGACGATGCGCGAGCCGTCCCACGACATCCGCTCGAGATCCCACTCGTGCCACGCGAGCAGGCGTCCGTCGGGCGACC
>CAZKTS010000381.1:0-2687 GCA_964555735.1 uncultured Bifidobacteriaceae bacterium
ATCGAGTCGCTGGCCAAGAGCGGTGCGTTCGACTCGCTCGGCCACTCGCGCAAGGGCCTGGTCGAGGCCCATGAGCAGATCATCGATCACACCCTCGCCCGTCGCCGCGAGCGCGACGCCGGGATCATGAGCCTCTTCGCCGACGGCGTCGCCGACGGCGCCGACGCCGCGTTCGAGGAGCGGGTGGAGATCGGGACCGAGGAGTACAGCAAGGACCAGCGCCTGGCATTCGAGAAGGAGATGCTCGGCCTCTACGTGAGCGATCATCCGCTCCTCGGGGCCCAGCGCTCCCTGCGCACCAAGGTCGAGTGCGGCATCGGCGAGCTGCGCGAGGCGCCGCGCGACCAGGACCTGCCCCCGAAGGTGGTGGGCGGCATCGTCACCTCGCTCCAGCGCAAGTACACGAAGAAGGGCGACTACATGGCGACCTTCGTGCTGGAGGACCTGTCGTCGGCCATCGAGGTGATGGTGTTCCCGCGCACCATGACGGAGTACGGCCACCTGCTCGACGACGACGTGATCCTCTGCGTGAAGGGCCGTCTCGACCTCCGCGACGACGAGCCGAAGCTGATCGCACTCGAGATCACCCAGCCCGAGATCCGCATGGACGACGAGGTGCCGCCGTTCATGATCGAGGCGAAGCTCGCGGTGCTCAACGACGAGCGCGTCGCCCGGCTCAAGCAGATCCTGGTAGCCCAGGCCGGCGATCGGCCCGTGTTCGTGCACCTCGTCGGCCAGGGCAAGACCACGGTGCTCCAGCTCGACGACGAGTTCCGGGTCGACGGCAGCGCATCGCTGTGCGCCGAGCTGCGCGAGCTCCTCGGCCCCGCGTGCGTGTTGTGAGCCGCGCCTAGGTCTTTCTGCGGCCGGAGGCCTTGCCCAGCTGGTACGCGATGACGGCCACGACGACGTAGCCGAAGAGCGCCAGTCCGGCCCGCACGATGCTGAGCGCCGAGCCGAACAGCAGCCACGCCAGCAGGGCGAGGACGACGATCCCGATGACCTTCACCGAGGTCGGGGTGGTGGGTCGCTCCAGGTCGTCAGCCACGCGCCGAGCGTAGGTCGTGACGCCCAACCGGTCGGGGCGGTCGGGTCCCGTGCCATGCTCTCCGCCGTGTCGGCACCCCTCCACATCGGCGTCCTCGGCGCGACCGGCCCGGCCGGGCGCGGCCTCGCGGTCCGGCTGGCGAGCCTCGGCCACGAGGTCGTGGCGGGCAGCCGGGACCGGACCCGCGCCGAGACCATGGTCGCCGAGGCCAGGGAGCGGTGGGGGAGCCGGGTCGCGTCCCTCACACCCGGCACCAACGCCGACGCCGCCGACGCCGCCGACCTGGTGATCGTCGCGACGACGTGGGAGGGCGCGGTCGAGACCGTCGGGGCCCACGCCGATGCGCTCGCCGGCCGGATCGTGATCACGATCGCCAACGGCCTGGAGAAGGTGGGACGGGAGTTCCGCGCGGTGCTCCCCGACGAGGGCTCGCTCGCGGAGGCGGTGCAACGGGCGGCGCCGCAGGCACGGGTCGTCGCCGCGTTCCAGCACGTCCCCGCGGCCGCGTTCGCCGACATCGACCAGCCGCTCGAGAGCGACGTGGTGGTGTGCGCCGACGACGACGACGCGCGCCACGCGGTGCTCGACCTCGTGGCGAGCATGCCCAACCTGCGAGCGTTCGACGGCGGATCGCTCGCCAACGCGCTGGGCATCGAGACCTTCGCCGCGCTGCTCCTCTCGATCAACATCCGCCATCGGGGCAAGGGCACGCTGCGACTCCTCGGCGTCGACGGGCACGACCCCGAAGCCGAGGCCTCGTGAGCATCCGGCTGTTCGACACCGCGTCACGCGCGGTCGTGCCGTTCGAACCCGGCCCCGTGGTGAGCATGTACGTGTGCGGCATCACGCCGTACGACTCCACCCACCTCGGGCACGCCGCGACGTACCTCGCCTACGACCTGCTCATCCGTCGGCTCGAGGAGCTCGGCCACGAGGTGCGCATGGTCCGCAACGTCACGGACGTCGACGACTCGATCCTGCCCAAGGCGCGCGAGCTGGGCATCCCGTACCTCGACCTCGCGGCTGCAGAGCTCGCTCGGTTCCACCGCGACATGGACGCGCTCGGCATGCGGCCGCCCCTGGCCGAGCCCCGGGCGACCGAGTCGATCGACGGCATGATCGAGATGATCAACACGCTGCTCGAGGCCGGGCATGCCTACCTCACCGGTGGCACCGTCTACTTCGACGTGTCGACGTTCCCGCGCTTCGGCGAGCTGTCCCACTACCCGCGCGACCGCATGGTCAAGCTGGCGCGCACCCGCGGCGGCAACCCGGACGATCCGCACCGTCGTGACCCGCTCGACTTCGTGCTGTGGCAGCCGTCGTTGGCCGACGAGCCGGCGTGGCGCGCGCCGTTCGGCGTCGGCCGGCCGGGATGGCACGTCGAGTGCTCGGTGATGGCGATGAGCAACCTCGGGCCGACCATCGACCTGCACGGCGGCGGCACCGACCTGATCTTCCCGCACCACGAGTGCGAGATCGCCCAGAGCGAGAGCATCAGCGGGGTGCCCTTCGTGCGGCACTGGATGCACTCGGCGATGGTGAGCTACGAGGGCGAGAAGATGAGCAAGTCGCTCGGGAACCTCGTGTTCGTGAGCGACCTCCTGGAGGTCGCCGACCCGCGCGCGATCCGCCTCGC
>CAZKTS010000382.1:0-6551 GCA_964555735.1 uncultured Bifidobacteriaceae bacterium
CCGAACTCAGTGGCTCCGACACTCGGCGCCGAACCGGCCCCGAGTCGCGAGCGTCGATAGCATCGCAGATGCATCTGTCGGGGAGGCGAGTGTGCACGTCGTCGTCGTGGGCTGTGGTCGGGTCGGCAGCGAGCTGTCCGGATCGCTGGAGAAGGCCGGTCACTCCGTCGCGGTCGTCGACAAGCGCGCGTCAGCCTTCCGACGGCTGCCCGCCACGTTCACCGGTCAGCGGGTCGTGGGCTTCGGCTTCGACCGCGACCATCTCGTCGAGGCGGGCATCGAGCGGGCCGACGCCGTCGCCGCGGTGACCAGCGGCGACAACTCGAACATCCTCACCGCCCGCATCGCCCGGGAGAACTTCGGCATCGAGCGGGTGGTCGCCCGCATCTACGACCCCCGGCGGGCGCTCATCTACCAGCGGCTGGGCATCCCCACGGTCGCCACCGTCACCTGGACCACCGACCAGGTGATGCGGCGCCTCCTGCCCACCGGCGAGCCTGCGCACGACTGGATCGACCAGAGCGGCAAGGTCTGCCTCGTGGAGTTCGCCATCCCGCCCGCATGGATGGGCAAGAAGCTCGCGGGACTCAACGAGCCTGCGAGCTTCTGGCTCACCGCGGTCACGCGGTTCGGTGGCGCCGAGGTGGTCGGCGTCGATGCCGTCGGCCAGGAGGGCGACGTCCTGCACTTCGTCGCCGATGTCGCCGCGCTCGACGCCTTGCGCGAGCGCCTCGAGCAGGGACCGGAGCACTGATGCGCGTCGCCATCGCCGGGGCCGGTGCCGTCGGCCTCTTCATCGCCAACGACCTCGAGGCCAACGGGCACGACGTGCTGCTCATCGAGCAGCAGCCCGAGGTGCGTGAGCGCGCGACGACCGCCGACGGCGTCGAGTGGTTCATCGGCGACGCATGCGAGGTGTCGTCGTTGCGCGACGCAGGCCTCGAGCGCTGTGAGGTGGTCGTCGCCGCCACCGGGGACGACGAGGACAACCTAGTCGTGTCGCTGCTCGCGAAGACGGAGTTCGCGGTGCCGCGCGTCATCGCGCGCGTCAACAGCCCGAAGAACGAGTGGCTGTTCAACGAGAACTGGGGGGTCGACATGGCCGTGTCGACGCCCCACCTGATCACCGCCCTCGTGGAGGAGGCGGTGACCGTCGGGCGCCTGGTGCGGATCCTCCAGTTCGAAGGTGGTCAGGCGCGCCTCGTGGAGGTCCGCCTGGCCGAGGACTCGCCCGCGGTCGACAAGGCGATCGCCGAGATCGACGTGCCGCGCGACGCGACGTTCGTCGCGGTGGTGCGCGACGAGCACGTGGTGATGCCGCGCGGCGACACCGTGTTCGAGGCGGGCGACGAGGTGCTGGCGATGGTGACGCCGGACTCCGAGGACGAGGTTCGCAAGCTCCTCGCCGGCGGCGACTGACCGCCTCGCTCCAGTCCCGCGCCGCGGCGCCTACGGGAGCAGCGTGTAGAGCGGGTTGAAGATCAGCGACCGGCTGCCGTGCCGGCCCGCGACCCCTTCGACCATCAGGTGGCGACCGGGCGTGATCCCCGCGATCTTCTTGCGGCCCATGAACACCGCGGTGGCCGAGCTGCGTCCGTCGGTGATCGTGACCTCGAGCGCCGGCGCACCCGCTCGCGGCACGATGCGAACCGAACGCACCTCGCCGCCGATGCGCACGTTCGTGCGCGGTGCGATGTCGGGGATCGGCGTGAGCCCGTGCGCGTCGCAGAAGTGCTCGAGCTCCTCGCGGTCCTGCTCCTCGACCGACGCGGTGAGCCGCTTCACGACCTTCTTCAGCGCCACGACCTGACCCTAGTGGCGGGGGGTCGGTGTCCTATCCTGAAACCGCCATGTCGCAGCCCCCCGTTCCACCGCGCAAGCGAAACGCGCCCGTCGTCGTCTACCCCGGCTCTCCTCCCCCGGCCGCCGGACGCCCGCCGACCCGCTCCGGACCCCCCGCCGGCCCGCCCCCGGGCGGCCAGGGTGGTGGTCGGAGCGGCCCGCCCCGCCAGCCGCAGCAGCCGTCGCGGGGTCGCCCCGCGCCGCAGCGCCGCTCGGGCGGCAAGCGCGCCCTCGTCATCGCCCTCGTGCTCGTGGCCGTCGTCGCGATCGCGGGCGGCGCGTACGCGATCCTCGGTGGTGGCGGCGGCGGCTCCGACGGCCCCGAGTTCAAGGCGTCGACGTCGGTCGACCTCCAGGTCGGCCCCAAGGCCACCGAGCCCGTCGGTCTCACCGGTCCGCAGCTCCCGGACGACCAGGCCCAGGCGATGCTGCAGTCGATCGGCACCTACGTCGACGGCGGCATCGTGAAGGCGCTGCGCACCGGCAAGGCCGACGACGCCGAGCTCACCCCGCTCTTCGACGCCGCGGCCCAGGCGCAGCTCGCCGGTGCGGCGCGACCCGTGCTCTTCGACGAGGGCCTCCCGAAGGCCGTCGGCAAGATCACGGTCACCACTCCGCCCGTCGCGTTCACGTCGCTGAGCGCCGCCGACGACTCCCTCGTGCTCGTCGCGACGAACGTCGACCTCAAGATCTCCGCCCAGGCCGAGAAGGGCACCGTGACCATCCAGCGCACGGGCTCCTTCGTGTTCGCCCCCGACGGCGCGGGTGGTTGGAAGATCACGGCCTGGAGCTTCGACGTGAACCGGGGCGGCACCGCCCTGCCCACCACCACGTCCGCCCCGGCCGCCCCGCCCTCGAGCACCCCCACAGGATGATGATGCGTCTCTCCACCCCCTCCACCGGCGCGCTCCGGCACCCGCTCGTGCGCCTGCTCGTCGCGATCCCCCTCTGCGGCGTGCTCGTCGCCGGGCTGCTCTCGGCCGCGTGGCTCGCGCTCGGCGACAACACGCCGGCCAAGGGTGCGATCTGGTTCCAGGTCACGGGCACGAGCGAGACCGACTTCACCGGCGCGCCCGATCAGCCGTTCTTCTTCCTCGCGCTCGGCAACGACGGCCGCACCGACGAGGACAAGGGTCTCGGCGACGCGATCCACGTGATCGGCGTGAACCCGACCACCAAGCAGGCGACGATCATCAACGTGCCGCGCGACACGCAGGCGCCGGCCGGCGACAAGATCAACGCGTACCACGCGCTCGACGGGCTGCCCGGCATCGTCCAGCAGCTCAACCAGATGATGGGCATCACCATCCAGTACGCGGTGACGACCAACTTCCCCGGTCTGAGCACGATGGTCGACTCCATCGGCGGCCTCGACATCAACCTGCCGCCGATGACCGAAGGCGACGGCGAGTGGAACGACACCGCGACTGGTGCGGTGTTCGCAGCCGGCCCCCAGAAGATGACCGGTGAGCAGGTGCTGGCGCTCGCGCGCGACCGTCACGACTTCGAGGTGACCGGCGACGTCAGCCGCACCGCGACGCAGGCGTTCATCATCATCTCGGCCCTCACCCAGCTGCGCGCCCAGAACCCCGGCGACGCCGGCACG
Source organism: uncultured Bifidobacteriaceae bacterium (assembly GCA_964555735.1). GTDB lineage: Bacteria > Actinomycetota > Acidimicrobiia > IMCC26256 > PALSA-555 > CAZKTS01. Next base: position 3,449 of record CAZKTS010000382.1, read on the forward strand.
CTGCACCTGGTGACGCTGCTCGCCCGCCACGTGAAGACCGAGGGCGTGTCGCTCACCGACATGTTCCGTCTCGGCCGGCTCGGGCTCTCCATCGACCCGGCGAACGTGAAGAGCATCACCGTGCCGGTCGGCCAGGGCGGCGGCACCAACCTCACCCTCACCGGCGAGGCGCAGACGCTGTTCCAGGACTTCGCCGACGACGGAGTCGTCCAGAGCCAGTGACGGGGTGCTGACCGCGGACGCGTGTGACACCGCGCTCGCGCTCACCCGCGAGCCGGACGCCCGGGAGCGGGTCGCGTTCGCGACGACGGTCCCCGCCCGCGCCGCTCGCTATGCGGAGCTCGCCACCGAGCTCCACCCGAAGGTGCACGAGCGGTTGCTCGCCGGCGGCCGCTTCCCCCTCTGGACGCACCAGGCCGCCGCCGTCGACCTGCTGCGCGCGGGCACGCACACCGTCGTCACCACGGGCACCGCGTCGGGCAAGAGCCTCTGCTACCAGGTGCCGATCGTCGACGCGGTCGAGCACGACAACCGGTCGACCGCGCTGCTGGTCTTCCCCACCAAGGCGCTCGCGCAGGATCAGCTGCGGTCGCTGCGGGAGTGGTTGCTACCCGACGTCGTCGCCGCGACCTACGACGGCGACACTCCCGTCGACGACCGCACGCGCATCCGCCGCGCGAGCAACGTCGTGCTTACGAACCCGGAGATGTTGCACCAGGGGATGCTGCCGTACCACGAGCGGTGGGCGACGTTCCTCATGCGCCTTCGGTACGTCGTCGTCGACGAGCTCCACTCGCTGCGGGGCATCTTCGGCAGCCACGTCGCGCACGTGCTGCGCCGCCTTCGCCGCGTGGCCGCCCACTACGGGTCGGACCCGACCTTCTGCTTCACCAGCGCGACCATCGGCAACGCGTCCGACCTCGCGGCCGCCTTGTGTGGCGATCCGGTCGTCACCGTGGAGGGCGACGGTGCGCCGCGCGCCGAGCGGGCCTTCGTCTGCTGGCAGCGTCCGCTGCTCGACGAGGGCGCGGGCGTGCGCGCCTCCGCGAACCTGGAGACCGCGAACCTGCTCGCGCGCTTCGTCGCGGCCGGGCACCAGACGCTCGCCTTCGGGAGGAGTCGCCGCGCGAGCGAGCTCGTTGCCGCCGCGGCCGGCCGCCTCCTCACCGAGCGTTGCGGTGACGGCGCTCCGCGAGTCGCGGCGTACCGCGCCGGCTACCTGCCCGCCGAACGGCGCGAGCTCGAGCAGGCGCTGTCGTCGGGAGATCTCCGCGGCGTCGCCGCGACCACGGCCCTCGAGCTCGGGATCGACGTCGGCGGGCTCGACGCGGTCGTGCTCAACGGCTTCCCCGGCACCCTCGCGTCGATGCGCCAACAGACCGGTCGGGCGGGGCGCGGCGACCGCCGCGCGGCCGCCGTGCTCGTGTGCGGCGACGATCAGCTCGACCAGTGGTACGCCCGCCACCCCGACGAGCTGCTCGGGCGCCCGTCGGAGGCCGCAGTCGCGAACCCCGACAACCCGTTCGTGCTCGGCCCCCACGTGGCGTGCGCCGCGCACGAGCTGCCGCTCACGCCGGCCGACGGGCGCTGGTTCGGCCCCGGCTTCGACGACGCGGTCCGCGAGCACGTGATGGCCGATCGCCTCAAGCCGCGCCACGGCCGGATGTTCTGGGCCGAGCGGGAGCCGCCGGCGCCGACGGTCAGCCTCCGGACCGGCTCGTCGGTCGAGTACGACCTGGTGGACCTCGCCGGCGACACCGTCGGCACGGTCGACGGCAGCCGCATCTTCCAGGTCGCGCACCCGGGCGCGATCTACCTCCACCAGGGGCGCACCTACCGCGTGGCCTCGCTCGACACCGCCGAGCACCGCGCTGTGCTCGAGCCCGCCGACGACGCCGACGAGTTCACCCAGACGCGCGAGGACAGCGACCTGGTGCTGCTCGACGAGGGCCCGACGGTGGGGGTGGGCGGCGGCGCGGCTCGCGTCGCGACCGTCGAGGTGACGACCCGGATCACCGGCTACCAGCGCAAGCGGGTCTCGACCCGCGAGGTCTTCGACACCGTCGACCTCGACCTGCCGCCGAGCACGCTCACCACGCGCGCGGTCTGCTTCACCATCCCGCTCACCCGGCTGCTCGCCACCGGCCTCGCACCGAACCGCGTGCTCGGCACCGTGCACGCGGCGGAGCACGCGCTGATCGGGATGCTCCCGCTGTTCGCGATCTGCGACCGGTGGGACGTCGGCGGGCTCTCCACGCCGCTGCACCCGGCCACCGGTGAGCCGACGATCTTCGTGTACGACGGCTACCCCGGCGGTTCCGGCATCGCCGAGCTGTCGTTCGACCGCGTGCACGAGCACCTCGCCGCCGCGCTCGAGGTGGTGCGCGAGTGCCCGTGCGACGACGGCTGCCCGTCGTGCGTGCAGTCGCCGAAGTGCGGCAACTGGAACGAGTACCTCGACAAGGGTGGCGCGATCACGCTGCTCCGCCTGCTCGCTCGCGCCTGATCAGCATCCGAATCGGCACTCCTCGTGCACCTCGGCGCGCGCCCGGCCCGTGGCCGTGCCGCTCGTGCCGGTCAGCACCAGCGCGACCGTCACGGTGGGGCCGGTGCATCGACACGTCATGAGGCGCGCCCCGTTGGCGGCCGCGGTCTGGCGGGCCGCGGCTTCGGCCGCGCCGGCGCCCCGACCGAGGGCGAGCATGTCGGCCGCGGCCAGCGCAGCCGCGTCGGCCGCGGCGTCGGCACGGGCGCTGCTGACCGCGGCACCACCGAGTCGACCGACGGCCAGGCACACCGCGGCCGTGAGCACGACGCACCCGAGCATCACCACGGTGACCGACCCCCGTTCCGCGCCGACGCGATGCTTCACCGCTCCACCCGCATCGACACCTCGGCCCGCAGGGACGGGTCGGGGAACAGCACGCCGACCAGGGGCAGGTCGGTGTGCGACGTGAACGAAACGCTCACGGTGATCGGCTCACCGATGGCGGGCCGACCGCCGACGTCGACCGAGCTCCCCGGCAGCACCCGCTGGGCGGCGCGAACCGCGCGGCCCGGGTCCGGATCGACGCTCGCCGCCCGGGCGGCCTCACGCGCCGCG
>CAZKTS010000383.1:0-16229 GCA_964555735.1 uncultured Bifidobacteriaceae bacterium
CTGCGCCACCTCACCGAGCGAGTGCTCGACGGCATGATGGGTGAGGGCGGCGCGATCGCGCACGTGGCGTCGAAGGCCGGCTCGGGCTGGCGCAACCACCTGCCCGCGATCCTCGACGTGCTCGCGACCGAGGACCTGCCCGCCGGTGCGGCATGGGCCTCGGCGAACCTCGCCGAGCAGGGCGACCCGTACTTCTTCTCGAAGGAGTGCGTCGTCGTCTACACGATGAAGCGCGCCCACGAGCTGCTCGACCGCGGCATCCGCATGAACTGCCTGAGCCCCGGCCCGATCGACTCGCCGATGATGCCCCAGTTCAAGGAGGCGCTCGGGTCGTCGCTCCTCGACTGGACCGCGCAGCAGGTGGGCCGCATGGGCCAACCCGAGGAGATGGCCGGCCCGCTCGTCTTCCTCAACAGCGACGAGGCGTCCTACGTCAACGGCTTCGACCTGATGGCCGACGGCGGCTTCACCGCGGCGATGGAGCTCGGCCTCGTCGACCTCTCGACGCTCCCGGCGGGCTGACTCGACCCGCTTGGCGGAGAGTCCAGGGGGCATTCAGTGCCCCCCACGCTCTCCGCCAAGGTCGACGCACGCTTGCCGGAGAGTTCAGGGGGCGTTGGTTGCCCCCCACGCTCTCCGCCAAAGGGGCTCGTCAGCGCGGGCGACGGCGGTTGGCGGGGGCGAGCCCGGGCGGCTGCCACGGGTCGCCGGCGCTGATGTCGGTGCCGGGGGGCACGACGTCGTCGATCGCGTCGAGGGTGGCGACGTCGAGGCGCACCTCCGCGCCGGCGAGCGCGTCCTCGAGCTGCTCCATCGTGCGCGGCCCGATGATGGCGGACGTCACGGCCGGGTGCTCCAGCACGAACGCGTGCGCGAGGTGGGTGAGGCTGACGCCCGCCTCCTCGGCGATGTCGAGCAGCGCCTCGACGGCATCGAGCCGCGCTTCGTGGGCGCGCTGCTGGCGCTCGCTCTGGTGCTGGGAGCCGAAGCCCCGGGCCAGGCGCGAGTCGGCCGGCGCGGGCTGGCCCTTGCGGTAGCGGCCGGTGAGGAGCCCGCCGGCGAGCGGGCTCCACGGGATCACGCCGATGCCGTAGCGCGCGCACGTGGGCAGCACCGCACGCTCGATGCCGCGCACGAGGATCGAGTACGGCGGCTGCTCGCACACGAAGCGCTCGCGGTTGCGCCGCTCGCTCGTCCACTGCGCCTCGACGATGTACTCGGCCGGGAACGTCGAGTGCCCGAGGTAGCGAATCTTCCCTTGGTGCACGAGATCGGTCATTGCGCCGAGCGTCTCGTCGATGTCGGCGTGATCGTCGGGCCGGTGGATCTGGTACAGGTCGATGTAGTCGGTGCCCAGCCGACGCAGGCTGTTCTCGACCTCCTGCATGATCCAGCGCCGCGAGCCGCCCCGCGCATTGATGTTCTCGCTCATCGGCGCGAAGAACTTCGTCGCGACGATGATGTCGTCGCGACGGTCGGCGATCGCCTTGCCCACGATCTCCTCCGACTCCCCCGCCGAGTACACGTCCGCGGTGTCGACGAAGTTGACGCCGGCCTCGAACGCCCGGTGCATGATCCGGATGGAGTCGTCGTGGTCGGGGTTGCCCCACTGACCGAACATCATCGCCCCGAGGCAGAACTCGCTGACCTGCACCCCGGAGCGTCCCAACGGTCGTGTCCTCACGCGCGCTCCTCCGCTCGACGGCGGTCGTAACCTAACGCCCCATGACGCTCGACGAGCTGGTCGCCCAGCAAGAGATCCGGGACGTCCTCATCCGCTACACCCGCGGCATCGACCGCATGGATCCCGAGCTCGTCCTCTCCACCTACTGGCCGGGTGCGCACGACGACCACGGCGCCTACCAAGGCCCGGTCGAAGGCTTCGTGCAGTGGGTGCAGGACACGCTCCCCTACTTCGACGTCACGATGCACTTCGTCGGCAACCAGCTGGTCGAGCTCGACGGTCCCGACACCGCCCGCGCGGAGTCGTACTGCGTGGCGTACCACCGACGGAGCGCGCGCGACGGCGAGCCCGGCCACGACCTGGTGATGGGCCTCCGCTACATCGACCGCCTGGAGCGACGAGGCACCGAGTGGAGGATCGCCGACCGCCGGTGTGCGTTCGACTGGACCCGCCGCGACGAGATCACCGGCGAGTGGGACCTCCCACCCGAGGCCCTGCGCGGCACCCGCGGCCGCGGCGACGCGGTCTACGGCTGAGCGTGGCCCGACCGCGCCGCATCACCGTTACCGAGCGCCGGACTCGGCTCGCACTCCGCCACCGGCTCGCACCGTCGGCCCGTACCGACGACGTCGCCGCCATCGCCGACGCCGTCGTCGCGCTCCACTCCACCGATCCCGCGAGCGTCTACCTCTCGGCCATCGCCCGCATGGCGCACCCGTCGCTCGACGCCGTCGACGACGCGCTGTACGAGCGACGGACGGTCGTCCGCCACCATGCGATGCGCCGCACCCTCTGGGTCATGACTCCACCGGTCGCCCGGACGGCCCACGCCGCATGCACGACCGGGCTCGCACCGACCGAGTGGAACCGGCTCGCCCGGATGATCGAGGAGAGCGGGATCGCCGACGACGGCGACGCGTGGATCGACGACGCCAAGGTGCAGGTGCTCACCGCCCTCGCCGAGGTCGACGCCGCGACCGCTCGCCAGCTCGGGGCGTCGGTCCCCGCGCTCCAGGCAAAGCTCCAGGTCGCGCCGGGCAAGCGCTACGCCACGACCCAGGGCGCCCACACCCGCGTGCTCACCAACCTCGGCTTCGACGGCTCGATCATGCGCGGCCGCCCCAGCTCGTGGGTCAACAGCGAGTACGCGTGGACGAGTGCCGAGCAGTGGCTGCCCGGTGGTCTCCACGGGCTCGAGCGCGACGAGGCCGCCGCCGACCTCGCTCGACGCTACCTCGCTGCCTTCGGTCCGGCGTCGACGGCTGACCTCCAGTGGTGGGCCGGCTGGACCAAGGGTCTCACGGTGTCATCACTCGCAGCCGTCGAGGCGGTCGAGGTGCTCACGGACGACGGCCCGGCGTGGGTGCTGCCCGACGACACCGAGCGCGTCACGAGCCGCGAGCGCTGGGTGGCGTTCCTCCCCGCGCTCGACCCGTCGACGATGGGCTGGAAGTCGCGCGCCTTCTACCTCGGCGACCGCGGCGCGTTCGACGGGCCGCTGTTCGACCGCGCCGGCAACGCGGGGACGACGGTCTGGATCGACGGCGAAGTCGTCGGCGCCTGGGGTCAGCGACCCGACGGCACCGTCGTGTACCGCTTGCTCGTGGACGTCCCGGACGCGCGCCGCCGCGCGCTCGATCGCGCCGCGGGTGACCTCACCGACCTGCTCGCAGGAACCGTCGTGAAGCCCCGCTTCCCCACCAACCTCGTCAAGGAGCTCGCCGCGAGCTGATCGGCAGGCTACGGAACGACGATGACCGCGAGGACGAAGCCGATCGCCGCGACCGGGATCGCGCATGCGACCCATGGTCGGATCGGTGAGCCGAGCCACTCCGCCCCGACCAGTGTTCCGATCGCCACGACGATCGCGGTCAGCGGGAGAACGAGTGCCAGGAACACGGCAGGCAGCGCGAGGACCGGGAGCCACGAGACGGCCAGCGTCGGGACCCACGCGATCGCGAACGCCCAGATGATCAACAGCCGGCGGCGGGCCTCGCGGAGCGACGCCGGGTGGTAGAGCGCGTCGAGCGACGGGCTTTCGCCACGCTCGTTGCGCACCGCGCTCGCGCGAAGGATGAACATCAGGCCACTGATCCCGCCCGAGCCGCCCGAAGTCACACAACCACGGTAGACCTCGCTCAGTGCAGCGCGCGGAAGAAGTCGCGCACGTCAGTGACGAAGAGGTCGGGGACCTCCATCGCGGCGAAGTGGCCGCCGCGCGGTGGCTCGGTCCAATGGGTGACGTTGTACCGGTGCTCCACCCATGCTCGCGGCATCTTGGTGATCTCGGCCGGGAAGTTCGCGATGCCGGTGGGCACCGCGATGTAGTCCTGCGGGATCGAGTTCTTGCCCGCCCGACGCATCTCCCAGTAGATGCGCGCCGACGACGTCGCGGTGCGCGTCAACCAGTAGAGCGTGATGTTGGTGAGCAGCTGGTCCCTCGTGAACGAACGCTCGACCTCGCCGTCGCAGTCGGACCACGCCCGGAACTTCTCGACGATCCACGCCGCGAGGCCGGCGGGCGAGTCGTCCAGGCCGTAGCCGAGCGACTGCGGCCGGGTGCCCTGGATCTCCTGGTAGCCCGCGCCGTCCTTCCGCCACTCGACCAGCGCGGCAAGACCAGACTGCTCCTCTGCCGTGAGCGGTGGGCCGTCCTTGAGCGACCTCACGGTGACGAAGTTCAGGTGGAGACCGAGCACCGCGTCCGGGTGGAGATCGGCGAGGTTCGCAGTGATCACCGAGCCCCAGTCGCCCCCTTGTGCCCCGTACCGGTCGTACCCGAGCGCAGGCATCAGCTCGCCGAACGCCTCGGCCATCCGGCGCGGGTGCCATCCGGGCTCGGACGTCGGTCCCGAGTACCCGAACCCCGGCAACGACGGTGCGACGACGTGGAACGCGTCCGCGGCATCGCCGCCGTGCGCGGTCGGATCGGTGAGCGGGCCGAGCACGTCGAGGAACTCGACGATCGAGCCCGGCCAGCCATGCACAAGCAGCAGCGGTGTCGCGTCCGCGTGCGGCGACCGCGCGTGCAGCGCGTGCACGCGCTGGCCGTCGACCGCGCCCGCGACGTGCTCGAACGCGGCGATGCGAGCCTCTTGCGCACGCCAGTCGAACTCGTCGCGCCAGTAGGCGAGCAACGACTCCAGGTACCCGAGCTCGGTCCCTTGGTCCCAGCCGATGCCGCCGACCTGGTTCGGCAGGCGGGTCCGTGCGAGGCGGTCCGCCAGATCCTCGAGGTCCGCCTCGGACGCGGCGATCTCGAACGGCGCGAGCTCCAGCTTCAGGAGTAGTCGGCCCCGATCGGCAACGCACACGCCTTGAGTGCGTCGAAGCGCTCCGTCATCAGCCGCTCGAAGTCGTCGGTGGTGGAGATCCAGAACTTCCCCGCCCGCAGACCCTCGAAGACCATCAGCCCCGCGTCGTCGGGCTCGCGGCCCTTGGTGGCGAGCAGGTCGGCGAGCATCTGCTCCGTGAAGGCGTGGTCCGGTGCCTGGGCTTCCGACGGCGGCTCGTCAGGACGGTTCCGACCGGAGCGCGCGATGTTGGTGGCGACGGCACCGGCACGAGGCACGACACGCCGATGTTGGTGCCCTGCGCCCGCATGTCGTGCGCGAGGCACTCCGTGAGCGCGGCGCAGGCGAACTTCGAGACGACGTACGGGCCCGAGTACGCGACGGTGGTGACACCCGCCATCGACGACGTGTTCACGATGTGCGCGGGCTCCCCCGCCTCGAGCATGCGCGGCACGAAGGCCTGGATGCCGTTGAGGACGCCCCAGAAGTTCACACCCATGACCCACTCCCAGTCGGCCCGGGTGCGCTCCCAGACCACGCCGGCCTGGAAGACGCCGGCGTTGTTGCAGAGCAGGTGGACGGCACCGAAGCGGTCGTACGCCGCGGCCGCGAGCGCCTGGACCGCCTCGGCCGAGGTCACATCGGTTGGCACCGCGAGCGTCTCGGCGCCGAGGTCCGCCACCCCCCGCTCCGACGCGGCCAGCGGCTCGGCCTCGACGTCGGCCAGGACGACCTTCATCCCTTCCCGGGCCGCTTGCCGGGCGATGCCGCCGCCGATGCCGCTCGCAGCGCCGGTGACGACCGCGACCTTCCCCCCGAACTCGTCCATCAGGTCGGGAGGGCGCGCTTCCACGCGCGCAGGTCGTCGACGAAGAGGTCCGGCACCTCCATCGCGGCGAAGTGCCCACCCCGCGGCATCGTCTCGTAGTGCACGAGGTTGAAGTCGCGTTCGGCCCAGCGCCGCGACGACTGCATCTGCTCCTTCGGGTACACCGCGTACCCGGTCGGTGCATCGACGCGCTGCCCGAGCGCGAGCGATCCATCCATGATGCCGTGCTGGAACTCGTAGTAGAAGCGGACGGACGAGTGCGCGGTCGCCGTCGCCCAGTAGAGCATCAGGTTGTCGAGCAGCTGGTCCTTGGTGAACGAGCGCTCGATGTCACCGTCGCAGTCGGACCACGCCCGGAACTTCTCGATGATCCAGCCCGCGAGACCGGCGGGCGAGTCCTCGAGGCCGTAGCCGACGGTCTGCGGGCGCGTGGCCTGCAGATGGAAGTAGCCGCCCTCGTCGCCGCCGAAGAAGGAGTTGAACCGCTCCATCGCGGCCTGCTCCATCGCATCGAAGGTGGCGGGGTCGGTGTCGCCGGGCGCGGGCGCCAGCATGTTGATGTGGATGCCCACGCAGTGCTCGGGATCCGCCAGCGCGACCTGCGGCGTCACCAGCGACCCCCAGTCGCCACCCTGGGCGACGTAGCGGTCGTACCCGAGTCGGGCCATCAGCTCGGCCCACGCGCGAGCCGTGCGGCCCGCGTGCCAGCCACGGTCGCGGGTCGGGCCGGAGAACGCGTAGCCCGGCAGCGACGGCGCGACGACGTGGAACGCGTCGGCCGCGTCGCCACCGTGCGCGACGGGATCGCTGAGCGGACCGAACACGTCGAGGAACTCGACGACGGAGCCGGGCCACCCGTGCGTGATGAGCAGGGGCATCGCGTCCGGCTCCGGCGAGCGGGCGTGCACGAAGTGGATGCGTTGGCCGTCGATGTCGGTGACGAAGTGGTCGAGCTCGTTCATGGCCGCTTCGCGGGCGCGCCAGTCGTAGCCGTCCTGCCAGTACGCGACCAGCCCCTGCAGATAGCCGAGCTCGGTGCCGTAGTCCCAGCCGGCACCCGGGATCTGCTCGGGGAAGCGGGTGCGAGCCAGCCGCTCCCGGAGGTCGACGAGGACGTCGTCGGCGACGTCGATGCGGAAGGGCTCGATCGCGGCGCTCATCAGGAGTCAGTACTTCAGGAGGAAGCCGTCGGCGATGGGCTTGCGAGCCTCGTAGAACGGCGTCAGCACCGCGTCGACCCCTGCGGGCGTCCACGGGTCGTCCGACGTCAGCTGCTCCTGCACCGTCGGTCCGGCGAGCACGCTGATCTGCTTGCCCCAGACCACGAAGACCTGTCCCGACACCTTCGCGGCGGCGGGCGACGCAAGGTACGTGACGAGCGGCGACACGTTCTCGGGCGCGAAGACGTCGAAGTCGCCGTCCTTGGCGTCGAAGCCGCCGAGCGACTCCGTCATCTGCGTGAGGGCCCGGGGCGCGATGGCGTTGGCGGTCACGCCGTAGCGCGCCATGCCCTGCGCGGTGCTCAACGTGAGCTGGATGATGCCGCCCTTGGCGGTCGCGTAGTTCGGCTGCCCGGCGCTCCCCATGAGCCCGGCCTCGGAGCTCGTGTTGACCACGCGGCCGTAGACCGGGCCGTCGGCCGCCTTCGACGCGTTGCGCCAGTGCTCGACCGCGTGACGGGTCGGGCAGAAGTGCCCCTTGAGGTGGACACGGATGACCATGTCCCACTCGGCCTCGCTCATGTTGAAGATCATGCGGTCCCGCAGGACGCCGGCGTTGTTGACGAGGATGTCGAGCGAACCCCATGTGTCGATGCCGAGCTGGATCATCGCCTTCGATGCGTCCCAGTCGGCGACGTCGCCTGCGTGGGCGATCGCCTCGCCGCCGGCCGCCTTGATCTCCGCGACCACGGCGTCGGCCGGGTTGTCGGCGCCGGGCGGCGCGAAGTCGTTGACGACGACCCGCGCGCCCTCCGACGCGAGCGTGATCGCGTGCGACCGACCGAGCCCCTGCCCGGCGCCCGTGACGACCGCGACCTTCCCATCCAACATGCCCGGCATCGCTGGTTGCCTCCTTGCACCCGGAGCCGTGGCTCGGAGCACTCGCCGTCCAAAAGTGGAATACGTTCTAGTCCATGAGCGAACCAGTAGCCCTGGTCACGGGCGCGAGCCGAGGCATCGGCAAGGCCACGGCCGTGGCGTTGGCCCGAGCAGGCTTCGACGTCGCGATCACCGCCCGCACCGTGCACGAGGGCGAGGGGGTCGACGACTCCGACTCCGGCGGGCGCACCGTTCCGGGCAGCCTCGACACGACGGCCGCGCTCGTCGAGGCCGAGGGCCGCCGCGCGCTTGCGGTCCCGATGGACCTCGCCGACCGAGCGACCCTCACGGCCGGCGTCGACCGGGTGCTGCAGGAGTGGGGACGCATCGACCTGCTCGTCAACAACGCGGTGCACACGGGGCCCGGCAGCATGCTCTCGTTCGACGACACGACGATCGAGATGATCGAGACCAAGCTCGACGCCAACGTCGTCTCACAGATCATCCTGATCAAGGCTGTGCTCCCCCACATGCTCGAGCGGGGCGACGGCACCATCATCAACGTGACGTCCGCAGTCGCGTACCAGGATCCGACCGCGCCGCCAGGGGAAGGTGGCTGGGGCATCGGCTACGCGATGTCGAAGGGGGCGTTCCACCGCCTCGCGCCGAACCTGTCGGTCGAGTACCCGACGCTGCGTTGGTACAACCTGCAGCCGGGCTACGTGGTGACCGAGCGCATGGAGGTCAACGCGAAGAACCTCGGGCTTGAGGGTCGCTTCCCCGGCGCGCCGCCGTCGGTGCCCGCCGCGGTGATCGCGTGGGCCGCCACGTCACCCGACGCGGTCGAGCTCAACGGCACGTGCCTCGAGGCCCAGCAGGTCGCCAAGCAGCGCAACCTCCACGACAAATGGTGGTAGCGCGGTTTGGAGGCCGTGACCTACCGATTCGGTAGGCCAGGCTCTCCAAACATCACTTCATCGCCAGGGCGTTGGGTGGTGAGCCGATCCCGCCCGGGATGCCGAGCGGTGCGCTGGTGAAGAGGAAGTCGTAGACGCCGTCGGCCGCGCAGTCGTCGGCGAGCGCGTCGAAGTCGAAGAACTCGCCGAACGGGATCCCGAGGAGCGCCATCACGCGCACGTGGCCCATGTCGTCGGCGACGAACGGCCCGTCGGTCCCGGCCGACGGCGGGAACGGCTCGACGGTCGGGTTGTCCGCCGCGAGCGCGACGACTCCGTGGTCCCAGCACCACTCGGCGAGCGCGGGTCCCGGCCCGACGCCCGGGATCGCGAGGTCGACGTACGTCTGGCTCTTCTCGGCCATCGCGACCCGGCCGGCCCGATCGAGGCCCCGGTACCAGCTCATCCAGCCGGTCCGGACGCAGAGGATGTCGCCCTCCCGCACGTCCACGTCGTGCGCGTCCGCCACCTGGTCGAGCATGGCGGGCGTGATCACGGTCGGCGAATCGCCGGCGATGTCGAAGTGGCGTCCGGCGTCGAGCAGGACGCCGCGCCCGACGATCCCCTGCGCGTGCCACGCGTCGATGCCGACGGCACCACCGCGCACCGCCTCCTTGTCGTGACCGCCGTGGAAGCCGCGCGTGGAGTGGGCAAAGTGGCCGAAGCCGTCCCACTGCGTGCTGCCCTGCGGGAAGTAGTTGTCGAGGCGGTCGTCGAGCACGTGGTCGAGGAAGTCGAACACCTCGTGCTGCACCGGTTGGCGCCCGAAGAACGGCGGGTCAGGCTGATCGATCGGGAGATCGAGCGAGAACCGACGGCCGCTGCGGACGAGACGCGCCGCGGCAGCCACCCGCTCGGGCGTGAGCAGCGCCAGGGAGCCGAACGCTTCGTCCTGGATCCCCCACGCGCACCCGTCGGGGAGCTCCGCGTAGCGGGGACGCGACGACGCCGGGCTCACGAACCCGCGCTCGCCCGGATCTCCTCCGGGCTGTGCACCTGGCCGTCGTGCTCGAACAGCACGTCGTTGTAGCCGTTGCCCGCGCCCACGAAGGCGAGCGTCTCGGGCCGCGCGAACGTGACGTACAGCGCGCGCCGGAGGTCGCTCGATCCCGTCGGAGGTGGCGCGACGTGCAGCACGTCACCGAAGTGCACGGTCACGTCGCCGGGTTCGGTGTCGACGGCGACGACCGGCTGGCGCTCGACGTCGTCGGGTCGCAGCGGGTGCGACGACCCGCGGTGCGAGCCGGCGAGGAACTGGAGCTGCCCCGTCGCGGCCGACGCGGCATCGAGCTGGATGCCGATCGCCACGCTCGGACACAGCACCGGATGCCCGCCGAGCCCACAGTCGCGGTGCCACGGCAGGTCGGACAGTCCCGCGGTGACGTCGGGGTTCTTGATCACCACACCCATGCCGTCGAGGCAGTCGCGCTCGACGGTGAGACCCGGCGCCCCGATGCCGGCGAGGCGAGCGAGGCGCGCGTCGTCGCCGAGCGCATCGATGCGGCGTGACTGCTGGTTGAGGTAGATCACCCGGCAACAGACGTCGGTGCCGTCGGCCTGCGTCGCCCACCACGACTTGCCGTCATCGGGCTTCGCCGCCGCACGCGCCGCCTCCACCTCGGCGCGCAGGTCCTCGATCTCATCGGCAGAGAAGACACCGCGCACGTGCAGGAAGCCGGTCTCGTGCAGGAAGTCGCGCAGGTCGTCGTCGGTGTCGTCGAGCGAGAACGATCGGTCGAGGTCGGTGCGGATGCCCATCGTGGCCGGGTCGATGATCGGACGTCCGTGGTACAGCGCACGCAGCGCGGGCTCCCAGCGCTCGAACGCCCAGTAGTCGCCGCGGCTCGCCTCGGCGAGGCCCGCGTAGAGGAGCCCGATCGAGGTCCGCAGCTCGTTGGCGAAGTCGGAGAAGCCCTCGCGCGTGATCTCGATGACCGTGTCCGCGGCGACGTCGCTCGACCAGATCTCGACAGTGTCGGCGCCGGGGACGTAGGTGAACGACGTGCCGTCGGGCACGCTGAACGCGATCGGACCCACGCCGGCCAGGTCGGGCGCGGCGATCGCCCCGTTGCCGGCTTCGATGCGCGCCGGCACCGTGATGCGGTGGAAGTCCTCGAAGTCGACGGGATCGAACTGGAGGGGCGCGCTCACGGCTCGGCCCGGATCTGCGGCAGCACCTTGTGCTCGAACAGCTCGAGCGACGACCACGCGACATCGGGCGAGATCCCACCCATCAGCGGGTGCAGCACGAAGCTGCCGCCCGCCGACTGCGCCAGCGCGACGGCTTCGTCCGGCGTGACGACGCGGTACACGCCGCTGGCCCGGACGTCCTCCCACGTCTGGGCGTCGGGTACGTCGGTCGCGGGGCGATACGCCTTCTCCTGCCACGACGCATACGACTGGGCGTCGAAGAGCGCGTGGGGACCGATCTCGGCCCACGCGGCGTCGGGATCCTCGGCGATGTGCACGAAGGCCGGGCCTTCGGCGGAGCCCGCGAAGCCCTCGGTGAAGCCGACCTTGGCGCACTCGTCGGCGTACCATTCGGCGAGCTGCGGGTTGTTGGCCGAAGGGAAGAAGCCGCAGCGCAGCCGCGCCGCGCGTCGGGCCGCGGGCTCGGTGCCGCCGCCGATCATGATCATCGGCCCACCGGGCGTCGCCGGCACGGGTCGCACCACGATCTCCCGGCCCTCGTACTCGAACGGCTCACCGGTCCACGCGGCGCGCAGCACGCGCACGGCTTCCTCGAGCCGGGCGCCGCGCTCGTTGCTCGGGATCCCGGCCATCTCGAACTCGGCGCGGCGGTAGCCGACGGCCGCAACGATGCTGATCCGCCCGGGCGCCACGAGATCGACGACCGCGAGCTGCTCCGCGAGGCGCACCGGGTCGTGGAACGGCGCCAGCACCGCGGCGATGTTCACGGGGACCCGGTTGGTGCGGGCGAGGATCGCAGCGGCGAGCGGGATCGGCGCGGGCACGTAGCCGTCGGGCGTGCCGTGGTGCTCGGAGAGCACGACGGCGTCGAACCCGAGACCCTCGGCCCACTCGCACATCTCGAGGCACGCCCGGTACTGGTCTGCGTGCGTCGTCGTCGCGAAGTCAGGGACCCGCAGGTCGAACCTGATCATCAGCACCTTGGCTCCCCCTTGTTCGGGGGTGAACGCTAGTGGCCTTGGGCGTACGCGACCATCGCCGCGTAGACGCCCAGCACCTTGCCGGAGTACCCGCGGTCGGTGGCCCAGTTGCCGTGGCCCATGTCGTTCCAGGTCGGCGCCCAGCCCTTGGCGAAGAAGGTGTCGAAGTTGCGGATGGCGACCGCGGGGTCCGAGCCGTACCAGTAGGGCGAGGGCGGGTTCGCGAGGCCCGACGCCCGTGAGGTCGAGTCGGCGTAGTTCTTGAGGTGCTGGATCTGGGCGCGGATGCCGTCGCGCGGCGTCGGGAACTTGCGGCCGGTCGAGCAGCTGTCGCACCAGCCGAGCCCGGCGAAGTTGTACGAGGGCGACGCCGAGAACCCGCCCGTCTCGATGATCGACTGCGCGAACGCGAGGTCGCCGCGGACCCCTTCGGCCTGACCTTCCTCGACGTAGAGCTGCGCGAGCTCCTCGATCGTGGTGCCGGCGACGCGGAACGAGTAGCCACGGGTGTGCCACCACCCGGCCATCTGCGCGGCCGTGAGGACGGTGGGCCCCTGCACGGGCTCGCCGCGGGCGCGCAGCGCACCGAGCGCGCGTGCTCGCTCGAGCGCGGCGTTCGCAGTCGCGACGCGCCGGCTCAGCTCGGCCTGCTCCGAGGCGAGCTGCGCCTCGACCTGCGCGAGCTGGGCCTGCTGCTGGGCCAGGTCCTGCTGATGCACCGCCAGCTGCTCCTTGAGCTTGGTCAGCTGGTCGGCGGTCGCCCGGAGCTGGTCCATCACCGCGTCGTCGTGCTTCGCGGCGGCGTCGGTGAGGTGCTGGCGACGGACGGCCGCGAGCGACGGGTCGAGCGGGATCGACTCCTTGCTCCACGGGCCGGTCGTCCGGTAGAGCGCCGCGGCGCGGTCGCGCACGATGGCGCGCAGCCGGGCGGCCTCGGCCTTGATGAGCGGGATCTGCGCGGTGATCTCGGCGATCTTCGCCTGCACTGCGGCCACCTGGGCTTCCAGTGCGGCCCGCTGCTCCGCCGTGGCCTCGACCTTCGCCGCGGTGGCGTGGGCGGCCGCCTGCGCCGCCTCGACCTCGGCCTGGGCGCGCTGGATGTCGGCGTCGAACGGGTCAGCCTGCGCACCGACCGGCCCGGCGAGCGCGAGGAGTCCCATCGCCACGACGGCGATGCCGGCGACCAGCCGGGTCGCGTGCCGCACGGGCACGCGCGCGAAGAGAGAGGAGAGGATCCGGGTCACGGAGCCTGCCAGCCTACTTTTCCCGGGCAACACCAGCCACACCGCCAACATCGGTTGCACAGCCCGGGATCAGCCCGGAGGCAACAGGACCAACGTCGGGCGGTGCCTAGATTTTCTCCCCATGAGCCCGGATCCCGCTCCTGCCGCCGCTGCGGCCCCCGGGCCCCGCCCACCCGGGCCTCCGATCGGGCGCGTGGGCCTCTGGACGTTCTCGCTCGACCAGCACCCGGCGGGACGGGCCGGCGAGCTGGCGGCCGAGCTCGAGGCCCTCGGGTACGGCGCGATCTGGATCCCCGAGGCCGTGGGACGGGATCCGTTCGTCAGCGCCACCCTGCTGCTCGGGGCCACCGAGCGCATCGTCGTGGGCACCGGGATCGCGACGATCTACTCGCGCGACCCGCTGGCGATGAACACGGCCTGGCAGGCGGTGACCGAGGCGTTCCCCGACCGCTTCCTGCTCGGTCTCGGCGTGAGCCACCGACCGATGGTCGAGGGGCTGCGGGCACAGGAGTACCGACCGCCGCTCACCGCGATGCGCGAGTACCTCGACGGGATCGATGCCGCGATGTACGCCGCGGTGAAGCCGACGACCGCGCCCGCACGAGTGCTCGCGGCGCTGGGCCCGAAGATGCTGGACCTCGCGCGCGAGCGCAGCCTCGGCGCGCACCCGTACAACGTCACGCCCGACCACACCGCCCGAGCGCGCGAGATCCTCGGTCCCGATCGCCTCCTCGCACCGGAGCAGAAGGTGATCCTGGAGACCGACCCCGGGCGCGCGCGCGAGGTCGCGCGCAGCGTCCTCGCGATCTACTTCCCCGGCCTCCCCAACTACGTCAACAACGCGCGGCGGCTGGGCTTCACCGAAGAGGACGTCACGCAGCTCTCCGATCGCCTCGTCGACGGGATGATCGCGTGGGGCGACGAGGAGGCGATCGCCGCGCGAGTGCGGGCCCACCACGACGCCGGTGCCGACCACGTCGCGGTGCAGGTGCTCGCTCGCGACGATCCCGATCGCGTCATGGACGACTACCGCCGGCTCGCGGAGGTCCTCTGGTGACCGAGCACTCCCCCATCCGACCGGTTCGTCGCGTGGTCGTGCTCGCCGACGCCGATGACGTGCCCCGCGTGGTCGCCGACGAGCCCAGCCCTCACGTGCACACCCTGCCCGGGATGCCACCGGACCTCGGCCTGACCGACCTCTGGTACACGGGTGCCGGCGCGAACCTCGACGACGGCGCCGACCGCGACCTGGCGGTGGCGCCGGATCCTGGCGGCTCGCTCTTCCGGGTCGTGCAGTTCCCGCCCGACGGCGACAACGAGCCGTTCTGGCACGAGACCCCGACGTGTGACTACAACGTCCTGCTCTCGGGCGAGCTGGTGCTGCTCGTGGGCGACCAGGCGGTGACGTTGCACGCCGGAGACACGGTCGTCGTGCGCGGCGGCAAGCACGCGTGGAGCAACCGGACCGACGGTCTCGCGATCCTCGCCGCGGTCAGCGTGAGCACCGCGGACGCCTGAATCAGGCCGGCAGGTCCAGGTTGAGCATCTTGATCGCGTTGCCCCGCATCAGCTTGTAGACCGTCTCGTCGTCGAGGCCGTCGACGAGCTTCTCGGCAACCTGCTTGGTCTCGGGCCACGTCGAGTCGCTGTGCGGGTAGTCGGTCTCGAACGTGATGTTGTCGACACCGACCTCCTCGAGCGACTTGAGGCCGTGCGGGTCGTCGAAGAAGCAGCCGTACACGCTCGAGAAGTACGACTCGCTCGGGGGCCGCATCACCTTGTCGACCACACCCCCCCAACCCCGGTTCTCCTCCCACACCTTGTCGGCGCGCTCGAGCACGTACGGGATCCAACCGATCTGACCTTCGGAGTACGCGATCTTGAGGTCGGGCATGCGCTCGAGGACGCCGGACATGAGGAAGTCGGTGAGCGACATCGCCGCGTTCATGTACGTGAGCGTCGAGCCGACGGCCGGCGGCGCGTCGGCCGACGTCGACGGCATCTTCGACGACGAGCCGATGTGCATGCAGACGACGGTCTGCGTCTCCGAGCACGCCTGGAAGAACGGGTCCCAGTAGCCGTCGGGGTCGTGCACCGACGGGAGCCCCAGGAACGGCGGGATCTCCGTGAAGCACACCGCGTGGCCGCCGCGCGCGGCGTTGCGTCGCACCTCGTCGGCGGCCAGGTTCGCGTCCCAGAGCTGGATGATGGGGAGCGGGATGAGCCGGCCGTCGGTGCCGGCGCACCACTCGTCGAACATCCAGTCGTTGTAGGCCTTCACACAGAGATCGGCGAGCTCTCGGTCGCTGCGCTCGAGGAAGGTCTGGCCGCAGAAACGCGGGAACGTCGGGAAGCAGAGCGACGCTTCGGTCCAGTTCGCGTCCATGTCCTCGAGTCGGGCGGCGGAGTCCCAGCACCCGGGGCGCATGTCGTCCATCGTGATCGGCGTGATCGTCACCTCGTCGCGCGGGTAGCCCGCGGCGGCCATCACGCGCGTGAGCGGGTACCGCAGGTCCTCGCAGAACCACCAGTCGGCCCAGTCGCCGTCCTCGTTCGGGCCCGCCTCGCGGTAGGAGAAGACGCCGCCGATGAACTTCATCTCGGCGATCTTCTGGCGCACGATGCGCGGACCGACGTCCTGGAACTTCTGCGGCAGGCGCTTCGTCCAGACGTCGCCCGGCTCGATGACGTGGTCGTCGACGGAGATGATCTTGGGGAGCTCGGCCATGCGGCGAGCGTACCTGACGCCCCGTCAGATCACGCGGGGACCGGCGCGGTCAGGCCCAGAAGCCGGGGCGCCGGTTGCCGGCCGCCCGGATCTTCAGGGCGACGCCCCCGAGCGCAGCGACCGCGCCCAGCGCCGCGAGGACGAGCGTCTGGGTGACGAACGTCGAGGTGACGACGTCGTAGCCGGCGTCGAACGCCTCGACGGTCACGTCGCTCCCGACGACGCGGGAGAGCGGCTCCCGGCCGAAGCGCACGAGCAGCACGAGCGCCGCCGCGATCACGAGCACCCCGAGACCCACCACGATCAGCATCGTCGAACGCCGTTC
>CAZKTS010000384.1:0-13311 GCA_964555735.1 uncultured Bifidobacteriaceae bacterium
TGGCTTCAGCGAGACGAGCCTGCAGGACATCGCCGACGAGATCGGCATCCAGCGCCCGTCGCTCTACCACTACTTCAGCAGCAAGGACGAGATCCTGCTCACGCTGCTCTACGACGTCATCAGCCAGAACGAGACCACCGACGTCGAGGACGCCGAAGGGCTCAGCCCGCGTGAGCGCCTCGAGCGGATGCTGTTCAACTACGGGCGGTCCATCGCCGAGGATCCGGCCCGCTTCCGGCTCATCACGCGCAACGAGACGCGGCTGCCGCCGGATGTGCTCGCGCAGTACCAGGAGCGCCGCCGCCACAACTGGGAGCTCCTCAAGTCGATCGTGGCCGAGGGGATGGCCGCCGGGGCGTTCCGCCCGCTCGACGTCGATCTCGCGGCGTCAGCCCTGCACGGCGCGGTCACCGGCATGATGTTCTGGTACCGACCGGATCGCGGCGCGCCGGTGGATGACGCGGTCACCACCGTCGTCGACGTCCTCATGCGCGGGCTCGCTACCAACAGCGAGGGCGGTGGCGTGTCGGGGGCGTTCCAGATGGCACGTGAGGCGCTCGACTACCTCGAGGGCACCATGGACGCCGCGGAGGGTCGGTAGCGCCGACTGACCGGCGTGGTCACGAACCGTCGCGGAGCTGCTGGTTGAGGCGCGCGGCCTGGCGCGTCTGGTGCTCCCGTTCCGCGAGGTTGGGTGCGGTGCGCGCGGCGGACGAGTAGAGGCGGGCCGCCCACTCGAGATCTCCGTTCTTCTCGTGGAGGTACGCGGCGACGGCATCGCGACGCGGGATGCTCTCGTCGACCTCGGCCAGGGCTGCCAGCCCCGCGCTCGCACCGTCGGCCTCGCCGACTGCGACGGCACGGTTGAGTCGCACGATCGGCGTGTCGGCGAATCGCAGCAGCTCGTCGTACCACTCGACGATCTGCACCCAGTCGGTTGCGTCGAACCGCTCCGCATCGGCGTGCAGCGCGGCGATCGCGGCCTGCGCCTGGTACTCGCCGAGCCGGTCGCGCGCGAGCGCGGCCTGCACGACGACGATGCCTTCGGCGATGAGGTCCCGGTCCCATCGGCTTCGGTCCTGCTCCGCGAGCGGAACGATGCCGCCGTCGGGCCGGGTGCGGCTCGGGCGTCGCGCGTGGTGCAGCAACATCAACGCCAGCAGCCCGTGGACCTCGGGATCGTCCGTCAACGCCGCCAGCTGGCGGGTCAGCCGGACGGCCTCCGCGGCGAGGTCGACATCGCCCGAGTAGCCCTCGTTGAACACGAGGTAGAGGACGCGCATCACGGTCTGCACGTCGCCGGGGCGTTCGACCCCCACTCGGCTCACGGTGCGCTTCGCCCGGCTGATGCGCTGCGCCATCGTGGGCTCGGGGACGAGGTATGCGGCCGCGATCTGGCGGGTGGTGAGGCCGCCGACCGCGCGGAGCGTCAGCGCGACCGCCGATGACGGCGTGAGGTCGGGATGCGCGCAGAGGAAGTAGAGGCGCAGGGTGTCGTCGGCGGCCGGGATCGTGTCGGGCGGTGGCTCGCGGTCGTACCGCACCTCGCGGTCGCGGCGCGCGGTCTCCGAGCGGGCCATGTCGAGGAACGCGCGCCACGCGACCGTGATCAGCCAGCCCGTCGGGTCGGCGGGCACCTCGGTGTCCCACGCGGCCAGCGCCCGTACGAGCGCCTCCTGGACCGCGTCCTCGGCCGTCGCGAAGTCGGCGCCGCGACGGACGAGGACGCTCAGGACGTGCGGGACGAGCTCGCGGAGCTCGACGTCCTGCACGCTCAGTCGGTGACGGTCGGCGGCTCGGTCATGAACGGCCGCAGCTCCAGCCATTCGTGGATGGGCCGGCCGCCGGCGCCCGGGGCCTTCGAGAGCTCGCCGGCGAGCTCGACCGCACGCTCGTAGCTGTCCACATCGATCACCATCCACCCGGCGATCAGGTCCTTGGTCTCGGCGAACGGGCCGTCGGTCAGCGCCGGGCCGTCCTCGGTCGAGCGGACCCACACACCGTCGGGGGCCAACGCCTGGGCGTCGACGAACTCGCCGTTGCGCTCGAGCCGGGCCGAGAAGTCGCGCATGAAGCCGATGTGGGCCTCGAACTCCTCAGGGGTCCAGCGGTCCATCGGGACGTCGTTCACCGGCGCCGGCGCGCCTCGGTAGTGCTTGAGCAACAGGTACTTGGCCATGGGGTTCTCCTCGGTCGGGCACGGCCCGGGTGGCCGTGCACCCCGAGGACGGAGTCGGCCGCGCGTTCTCGACATCGTCGCGGAGATCTCTCGCCGCGGATCGACGGTCCCCGACGGGGTCCGGCCACCGAGGGGCGTCGAGGCTAGGCGTCGACCGACCGACCCAACGCGTCCCAGCGTCGGCCGAGGTCCTGGAAGAACGGTGCGATGCCGGCGGCGTCGGCGGCGAAGAAGCGCAGCCCGAGCGACGCGCTCGTGGCGCCGGCGGCCGCGAGGCGGGGGAGTCCCTCCTCGAGGGTCGGTCCGAGCTGCCCTCGGCCGTCGGCGTCGAGCACCGGTGGGAGCACGGCCCGCACCCCGAGCTCGGCCGGATCCCGGCCCGCGGCGGTGAAGGCGGCCCGGATGCGCTCGGCGCCCCGGGCGGTGTCGTCCATGGTCCAGTCCTTGCCGAGCGGGAGCCAGCCGGCGCCCAGCTCGGCGATGAGTTCCGCGTTGCGCTCGCTCGGCGGGATGCCGAACCAGATCGGCACGCCGGACGGCGAGGTCGGCCGCGGCTCGCACCAGATGTCGGTGAACGACACGCTCGCGGACGTGAAGCTGGCCGGTGCATCACGCCAGAGCGTGCGGCAGGCGCGGGCGGTGTCGACGAGTCGGTCGCGACCGCCCTCGAAGGGCATCCCGCTCGCCTCGATCTCCTCCCGCTGCCAGCCGGGGCCGAGGCCGAGGTCGAAGCGGCCGTGCGACAGCACGTCGAGCGTCGCCGCCGACTTCGCGATCACCGTCGCGGGTCGCGCGCCGGCCACGAGCACCGAGCAGCCGAGCCGCAACCGCTCGGTGCGCGCCGCCATGGCGCCGAGGGTGACCATGGGCTCGAGCCACGGCTCTTCGGGCGGGTACGGGAACACCCCGAACGGGTAGCGCTCGGTGTGCGTGCCCATGACCACGTGGTCGGGGAGCGCGAGGTGGTCGATGCCGGCGTCCTCCGCCGCCGAGGCGACGTCGAGGACCGCGCGGAAGTCGCGACCGAAGAAGTGGTCGAGCGCGAAGATCGTGACCGAGACGCTCGTGAGTGCCATCAGCGGACCACGAGCCGCGGCGCCGGCATCAGGCCAGCCGGCATCAGTGGTTCTTCGGGAGGCCGTCCCATGCATCGCGCTGGGGGAAGGGCGCGTGCTTCGCGGCCTCGAGCACTGCGAGCAGGTCGAAGCCCGCCTGATCGCACAGTGTCGAGACGTCGACGACGAGGTGCTCGCCGTGCATCAGACCATCGCGGAACGTGACCATCACGATGTGGGGGATGCTGACCCGCTGCCCCATCTTGGTGGACTCGACGCCGAGGAACGGGCCGCCGACCGTGGCGACCAGGTTGCCCCACGCAACCACCGCGTCCTCGGCGAAGGACTCGCCCTCGAACACGAGCTGCTTGTCCGGGAAGACCGCCTGGATGCGGTCGTAGTACGCCGCCATCCCCGCGCGCCCTTCGACCCGGAACCCGAGCGACACGTGCTGGAGGTAGCAGTCGTCGTCGTAGATCTCGAGCGCCGCCGCCAGGTCCCCCCGGTTCTCGGCAGCCACGTGCTCGTCATGGAGCGCCTTCATCTCCGCCGGCGTCATGCCCATTGCAGTACCCCCTGTGTCGCCACTCCCTGACGCGCGCGGAACGTAACCAACGGTTGCTCCTAAATCAACTCTTTGATAAAGAGATTGATAACCAAACGAGGGGGGATCCGGAATGGGCGTGCTCGACGGCAAGGCCGCGATCGTGACCGGCGCGGGACAGGGAGTCGGCGAGGGCTGCGCGCTGGCGCTCGCCGACGCCGGCGCCAAGGTGGTGGTGGCGGGCCGGACCTTCTCGAAGGTGGAGCGCACCGCGGCCACCATCGCCGAGCGGGGCGGGACGGCGGTCGCGGTCGAGTGCGACGTCGTGGACCCCGACCAGGTGCAGGCCTGCGTGGACCGCACGGTCGAGGAGTTCGGGACCGTCGACATCCTGGTGAACAACGCGCAGGTGCCGCCGCTCGGACCGCTCGCGCTGATCCCGGAGGAGCTCTTCGACACCGGGTGGAAGACCGGTCCGCTCGCGACCTTCCGCTTCATGCGGGCGTGCTATGAGCACCTCAAGGGCGGCGGCGTGATCGTCAACATGGGTTCGGGCTCGGCGATCCGGCCCGACCTCACCGCCTTCGGCGGCTACGGCGCGTGCAAGGAGGCGATCCGGACGATGAGCCGGGCCGCGGCGTGCGAGTGGGGCGCCGACGGCATCCGGGTCAACGTGGTGCTGCCGCTCGCGCTCTCGCCGGCGATGGACGGCTTCCTCCAGGAGCACCCCGAGGCGAAGGACGGGGTGCTCGGCTCGATCCCGCTCGGGTACATCGGCGACTGCGAGCGTGATGTCGGTCCCGCGGTGGTCTGGCTGTGCAGCCCGGCGGCGTCGTACATCACCGGCACCAGCCTGTGCGTCGACGGCGGTCAGGACTACGTCCGCTAGTCGTGGAGCTCCCGGCGCGAGCCACCCTTCGTGAGGTCGGGCCTCGCGACGGCTTCCAGAGCATCGACGGCGTGGTCGCCACGGACGACAAGGTCGCGATCGTCGACGCGCTCACCGACGCGGGCCTGACTCGCATCGAGGTGACCTCGTTCGTGCGCGCCGACGCGGTGCCGCAGATGGCGGACGCGGCAGAGGTGATGGCGCGCATCCGTCGCGCGCCCGGCACCTCCTACGAAGCCCTCGTGCCCAACGAGCGGGGCGCGCGCGACGCCATCGCGGCCGGCGCCGATGCGGTCGTGGTCATCGTGGCGACGAGCGAGGCGTTCGGGGCCCGCAACGTGGGCATGTCGGTCGAAGGCGCGCTCGAGCAGCTCGAGCGGATCACCGGCCTGGCCCGCGAAGCCGGTGTCCGGTGCCTCGTCTCGGTCACGACGGCCTTCGGCTGCGCGTACGAGGGTCCGATCCCGGCGGAGCGCGTCTTCTCGGTCGTCGATCGCTGCCTCGAGCTCGGCGTCGACGAAGTGACGCTGTGCGACACGATGGGTCTGGCCAACCCGGCGCAGGTCGACGCGCTGTCGCGGGCGGTGCTCGACCAGCTCGCGGGCCGGACGCGCCTCGGGCTCCACTTCCACAACACGCGTGGCCTCGGCCTTGCCAACGTGCTCGCGGGGCTCGAGGTGGGCATCGACCTCTTCGACGCCAGCATCGGTGGTCTCGGCGGCTGTCCGTTCGCCCCCGATGCCACCGGCAACGTGTCGTCCGAGGACGTCGTCCACCTGTTCGAGGAGCTGGGTGTCACGACCGAGCCCGACCTGACGCGCATGCTCGCGGCCGCGGGGGAAGCGGAGCGGCGTCTCGAGCTGCGGCTGCCCGGCCTCGTGCTGCGAGCGGGCAGCACGAGCGCGGCGTTCGCTCGCGCCGCGGAGCGGGCGGACGGATGACCATCGCCGACGCCGTGCCGGGCACGGTCGAGCGCGGCGCGCTCGCCGGACTGCGGGTGGTCGAAGCCGGCCACCTCATCGGCGGCCCGTTCTGTGGTCACCTGTTCGCCGACCACGGCGCCGAGGTCATCAAGGTGGAGCCGCGGCCGGCCGGCGACCCGATGCGCGAGTGGGGCGGCCGCTACCGCGGGGTCGGGCTCTACTGGCCGCTCATCGCACGCGAGAAGAAGTCGGTCACGTGCGACCTCCGCCAGCGCGACGGGCAGGCCGCGTTCGAGGCCCTGGTCGCCACGGCCGACGTGCTCATCGAGAACTTCCGTCCCGGCACCTTCGAGCGTTGGGGCCTCGGCTGGGACCGCCTGCGGGAGGTCAACCCGCGGCTGGTGATGGTGCGGGTCACCGACTACGGCCAGACCGGTCCCTACCGCGACAAGACCGGCTTCGGGTCGGTGGGCGAGGCGATGGGCGGTCTGCGCTACCTCACCGGCGAACCGGGGCGACCGCCCGTGCGCGTGGGGATCTCCATCGGTGACGCGCTCGCCGCGACCCAGGGCTTCAACGGCGCGCTCATGGCGCTGTACCGGCGCGATCGCCCCGGAGGTTCCGGGCGGGGCCAGATGATCGACGTCGCCCTCTACGAGGCGATCTGGATGTACCTCGAGTCGACGATGGCCGACTACGACAAGCTCGACCGCGTGCGCGAGCGCTCGGGCGCGTTGCTCCCCGGCATCGCACCGTCGAGCGTGTACCCGACCGCCGACGACGAGTGGGTGGTGATCGGCGCCAACCAGGACACCGTGTTCCGCCGCTTCGCCGCCGCGATCGGTCGTGACGACTGGGTGGCCGACGGCGCGGCGTACGCGACGCACGAGGGCCGCGGCGCCGGGCAGACCGAGCTCGACGACGCGATCGCCGACTGGACCCGGGCTCGTCCGATCGCGGCCGTGCTCGAGGTGATGGACGAGGCCGGGGTCCCGGCCGGGCGCATCTACAGCGCCGCCGACATCGCGGTCGACGAGCACTACCGAGCGCGCGAGATGATCGTGCGGATCCCCGAGCCGAACCTCGACGGGGAGACGGTGGCGATGCCCGGCATCGTGCCGAAGCTCAGCGAGACGCCCGGGGTGGTCACGCGTGGGGGCCCCACCCTCGGTGAGCACAACGACGACGTGTGGCAGCCGCTCCTCGGTGAGGATCGGCTGGCGGAGCTCAGGAGCTCCGGTGTCGTGTGAGGGCGCGGGCGCTCGCACCGATGCCGGGGTCGGCGATCGAGGGAGGACTCGATGAAGGCAGCGATGTACTACGGCCCGGGCGACATCCGGATGGAGGACGTCCCGGAGCCCGACCCGGGACCGGGTGAGATCAAGGTCCGACCGCTCTGGAACGGGCTGTGCGGCACCGACGTCCACCAGTTCTTCGACGCGCCGATGACGCCGTTCCCGCTCCCGATCGTGATCGGGCACGAGTTCTCCGCAGAGGTCGTGGAGGTCGGCGCCGACGTGACCCGGGTGTCCGTCGGTGACCTCGTGGCCGTCGACCCGCTGTGGTCCTGTGGCGCGTGCAAGCACTGCACGACCGGCGACTACCACCTCTGCTTCGACGTCTTTTGCCACGGCCTCGGCGCGCCGGGCGGCGGCATCGCGGAGGCGACGGTGGTGAAGGACGAGATGGCGCGCATCGTGCCGGAGGGCGTCACCCCGAAGCAGGCGGCGATGGTGGAGCCGCTCTCCGTTGCGTACCACGGCGTGCGGCAGGGACGACCCGTGCCGGGCCGCACCGCGGTCGTCCTCGGTGGCGGTCCGATCGGGATCGGCTCGTACCTCGCGCTGCGCGCGCAGGGCGTCGAGGACGTCATCGTGTCGGAGCCCACCGAGGAGCGGCGGGCCGCGCTGCGCTCGGTCGGCGCCGAGCAGGTGCTCGATCCGACGACGACCGACGTCGCCGCCGCCGTCGCGGAGCACACGAGCGGCGAGGGCGCCGACGTCACCATCGACGCGGCCGGCGTGGCGGCGAGCTACGCGACCGGGTTGGCGGTGACGGGCCGCCGGGGACGGTTCGTGACCCTCGCGGCCTACATGGAGCCGGTCACCTACAACCCGACCGAGCTCATGATGCGCGAGATCGAGATCGTCTCGTCGTTCTCGACCTCCGGCGAGTTCGACACCGTCCTCGGGCACATGGCGGCGGGGGAGTACCCCACCGAGTCCTGGGTCGAGACGGTCACCCTCGACGGGCACCTCGACGCCTACGAGCGGCTCCACGCGGCCCAGGCGATCAAGGTGCTGGTGGACGTGGCCGGGTCTACGTGAGCCCTTGCCCGGGGGTATGACAACCCCTTGATATTTAGTGGTTGTCATGCCAGGATCGGCGCCCGGACGGCCAGGGCCGGCCCGGGATGCCGGGCCGGACGCGACAGGCCCACTTGCAACGGGGGGAAGCGATGACCGCGACGGACGCCAGGAGCGCCGATCTGCGCACGCTCACGCGCGAGCAGGCGCTCGAGCGAGCCAAGGACCTGGCGGCCGGCCTGGTCGACCGCCGTGACGAGATCGCCGAGCTGCGCCGCGTGCCCGACGACGTCATCGCCGACTTCGTCGACAGCGGGCTCATGCGGATCAACCAGTCGAAGCACTGGGGCGGCCCCGAGCTCGGCACCGAGGCCGCAGTCGAGGTCATCGCCGAGATCGCCAAGGGCGACGTCTCGGCCGGGTGGGTGTTCGGGCTCCTCGCCAGCCACTACTGGCTGGTCTGCCTGTTCTCGCCCGAGGTGCAGGAGGAGATGTGGGGTGACGACCCCGGGGTGATGATGTCGTCGTCCTTCGCCGCCTCCGAGGGCACGGTGGAGCGCGTCGACGGCGGGTATCGGATCAGCGGACGCTGGCCGTGGTCGAGCGGCTCCAACCACGCGACCTGGGCGATGGTCGGGATCATGATGCCGCCCGAGGGACCGGACCAGCCGCCGCACCTCCGGTGGGGGCTGCTCCCGCGCCCCGACTACCGCGTCGACGACGACTGGCGCACGATCGCCATGCGCGGCACCGGCTCCAACACGCTGATCGTCGAGGACGCGTTCGTGCCGGACCACCGCTGCGTGGACCCGTGGACGATCAGTGCCGGCACCGCGCCCGGCACCGCGCTCAACGACTCGCCGCTGTTCCGCTTGGCCTTCGGACCGGCGCTCGCCTACTACCTCGCCGCGCCGGCGCTGGGCGGCGCCGAGCAGACCTTCGCCGACTGGTCCGGCTACATCGCCAAGAAGCGCGCCGCGTTCTCCGGCGCGGAGGTCGGCAAACAGATGTCGACGCTCATCCGCGCCGGGGAGCTCTCGGCCAAGCTCGAGTCGGCCCGCATGCTCATGACCCAGACACCTCGAGCGATCGACGCGGCGATCCACGCCGGCGATCTCGACCAGGAGATCCGGGTCCGGTCGGGGCGCAACGCCACGTACGCCGTGCGCCTCTGCGTCGACGTCGTCGAGACGTGCATGCAGTTCGCGGGCGGCACCGGACTGTTCGAGACCCATCCGGTCCAGCGGGGCTGGCGCGACGTGCACGGTGTTGCGGCCCACTTCGGGTTCAACACCGACACCGCGTTCGGCAACTACGGGCACCTGGTGCTCGGGGTCCCGCTCCCGCCGAACCCGATGGCCTGACGGGCCCGGTCGCATGAGCATCCTCGGCAACCGCGTCCTCCGGAAAGAGGACCCCGGCATCCTGCACGGCGAGACCAAGTACGTGGCCGACCTGCAGGACCCGCTCCTGGAGGGCGCGGTCCACGTCACCTACGTGCGCTCGACGATGGCGCACGCGCGCATCCTCTCGATCGACACGTCGGCGGCTGCCGCCGCGCCGGGGGTCATCGCGGTGCTCACCGCAGCGGAGCTCGGGCTCACGCCGCAGCCGTCGCCGTTCAACCCGGGCTTCGCACAGAGCCCGCTCGCGACCGACGTCGTCCGCTACGTGGGCGAGCTCGTCGCCGTGGTCGTGACCGAGCACCCCACGCAGGGCGAGGACGCGGCGGAGCTCGTCGTGGTCGACTACGACCCGCTTCCGGCGGTCGCGACCGTCGACGCCGCGCTCACCGACGAGACCGTCCTGTTCCCGGACGCGGGCACCAACGTCTGCATGGACTCCACGATGATGGGGATCCCGCCGGCGAGCGACGACCTGTTCGACGGCTGCGAGGTCGTGGTGTCCGAGCGGCTGATCAACCAGCGGCTCGCGCCGTGCCCCATCGAGGTGCGCGCGGCCGCGGTTGCGTGGACGCCGGACGGCCGGCTGGTGCAGTGGGCGACCTCGCAGATCCCGCACATGCTCCAGGGCGTCCTCACGCAGGTCTACTCCCCGCCGGGTGGGGTGCGCGTCATCACGCCGCCCATGGGAGGCGGGTTCGGGCCGAAGTCGGGCATGTACCCCGAGGAGATCATGCTCGGCGGCATCTCCGCCGCGCTGCAGCGACCGGTGCGCTGGACCGAGACGCGCTCCGAGAGCATGCAGCAGATGGGTCATGGGCGGGCGCAGGTGCACACCGTCACGATCGGCGGCACGCGCGACGGCCGGGTGCAGGCGTACCGCCTCGAGATCGTCCAGGACGTCGGCGCCTACGTCGGCTTCTCCGCGATCATCCCCACGATGCTCACGCGCCCGATGACCCAGGGCGTGTACGACATCGAGCGGGTCGAGTGCACGACGCGCAGTGTGGTCACCAACACCACGCCGACGCACTCGTACCGCGGGTCGGGCCGTCCCGAGGCGACCGCGGCGATCGAGCGGGCCATGGACCTGTTCGCGGCCGAGATCGGGCGCGATCCGGTCGACGTCCGGCGCCAGAACCTGCTGCCCGCGTTCGACGAGCCGATCACGACCGCGCTCGGCGCCGTCTACGACGTCGGCAACTTCGAGGGCGCGCTCGACGCGGTGCTCGAGCGCGCCGACTACGCCGCGCTGCGGGCCGAGCAGGCGCGCCGGCGGGCCGAGCCCGACGGCTCGCTGCTCGGCATCGGCGTGAGCTGCTACGTCGAGATGACCGGCCAGTCGCTGCCGGGCGAGCCGCACAAGGAGGTCGCAAGGGTCGTCGTCGCCGAAGACGGCTCCGCGACGGTGTTCACCGGCACGTCGCCGCACGGGCAGGGGCACGTCACGTCGTGGGCCATGCTCGCCGCCGACGAGCTCGGCATCCCCTTCGACGCCATCTCGGTCGTCCACGGCGACACCGATCTGGTCGTGGAGGGGGGCGGGACGTTCGCGTCACGGTCGCTCCAGCAGGGCGGGATGGCCGTCAAGAAGGTCAGCGGCGAGCTCGCCGAGCAGGCGCGGGCGCTTGCCGCCGAGCTGCTCGAGGCCGACGTCTCCGACGTGGTCCTCGACAAGGAGGCGGGTGCGTTCCACGTCGCCGGCACCCCTGCCGTCTCGAAGACCTGGTCCGACCTCGCGCGCGCCTCGGCCGAGCGCGGCGACACCGAGCTCGGTGCCGACGGATCCTTCGAGGCGCCCGGCCCGACGTACCCGTTCGGCGCGCATCTCGCGGTGGTCGAGGTCGATGTCGACACCGGGCTCGTGCGCCTGGTGCGCCACGTCGCCTGCGACGACGCCGGCACCGTCCTGAACCCGAACATCTTCGAGGGCCAGGTGCACGGTGGGATCGCCCAGGGTGTCGCGCAGGCGCTCCTCGAGGAGTTCCGCTACGACGAGGACGGGAACCCGCTCACCGGCAACTTCGCCGACTACAGCGTCATCTCCGCCGCGGAGCTGCCGAGCTTCGACGTCGTGCACATGGAGACGCCGACGTCGTACAACCCGCTGGGTGCCAAGGGCGTGGGCGAGTCCGGCACCATCGGCTCCACGCCGGCAGTCCAGTCGGCGGTCGTCGACGCGCTCGCCCACCTCGGTGTTCGCCACGTCGACATGCCCACCTCGCCGGAGCGCGTGTGGCGCGCGATCGCCGGCGCCACGAACTGACGTCGCACTCGAACCGACCTCGCACCCGAACGAGCAGAGAGGCACCGGCCGCCATGACCGACTCGATGACCACCGAGCAGATGAAGCAGCTCCACGACGACCACGTCGCCGCGGACAACGCCAAGCGGCTCGCGAAGGACATGGACCTGTACACCGACGACTGCTACATGCAGCACGTCCCGCTCGGCTACCGCATCACGGGCAAGCCGGCGATGATCGACTACTACGAGATGTTCACCGAAGCGTTCCCCGACAGTCAGTACACGATCGTCGGTGAGCAGTACGGAGAGGACAAGCTCCTCGCCTGGGGCACCTGGGCGTCGACGTCGGTCGGACCGTTCCTCGGGATCATGCCCGAGACGAAGGGCAACCGCATCGAGGTCGACCTCATCACGCTCATCCGCTACCGCGACGGCCTGATCCTCGGCGAGCACCTGGTGCTCGACTTCCACAACTTCCTTCGCCAGGGCGGCTTCGACATCGAGGCCGTCCGCGCCGAGGCGGCGAAGCTCCCGCAGTGCGGGTCGTGGGAAGGGCTCGTCTGAGCGGGTCGCGCCGGACCCGGGCGACGGCGCCGTCGATGCAGCCGGCGCCGCCCGACGAGGTGCTCACGTCGATCTCGTCCCGCGTGCTCTGGCTCGCGACGCGCATGATCCACGAGGCCAACCAGCGGCCGTCGTCCGACGGCCTCAAGGTCGGAGGCCACCAGGCGAGCTGCGCCTCGGTGGTGTCGCTGCTCACCGCGCTGTACTTCCGATGGCTCGGCCCGGGCGATCTCGTGTCGGTCAAGCCGCACGCGAGCCCCGTGTTCCATGCGGTGCAGTACCTGCTCGGCAACCTCGACGAGTCCTACCTCTCGACCCTCCGCGCGTACGGCGGCCTCCAGGCCTACCCGAGCCGCACGAAGGACCCGGACCCCGTGGACTTCTCGACCGGCTCGGTGGGTCTCGGCGCGGTCGCGCCGCTCTTCGCCGCGCTCGCCGATCGCTACGTCGCCGCGCACACCGCCGACGGTGCACCCGCAGCGAACGAGCACCGTCGCTTCGTGGCGGTGGTGGGCGACGCGGAGCTCGACGAGGGCAACATCTGGGAGGCGGTCGTCGAGGACGCGCTCTCGGGTCTCGGCAACGTGACCCTCATCGTCGACCTCAACCGCCAGAGCCTCGACCGGGTCGTCCCCAACCTCAGGGTGCGCCGACTCGAGGCCGCGTTCCGTGCCGCCGACTGGCAGGTCCTCGAGTGCAAGTACGGGATGCGGCTGCGGGCGGCGTTCGAGCGCCCGGGCGGCGACGCGCTGCGCGCGGTGATCGACGCGATGTCGAACGAGTCGTACCAGCAGCTGATCCGGCGCAGCGGCGCCGACGTGCGCGAGTACCTCGTTGCCGACGCGCCGGCCGATCGTCGTGCCGACCTCGCACGCTGCCTCGACGACGTCAGCGACGACGAGCTTCCCGGGCTGCTCGCCGACCTCGGCGGTCACGACATCGAGGAGATCGTGCGGGCCCTCGAAGAGGCCGACGCCGACACGGAGCGCCCAGCCGTGCTCTTCGCCTACACGATCAAGGGCTGGCGCCTCCCGTTCGCGGGTGACGCACTCAACCACTCCGCGCTGCTCAGCACCGAGCAGGTCGAGGCGCTCGCGATCGAGCTCGGCGTCGATGCAAACGCCCCCTGGGCCAAGTTCGCGCTCGGCTCGCCCGAAGCCGAGTGGTGTCTGGAACGCGCGCAGGTGCTCGCGGCCCCCCC
>CAZKTS010000385.1:0-3431 GCA_964555735.1 uncultured Bifidobacteriaceae bacterium
ACGTGAGCTCGCCCTTCGGGCCTTTCACGCGCACGCTCTGGCCCTCGATCGTGACCTCCACACCGGAGGGGACCGTGATGGGCTGCTTGCCGACTCGGGACATGGCTCCTACCAGACGTGGCAGAGGATCTCGCCGCCGACACGGTTCTGCCGCGCCTGACGATCGGTCATGAGACCCTGGTTCGTGGACAGGATGGCGATCCCCATGCCGCCGAGGACACGGGGCACGTCGGTCGCCTTGGTGTAGACGCGCAGGCCCGGCTTCGAGACCCGACGGATCCCGGAGATCGTGCGCTTGCGGTCCGGCGTGTACTTCATGACGATCCGGAGCCGGCGTGACGGTCGGTCCGGGTCGTCCTCCACGGCGAAGTCCTCGATGTAGCCCTCCTGCACGAGGATCTTGGCCAGCGCCTCCTTCACCTTGGAAGAAGGCATCAGGACGTCGTCGTGGAACGCGACGTTCGCGTTGCGAATGCGCGTGAGCATGTCGGCGATGGGGTCGGTCATCGTCACTGCGCCAGCCCCCTCACCACGACGCCTTCGTGACGCCGGGGATCTCCCCGGCGTGCGCCATCTCGCGGAAGCAGATCCGGCACAGGCCGAACTTGCGGTACACCGAGCGCGCGCGGCCACACCGCCGGCACCGGGTGTAGGCGCGCGCCTTGAACTTCGGTGCGCGCTCCTGCTTCTGGATCAAAGCCTTCTTGGCCACAGTGCCTAGCTCCTCTCGCCGTCGCGGCGGAACGGGAAGCCGAGCGCTCGCAGGAGCGCGCGGCCGTGATCGTCGGTCGTGGCGGTCGTGACGATCGTGATGTCCATGCCGCGAACGGTGTCGATCTTGTCGTAGTCGATCTCGGGAAAGATGAGCTGCTCGGTGACGCCGAACGTGTAGTTGCCACGCCCGTCGAACGACGTCGTGCTGAGCCCACGGAAGTCGCGGATGCGGGGGATGGCCAGGCTCACGAGCCGGTCGTAGAACTCCCACATCCGGTCGCCCCGGAGCGTCACCTTGGCGCCGATCGCGTTGCCCTCGCGGAGCTTGAACCCGGCGATCGACTGCTTGGCCTTGGTGATGAGCGGCTTCTGGCCGGTGATGATCGTGAGGTCGGTGACCGCGCCGTCGAGCAGCGACTGCTGCTGGGTGGCGCGGCCCACGCCCATGTTGATCACGATCTTCTCGAGGCGGGGCACCTGCATGACGTTGCCCAGCCCGAGCTCGCGCTGGAGCTCGCCGCGGGTCTCCGCGTCGTACTTCTGCTTCAGCCTCGGGCGTTCGGTGGTCGTTGCCACTACAGGTCCTTCCCGCACTTCTTGCACACGCGGATCTTCGAGCCGTCGCCCTCGATCCGGTAGCCCACCCGGCTCGCCCCGCAGCTCGCGCAGAGGATCGCGAGGTTCGAGACGTGGATCGGCATGTCCTTGTCGATGATCCCGCCTTGCATGGTGGCGTTGGTCGCCTTCTGGTGACGCTTGGCGACGTTGACGCCGTCGACGATCACGCGCTGGTGGTCGGGCAGGACGCGGGTGATCTCACCCTGCTTGCCGATGTCCTTGCCCGAGAGCACGACCACGCGGTCGCCCTTCTTCAGCTTGAGCTTCGCCATCAGAGGACCTCCGGCGCGAGCGAGACGATGCGCATGAACCGGCGGTCGCGCAGCTCACGACCCACCGGGCCGAAGATGCGCGTGCCACGCGGCTGGAGCTGGTCGTTGATGAGGACCGCCGCGTTCTCGTCGAAGCGGATGTAGCTGCCGTCGGGACGGCGCCGCTCCTTCTTGGTGCGGACGACGACGCACTTGACGACCTCGCCCTTCTTGACCGCGGCGCCCGGGACCGCGTCCTTGACCGTCGCGACGAAGATGTCGCCGATGCCTGCGTAGCGCCGGCGCGTGCCGCCGAGCACCTTGATGCAGAGCACCTCACGCGCCCCGGAGTTGTCGGCCACCTTCAGGCGGCTCTCCTGCTGGATCATCCTGTCTCGCTCGCTCTCTGCGAGCCGGGGTACCCGGCTCGCGGCCGTTCGCTCGCTGGCGAGCATGCTGCGCTCGCTGCCGCTCGCTCCGGCTGCCGCATCGTGACGAACTTCATCGCGCCCGCTCCAGCACTTCCACGACGCGCCAGCGCTTGAGGCGGGACATCGGGCGGGTCTCGGCGATGCGCACGCGGTCGCCGGCCTTGGCGTCGTTGGCCTCGTCGTGGGCGTAGAACTTCCGGGTCCGCTGGAGCGTCTTGCCGTACCGCCGGTGACGGACGCGATCGGTGACCGCGACGACGACCGTCTTGTCCATCTTCGAGGACACGACGAGTCCCTCACGGACCTTGCGCATCGCGCGCTCGTCGGGTGTGGTTGCTTCTGCCATCACTCTGCTCCTGCGGCCTGCTCGGCGGCCTCGATCTCGCGGGCGCGCAGCAGCGTCTCGCAGCGCGCGATGTCCTTCTTCACCTGGCCGAGCCGGGCGGTGTTGTCGAGCTGACCGGTGGCGTTCTGGAACCGGAGGTTGAAGAGCTCCTCCTTGAACTCACGGAGGCGGTTGGCCAGCTCGCCGTCGTTGAGCTCTCGCAGCTCACTCGCAGCAGGCATCTCAGGCCTCCTCGGTGCGCACGATGAAGCGCGTCTTGATGGGGAGCTTGTGCATCGCCAGGCGCATGGCCTCGCGCGCGGTGCCCTCCGGCACGCCCGACAGCTCGAACATCACGCGTCCGGGCTTCACGACCGCGACCCAGTGCTCGGGGTTGCCCTTGCCAGAGCCCATGCGGGTCTCGGCCGGCTTCTGCGTGACCGGCTTGTCCGGGAAGATGTTGATCCACACCTTCCCGCCACGCTTGATGTAGCGGGTCATCGCGATTCGAGCAGCCTCGATCTGGCGGTTCGTGATCCAGCCCGGCTCGAGCGCCTGGATCCCGAAGTCGCCGAAGTTGACGCGCGTGCCACCCTTCGCGTCGCCCTTCATGCGACCGCGGTGCGTCTTGCGGTGGCGGACCTTCTTCGGCATGAGCATGACTACAGAACCTCAGTCCTCGTCGCCGTGGAACTTCGGCGCCTCGTGGTGCTGGCGCGTACGGCGCTCGATCTCTTCCTCTTCCGCGAGCAGGCGCTCGAGCTCCGGGTCGGCCTCCTTGACCAGCGGGGCCGCCTCCTTCTCGGCGACCTCGTCGGTCGCGGCCTCCACCGGGACCTCCACCGTCTCCTCGTTGCGACGCCGACCACCGCCGGCGCTGACGACACGGCGACGCGGCGTGGCTTCACCCGAGGTCTCGCCGACGGCCATGGCCGCCTCGCGCGAGATCTTGTCCTCGGCCGCGGCCTTGTAGGGCAGGATCTCGCCCTTGTAGATCCACACCTTCACGCCGATGCGCCCGAACGTGGTGCGCGCCTCGGCCTGGCCGTAGTCGATGTCGGCGCGCAGCGTGTGCAGCGGCACCCGACCCTC
>CAZKTS010000386.1:0-10301 GCA_964555735.1 uncultured Bifidobacteriaceae bacterium
ACCCGCACGGTCTGGGCGGTCGACGCCTTGCCGCGCCGCTAGCCTCGGCGCCGTGCACGAGGGCTCACGCAAGGCGATCGCCGCTGCGTTCCTCGCGAACCTCGGGATCGCCCTCGCCAAGTTCGTCGCCTTCGCGCTCACCGGTGCGGCCTCCATGCTCGCGGAGGCGATCCACTCGGTCGCCGACACCGGCAACCAGGCGCTGCTCTTCCTCGGCGGCGCGCGCGCCAAGCGGGCACCGAGCGTCACACACCAGTTCGGCTACGGACGGGAGCGGTACTTCTGGGCGTTCGTCGTCGCACTCGTGCTCTTCTCGCTCGGCGCGATGTTCGCGATCTACGAGGGCATCCAGAAGCTGATCAACCCCCACGAGATCGACGACCCCACGGTCGCGTTCGTCGTCCTCGGGGTCGCGGTGCTGCTCGAAGGGTTCTCACTTCGTACCGCGGTCCGCGAGGCGCGAGGCCCGAAGGGCAACCAGTCGTGGTGGCGCTTCATCCGCACGAGCAAGAGCCCGGAGCTTCCCGTCGTCCTGCTCGAGGACCTCGGCGCGATCACCGGCCTGGTGTTCGCCATCATCGGCGTGTCGCTCGCGGTGGCGACCGGCGAGGAGGTGTTCGACGCCCTGGGCAGCATCGCCATCGGTCTGCTCCTGGGCGTCATCGCGATCGTGCTCGCGATCGAGATGAAGAGCCTGCTGATGGGCGAGTCCGCCTCACCCGAGCAGCAGACCGCGATCACCCAGGCCATCACCCTCGGACCCGAGGTCGACCGCCTCATCCACCTCCGCACCGAGCACCTGGGCCCCGAGGACCTGCTCGTCGCCGCGAAGGTCGACCTCACGCCGGCCGGCGACCGCGAGATCGCGAAGGCCATCGATCGGGTGGAGGCGCGCATCCGCGAGGCGGTGCCGTACGCCCGCGTGATCTTCATCGAGCCCGACGAGTACCGGGGCGACGGCGACCCCTACTGACCCACGAGGAGCGCCATGAGTGACGAGCAGACCACGGCCACCATCGAGGCGGTCGATCGCTTCAACGCCGCGTTCAACGCTCACGACGTCGACGCGGTCATGGCGTGCATGACCGAGGATGCGGTGTTCGAGAGCACGGCGCCACCCGCAGGTGAGCGGCACGAGGGTGCGGCCGCCGTGCGCGCCGCCTGGGAGGCGTTCTTCGCGGCGTCACCGACCGCGCACTTCGAAGGCGAAGACGTCATCGCGACCGGCGACCGGTGCGTCGTGCGGTGGCGCTACACGTGGACCGACGATGACGGCACCGAAGGCGCGATCCACGGCGTCGATGTGCTCCGCGTCCGCGACGGCAAGGTCGCCGAGAAGCTCGCCTACGTGAAGGGCTGACGCCGAGCGAGCGAGCTCACGCCAGCGCGGTCACCGCCTGCGTCGCCGTATACAGAGCGACGCCGACGAGCAGCGCGGCGAACCACCGGAGGGCGCGCCGGGGTTCGAGGCGGTCCGCGACACGCTTGCCGACCAGGACGCCGAAGACGGCCGCGATCGTGAACGGGATGGCCACCGACCAATCGATCGTGCTCGAGCCGATCCGAGCGACCAGCGCGACGGCAGAGTTGATCGCGATGACGAGCAGCGACGTGCCGATGGCCTCGGGCATCGACAGCCCGAGCAGCAGGGTGAGCGCCGGCACGATCACGAAGCCGCCGCCCACCCCGAAGAGGCCGGTGAGGAATCCCACGGCCGAGCCCGCCGCGATGATGGTGACCACCATGCGGAGCCCCACCTGCTCGCGCGTCCGCAGCGCACCTACGGCCGCGGGGGCGCCGGCCGCGAGCGCTTGCTCCTCACCGACCTCCGTGCACGAGGGGCAGCCGGTGACCATGCGCCACGCCGCGAGCAGGATCAGGACACTGAACCCGAGGAGCAGCACGTCCGGATCGAGCTGCTCGTTGAGCGCGGTGCCGGCGAAGGAGCCTCCGACACCCGCGAGGCCGAACATGACTCCGGTGCGGACGTGCACGCGACCCGCGCGGAGATGGGCGCCCATCCCCACCAACGCCGCGGTGCCGACGAGCAGGAGGCTGGTCGCGGTCGCGGCCTTCGGTGACTGCCCGGCGCCGTAGACCAGCGCGGGGACCGCGAGGATCGACCCACCGCCGCCGAGCGCTCCCAGCGAGAGCCCGATCAAGAAGCCGAGGGGCGACGCGAGCAGCCCGCGCACGGTGGCTCAGCTCATCCGGCAAGCGACGGTGACGACGTGGTGTCGATGGGCAAGCGAACCACGCGCCACGCGTCGAAGCCCCCGAGGATGTCGGCGACCTCGCCGAAGCCCTGCGAGCGGAGCACCGACGCGCCGATCGACGATCGATAGCCGCCGGCGCAGTAGACGACCGTCGGACGCTGCGGGTCGAGCTCCTCGATCCGGTCGAGCAGCTGTGGCAGCGGCAGCGACCGAGCCCCGGGGATCACCCCACTCTCTTGCTCGGCCGGGTTCCGGAGATCCACGAGCTGGAGATCCGGTTCGCTGTCGCGCCACGCCGCGAAGTCGCCCGCTGGGAGCCGGCGAGCTCGCTCGGCGAGGTCGGCGCGCGCGACGAGCACGGTCTCGACGTCGACCAGCACGCCGATGACCCGGTCGAAGCCGATCCGGCCCAGCCGCACCCGCGCCTCGGTCGCCCGGGCGGCGTCCGCCACGAGCACAACGTCCTGGTCCGGGCGCACGACATCTCCGGCGAACTCTGCGAAGCGGCCGTCGAGGCTCACGTTGACGGACCCACGCAGATGACCGGACGCAAAGGCGTCGGGCGCTCGGGTGTCGAGCAGCACCGCGCCCGTCGCCTGGGCGTCGAGCGCGGCTTCTGGGTCCACACGCGGCACGGACTCGGCGTCGTCGAGCAGCGGGCGGTTTCGGCGGTTGCTGTCGGCCGCGAAGGAGAAGTAGAGCGGCGCGACCGACTGTCCCTGCAGGACCGCGTCGACGAACTCGTCCTCGGTCATCGGCTGCAGCGCGTAGTTGGACTCGCGCTGCTCACCGATCGTCGAGACCGGTGCGTCGGACATCGACTTGCCGCACGCGGAGCCGGCGCCGTGCGCGGGATACACGCGGGTCGCGTCCGGGAGCGGCAGGAGCTTGTCGTGCAGCGATCGGTAGAGACGCCGCGCGAGGTGCTCCGCGGTCCAGCCGGCCGAGGCGAGCAGGTCGGGGCGGCCCACGTCGCCGATGAACAGCGCGTCACCGGTCAGCACCGCCCACGCCGGGTCACCCGCGCGCTCCCTGACGACGATCGAGATCGACTCCGGCGTGTGGCCGGGCGTCGAGAGGATCTCGAGGGTGACGTCACCGAGTGTCAGCACCTGGCCGTCCCGCAACGGCTCGATCGGGAAGTCCGCGCGCGCGTCTTCGCCGTACGAGATGACGGCACCCGTCGCGTCCGCGAGCTCGAGGTGTCCCGAGACGAAGTCGGCGTGGAAGTGGGTCTCGACCACCCGCTCGATCGTCAAGCCGTGCGCAGCCGCATCGTCGAGGTACTGCGAGACGTCGCGCTGCGGATCGACCACCACCGCTCGCCCCGTCGCTTCGTCCCCGATGAGATAGCTGTACAGCGACAGGCACGGAAGCTCGTACTGACGGAAGTACATGGCGACCTCTCTCTCGTCACGCTCGTCGAAGGTTCCAACTAATACCCCAGGGGGTATATTCCAGAGCCGTCCCCTAGTGCCGGAACCGCACCTCGGGCAGCATGCGGCCGAGCCACCGAGGCAGGTACCAGTTGCGCTCGCCGAGCAGGGCCATGCTCGCCGGGACGAGCAGCATGCGCACGACCGTCGCGTCGAGCAGCACGGCCATCGCGAGCGTGATCCCGAGCTCGGTCGGCGGGATCGGCCCCGTGACGCCGAAGGCGACGAACACGACGATCATCACGAGCGCGGCGTTGGTGATCGGACGGCCCGTCCGGCCGATGCCCTCGCGGATCGCACGGCGGGTGTCGCCCGTCGCCTCGTAACGCTCACGGATCGCGGCAAGCAGGAAGAGCTGATAGTCCATCGAGAGGCCGAACAACAGGGCGAAGAAGAACAACGGTGCCCACGCGTCCACGAAGCCTTGGTGCTCGATGCCGAGGAGGCCCGTCCCGATGCCGTGCTGGAACACCAGCGTCGCGAACCCGAACGCGGCTCCCACGGTCAAGACGTTCATCACGATCGACGTGATCGCGATCGGCACGCTTCGGAAGACCACGAGGAGCAGCACGAACGCGACGATCAGGATCAGCGCGATCGCGATCGGTGCCCGATCGGTGAGCACCGCGGTGAGATCGTGGTTCTGGGCGGCCGGCCCGCCAACCTTGGCGGTCGGCACGGCTCGGTCCAGCTCCGAGCGCAATCGGTCGACGAGCGCACCGGTTCGTTCGTCGTCGACGGCCGTCGCGCCGGTGACGCGCACCACCGTTCGCCCGGACGCAGCTGGCTCCGAGACGACGCGCGCGTCGGCCACCCCGGGCAGTTCGCTCGCGAGCCCGACGACGTCGGCGGCCGATGCCGCGGGAACGGTCACGAAGACGGGTGCCGCCGCCCCATCACCGAACGCCGACACGAGGAGCTCGTAGCCGTCCCGGCTCGTGTGGCCGCGGTCGACCACCGTCGCGCCCGGCATCCCGAGGCGCATCCCGAGCGCCGGCAGCGCGAGTGCGCCGAGGATCACCAGACCGACGGCGAGGATCGCGCCGGGGCGGCGGAGGGCGTGGCCGGTCCACCGCTCCCAGCGCCCTTCGGCGGCCACGTCGGGATCCTGGGAGCCGCGCGTCACCAGGACGCGATCGCCGAGTGCGACGAGGACGGCCGGCAACAGCGTCAGCGACGCGAGCGCCACCGCCACGACGGCGAAGATCATCCCCAGCGTCATGGAGCGGAACACCATTACCGGAACGAGGAACACCGCGGCGAGCGAGAGCACCACCGTGACCGCGGACAGGAACACCGCCTTCCCCGCCGTCGAGAGCGCCCCCTCGACCGCAACCGACGCATCCTTGCCCTCGGCTCGTTCCTCGCGATAACGGCTGACGATGAAGAGGCTGTAGTCGATGCCGACCGCGAGCCCGATCATCATGGAGAAGTTCATCGACCACACCGACAGCGGGATAACTCCGGCAACGAGGTGCAGGAGCGCCCAACCAACCGCGATGCCGGCGAGCGCGAGCAAGAGTGGGATGCCCGCGGCCACTGCCGCCCCGAAGGCGATGAAGAGAAGGACGAGACTCGGGACGCCACTGAGCAGCTCGGCCTTGTGGAGCGCGCTCTCGTTGATCGCGTTGAAGTCGCTCCAGACGGGCCACTCACCGGTCACCTCGGCCCGCGCTCCCGGATCGAGCTCGAGGCCGTCCACGTAGTCGCCGAGCTCGCCGGCCGCGACCGGACGCTGGGCGTCGTCGGCGACCCGCTGCGTGACCGGCACGATCGCGGTCCGACCGTCGGGCGCGAGGAGGCCCGCATCGGCGGGCAACGCCAACGGGTCGGCGACCGACCGCGCTCGCGGTGCAGAGCGAAGGGAGCGCACGAGCGCGCGAAGGCCCTCGGGTTCCGACGCGATCGGTGTGCGCTGTCGGTACACGACGACCGGGTTCTCGGCTCCGAGCGCCGGAAAGTCATGACGGAGCTCGTCGCGAACCTCCTGCGCGGTCGAGCCCTGGGCCTCCCAGCCGGCTCCGGACAGCGCGCCCGACAGGGTCAACGCGAGCGGTGCCGCCGCGATCACCACGAGCAGCCACGCGGCGATCACCCCCCGGCGGTGACGAGCCGAGAAGCCGGCGAGGCGGGCGAAGAGCGGCCGGTGCTCGTCTTCGGGTCGTGAGTCCGCCAGCCTGTCGCCGGGTGCTGATCGTGGCTGGGTCGCGACGTCCATCGGTTGCTCCTCCGTATACCCCAGGGGGTATAGTAGAGAATACCCTTCGGGGTATCAAGCCGGTCGGGAGCAGGGAGGAACCCATGGAGATCGACCGTGAGGTCGTCGCCGATCTGCAACGACGCCTCCGCCGCATCGAAGGCCAGGTCCGCGGGATCCAGGCCATGCTCGACGAGCAGCGCGAGTGCCGCGACGTCGTCACGCAGATCGCCGCCGCGAGCAAAGCGCTCGAGCAAGTCGGGTTCAAGCTGCTCGCATCCGGGCTCACGACCTGCCTCGCGGATCCCGAGAAGGCGGCCGCCGAGGGCTATCCGATCGACGAGGTGGAGCGCCTGTTCCTCAAGCTGGGGTGATCCCGCCGCGGCCGTTCACACCTCGTCGAGCGGCCGGCGGTCACCGACCTCCGGTTGACGGCCGAGGCGGAGCGGGGCCAGCGGTGCGTCGACCATCAGGGTCCGCGCCACGGATGCACCGAGCGCATCCGCGCGGGCGCGCCAGCCGTCGAGTGCGGTGCCGTCCGTCCACTCGTGCTCGAACCGGGCCCAGTCGTCGAGCCCCGCGAACGCCCAGATCACGATGGCTTCGGTGTCGGAGACCATCGCGACCTTGAACGCGCCCACGAGGCGGGCGCCGAACCCGTTCATCATCTCGATGCCCTGCTCGCGCACCAGCTCGAGGTACGCGTCGGCGCTGGCGATGGGCACGGTCACGAGCTCGTGGGCATACACCGCGCCGCGCACGCCGTCGGCCAGCAGCTCGGCGATCGTCGGGCTCCACGGTCGTGCGACGACGATGCGGTCCACCCCGCCGCGCCGGAGTCCCGCCGCCACCTCCCACCACGCAGCGAGCGACGGATCCTGGAGTCCCGCGCCACCCGAGAGCTCGTGCTCGAGGTTGGCGACGAGGCCATCCCAGCCGTCGAGCTCCCACAGGTTGACCACCTCGGGCCAGCGACCCGTGGACCCGACGGTGCCCCACACGCCGAAGCAGTGCTGGTTGCGCTCCTCGATCGCGATCGGAACCCAGTTGGCGGTCATGTGG
This sequence comes from uncultured Bifidobacteriaceae bacterium, assembly GCA_964555735.1. Classification (GTDB taxonomy): domain Bacteria; phylum Actinomycetota; class Acidimicrobiia; order IMCC26256; family PALSA-555; genus CAZKTS01. Next base: position 6,912 of record CAZKTS010000386.1, read on the forward strand.
TGCATGTAGCGCGCGCGGTTGGGTCCGATGATGTCGATGAACTCGTGGATGTAGACGCGTTCGCTCATGAGTCGACGACGCGGCAACCGCTCAGGCGTAGAACTGCTCGTACCAGCATCGGTACTCCATGATCGGCTTCTCGCTCGGCGCGAGCGCGGGCGCGGCCACGTACGCCTTGTGCTCCCAGATCGGGATGTCCTGGCCGATCTCGCGGCTCACCGAGTCGACGAACGCACGCGCCACGCGCGCCGTGTGCGCGTCGGCGTCGGGGTTCTTCAGCGTGAAAAGGAAGGTGACGAGCGTCGTCTCGTCGTCGATCGGGGTGGAGCACCCGATGAGGCTCGCGTCGATCAGGCCCTGGTAGCGGGTGATCGCGAACCCCGGACCGCGCCCGGTGACGTCGATGCGCGCCTGCACCGGCCCTTTCGACGACGGGAACTCCTGGCGCGTGAGCACGAGGCGATCGACACCATCGAACTCCACCTTCTCGGTGATGCCGACCTTCGGATGGGAGTGCACGAACTCGAAGTGTGCGTGGTCGAAGCCATTCTCGCCGATCTCCTGCATGCAGGAGCCGATCGTGTACTCGAACACCTCGTAGCGCCCGTACTCCGGGTCCTCGTACTCGGGGACCTCCATCACCTCCCACTGCGGCGGTGCGCCGTGCGGGTGGTACCAGGCGAGGACGATCCCGGCGCGCTCGACGGTGGGATACGTGCGGAGCTGCGCCTTCGCGTTGGGTCGGTCCGCGTAGGGGATGCGCACGTTCGCGCCGGCCGCGTCGTAGGTCCACCCGTGGAACGGACACTGGATGCAGCCGTCGGCGATCGTCCCGCCCACGCCGAGGTGCGCGCCGAGGTGCGCGCAGTAGGCGTCCTGGGTGACCGGCCGGCCGTCGGCATCGCGCCAGACGACGAGCTCCCGATCGAAGTAGTGCCGCGTGAGCACCCGCCCCGGCTCGAGCTCGTTCGCGAGTGCGACCTTGAACCACCCGAAGGGCATCGGGAACGGGAAGCGCCCGGTCCGGGACCGATACGAGGACTCGGTGGCGGTCACGGCGCGATGGTAGGCGGCATCGCCCGCGTCACTAGCGGGCCAGCACTCGTCCGGCGAGGAGGCCACCGTCGATGGCGATCTGGGCGCCGCTCACGTACGCCGACTCGTCGGAGGCAAGGAAGAGGACGAGGTCGGTCACGTCCTCGACCGTGCCCACGCGCTGCAGCGGCACCTCCCGGAAGCTGCGGTCGTCGCCGGCACCGCCCGGCAGCATCGCGGTGTCGATCGGCCCGGGGTGGATGGAGTTGACCCGGATGCCGGACGGCCCGAGCTCGATCGCTGCGCTCTTGGTGACGCCGATGACCCCGCACTTCGACGCGCTGTAGGCGGCGTGACCCGCGTACCCCTGCAGGCCGGCGAGCGAGGAGATGTTCACGATGGCCCCGCCCCCGGCCGCACGCATCGGTGCGATGACGCTGCGAATCCCGAGGAAGGTGCCGGTGAGGTTGATGGCGAGGATGCGCTCGAAGTCGGCGAGCGTCTCGTGCTCGATCGGAACGATGTGATGGATCGCCGCGTTGTTGACGAGCACGTCGATGCGACCGAACCGGTCAAGGGTTGCGGCCACCACGTCCGCCCAGTCGGACTCGCTCGACACGTCATGGTGCAGGCCCAGTGCGGCATCGCCGAGGTCGGCACTCACTGCTTCGACCTCGGCGTCGAGCACGTCGGTGACGACGACGCGGGCCCCTTCGGCCGCGAAGCGCCGCGCTTCGGCCTCGCCCTGGCCGCGCGCTGCGCCGGTGATGAGCACCACCCGGTCGGCGAAGCGGCTCACGCTGTCTCCGGACCGTCGAGCCGGCGCAGCTCGGCACGGAAGCGGTGACCGTTGGCGACGTAGCCCGCGGCGAGGACCGCGATCGTGTCCGGGTCGACGGCGTCGAGCCGCAGCTTCGCCGGCACACCGAGGGCCATCGCGCGCGCCGGCACCTCCATGTCGTTCGGCACGAGCGCACTCGCGCCCACGAGCGCGCCGCTCCGGATCAGGGCGCGGTGCAGCACGACCGAGTTGGTGCCGACCAGCGCACCGTCCTCGACCGTGCAGCATTCGAGGTGCGCGAGGTGGCCGACCACGCAGTCGTCGCCGACGATCGTGGGGTGCCGCGGGGTGGTGTGGATCACGGTGCCGTCCTGGATCGAGGTCCGCGCACCGATCCGGATGATGCCGTAGTCGCCGCGCAGGACGGCCTGGGGCCAGATCGTCGACTCCGCCCCGACGGTGACGTTGCCGATGATGGTGGCGTCCGGATGCACGAAGGCCTCCGGGTGGATGTCGGGCGAGGAGTCGCCGAGGGCGTACAGCGGCATGGACCGCGAACGTACCCTTGCGGCGTGCCCGCCGACGCCCGCCTGGACGACCACCTCGCTGCCATCGACCGTGACGGCTTCACGATCGTCCAAGGCGCGATCGACCCCGACCTCGTCGCCACGCTGCTCGCAGCGCTCGACGAGCTCGAGCGGCTCTACGACGTCGTTCCCGCGACCAACGACTTCGAGGGATCGCGCACCGTCCGCATCTACAACCTGCTCGCCCTCGAACGGGTCTTCGAGACCGTCCCCGTCCACGCCGGGGTGCTCCCGCTCGTCGAACGCGTCCTCGATCCCGGCTGTCTCGTGTCGTCCCTGTCGTCGATCAGCATCCTCCCCGGCGAGACCAAACAGCCGATCCACGCCGACGATCAGCTCATCCCGCTCCCGAAGCCGCACGTGGCCACGGTGTGCAACTCGATGTGGGCGCTCACCGACTTCACCGAGGCCAACGGTGCGACGCGCGTGATCCCGGGCTCGCATCACGCCGACCACTCCCCCGACTACGGCGCGCCCTACGACAGCGTGCCGGCCGAGATGACGGCGGGCAGTGTGCTCGTCTGGCACGGCAGCCTGTGGCACGGCGGCGGCGCGAACCGCACGGACGCGAGGCGCGTCGGGCTCGCCATGAACTACTGCGCCGGATGGATCCGCCAGCAGGAGAACCAGCAGCTCGGCATCCCGCGCGAGGTCGCGGCGCGGTTCTCACCCCGGCTGCGCGAGCTGTGCGGCTACGGCGTGTACCACGGGCTCATCGGCCACATCGACAAGCACGACCCGGCCGAGATGCTCGGTGCTCCGTCGAGCGACCCGATGATCTGGGAGTGAGCGGCGCCGATCGCGTCAGGTCGCGGGCGCCACCGGGTCGGCGGACCGCGACGTCACACCGTCCAGCCAGGCCACCAGCGCCTCGAGCGGCAACGGGCGGGCCACGAGGTAGCCCTGCACCGCGTCGCAGCCGAGCCCTTGCAGCACCGCCAGCTGATCAGGCTCGGCGATGCCCTCGGCGACGACCGACATCCCGAG
>CAZKTS010000387.1:0-4678 GCA_964555735.1 uncultured Bifidobacteriaceae bacterium
GAGCCGGTCGAGCAGCTCGGCGTCGCGCGCGCTGGCGCTCTCGAGCTCCAGCCGCAGGCCGTCGAGCGTCGCCTGCTCCTGCGCGATCGCGGCTCGCGCCGCGTCCCGCAGCGCCTTCTCGGCGTCGAGCTGGCGCTTGGCATCGGCGAGCGCCTGGAGCCGCACCGCGCCGTCGCCGGCGGCCGCGTTCGTGTACCGCTCGCCCACCAGCAGGTCCTGGACGTGCTCGATCTGGAGATACGAGCCGAGATCGGCGCCGCGCCGCTGGTACACCTGCGACGCCCGGCCGTCGATCGCCGCCTGGAGCTCGTCGACCTTGGCCTGGACCTCGTCGATGCGGGCCTGCGTCTCCGCGAGCGCAGCCTCGGCCGCGGCCAGGCGCATCTGGGCGTCGGCGAGCTGGCGGTTGACGGTCTCGAGCCGCTCGGTGTTCCGGTAGAGGTCGACCGCGACCCGCACCGCCTCGGGATCGACCGGGCGCTCGGTGGGCGCCTCCTGGGCCCCCGCCGGCGCTCCGGCCGTCACCCCGACGACGAGGAGGCTCACGGCCAACGCCGCGACCAGCCCCGTCCTGCCCCTCATCCGCATAGATGAAGGTTGTCGGCCGTCGCGGGTGGCTCCTTGACCACCCGCTCCCGGCCGCGCCCCGCCTAGCCTCCGGCCCGTGGCGGCGAGCCCGGGCATCGAGGCGGTCCTCTGGGACTACGGCGGGGTCTTCACGGCCTCGCCGTTCGGCGCGGCGCGGTCCTACGCCGCGGCCACGGGCACCGACCCCGAGGTCCTCTTCGAGCTCGTCTTCGGTCCCTATGGCACCGACACCGACCACCCGTGGCACTGCATGGAGCGGGGCGAGCTCGCGATGGCCGACGCGATCCAGGCCATCGCCGACGGCGCCACCACCGCCGGCATCGAGTTCGACCTGCGGGCGATGTTCTCGCACGCGGCCGACGACCCGCACGACCGCACCGTCGTGATCGAGACCGTCCGCAGCATCCGGGCGCGCGGCATCCGCACCGGGATCGTCACCAACAACATCAAGGAGTACGGCGACGTCTGGCGGGCGAGCCTCGAGGTGGACACGCTGTTCGACGTCATCGTCGACTCCTGTCACGAAGGCGTCCGCAAGCCCGACCCGGCGATCTTCCACCTCGCGCTCGAGCGCGTCGGGGTCGTCGATCCGGCCCGCGTCGTGTTCCTCGACGACTTCGAAGGCAACGTCGTCGCGGCGCGGGCGCTCGGCCTGCACGGGATCCTCGTCGAGGACGACCCGACCGGCGCGCTCGCCGAGCTCGACGCTCTGCTCGCCGATGACTGATCTCGCCGGGCGGGTCGCGGTGGTGACCGGCGCCGGGCGCGGCCTCGGCAGGGCCCACGCCGCCGCGCTCGCCGCCGCCGGCGCGCGCGTGGTGGTCAACAACCGCTCGGCCGATGCGGCGCACGAGGTCGTGGCCGAGCTGACGGCGCGGGGCGGCGAGGCCGTCGCCCACGTGGGCGACGTCGCGGACTGGACGACCGCCGAAGCGCTCGTGCAGACCGCGGTCGACACGTTCGGCGATCTCCACGTGCTGGTGAACAACGCGGGCATCACCCGCGATCGCATGAGCTTCAACATGACCGAGGAGGAGTGGGACGACGTCGTCCGGGCGAACCTCAAGGGTCACTTCGCGCCGAGCCGCTTCGCCGGCGCCTACTGGCGAGCGGCGGGCGCGGCTCCCGGTCGGCGCATCGTGAACACCACGAGCGAGGGCGGGCTCTTCCCGGCTCGCGGTCACGCCAACTACTCCGCCACCAAGGCCGGCATCGTCGGCCTCACCCTGGAGCTGGCGACCGAGCTCGCCAAGTACGGCGTGACGGTCAACGCGGTCGCGATGCGGGCGCGCACCCGGATGACCGCCGACGTGCCCATGTTCGCCGCGCCAGAGCCGGGGAGCGGCGAGCCCGACCGCTACGACCCGATCCACGCCGCGACCGCGGTCGCCTGGCTGTGCGGCGACGACGCGGCCGACGTCTCGGGGCAGGTGCTGCTCGTGGTCGGCGGGCGGGTCTCCCTCGTCGGCCCGCTTGCCGTGACCGCCCGGGTCGACCTGGGCGACGCCTGGACGACGGCCGACCTCAGCGCAGCCAAGGGCGCGCTTTTCCCGACGGCCACGGCCAACGTCGTCTGAGGTCGCCGAGGCGCGGGGTCCACCACTCGACCCACGGGCCTCGGTACGTTCCGCCCATGGCCGAGCCCACCGCCGAGATCCACCTCAGCAAGCGCTTCTTCAAGGCGACGGAGTGGGCGGCAGCACAGCACGCCGACCGTGCCCACGACGCGCTGCCGGTCACGCCGTCGCTCGGGCAGGTGCTCGGCATCGCGTCGCTCGTGCTCGAGGACGGTGGCACCGAACGCGAGGCGATCGCCGCGATGCTGTTGGACGCGGTCGGCGACGACGAGGTGCCGGGCCCCGAGATCCGGCAGCGCTTCGGCAAGAAGGTCGAGCGCCTGGTCCGACGCTGCGCGGACGCGCGAGCCGACGCCGGGCGCGGCGATCGCCGGCTCGACGCCGACGCGTGGCGCGCGCGACGCGCGCGCGCACTCGAGCTGCTCGCGGAGGACGACGACCCTTCCGTGCTGCGCGTGCGCGCCGCTGATGCGCTCCGTGAGCTGCGGGCACTGGTGAGCGAGCTGCGCCGCCACGGCAGCATCGCGTTCGCGCGCTTCCCGGCACCGCCGACGGAGCAGCTCGACCACTACCGGTCGCTCGTCGCCGCGTTCACGATGCGCATGCCGCGCAGCCACCTCGATCAGGAGCTGCGTGCCGCGGTGTCGGAGCTCGACCGACTCGTCGAGCTCGAGACCGCCACCGCCGCGTGGCGGGTCGCTCACATCGACGCCGCCTGAGGCCCGCGGCCCTGGCCGCACAACGCACGCGGCTGGAGGGAACGTCCGGTACCGGCGAGGCGTTGCACCCCTCGTGGCACCGTTCCCCAACCCTGCTCGTCCCTCTCGTCGCGACCGCCTCCGGGCGGGCGCGGCCGGCGTCACGGGCAGCCTCACCCTCGCGGCCCGCGACCTCGCCACCAACGCCAGGGCCCTCGCCGGCAACGCGGTCGGCACCGCGCGGGGCGTCCAGCTCGCGCTGCCGCCGGGTGCGATGCCCGAGCTCATCGCCTCGGTCGAGCGGCTGCGGAAGGTCCGCACTCCCAAGCAGGCCGTCGACACCTTCGAGACCGAGACCGAGCGGCTGCTCACCGTCGTCGCTCCGCTGCTGATCGAGAAACCGCTGCCGGTCCGCAAGGCCCGCAGCGCAAAGGCGATCGTCGCGACTGCCGGCGGACTGGCGGCGGCGGGTGACGAGCTCGAGGAGCTCGCGGCCCTGGTCTCGTACGGGGCGGCCCTCCCCCCTGCGCTGCCGGTGATGATCGGCGCGAACCTGATGGCCCTCGCGATCGAGATCTACGTGGCGGCGTCGCTCCGCGTCCACGACCTCGAGGCGGCGGGGGTGCGCCCCGACCCCGACGGCGTCGCGCGCGACGTCATCTTCGCCATGACCGGGAAGCACCCCGGGAAGGCGGGGATGTCGAAGCACGTCACCAAACAGATGGTGAAGAGCGTGTGCACCCGCGTGCTCTCGCGCTGGGGCGCCGCCTTCGTGCCGTTCGTCGGCATCGCGTACTCCGGCTGGGACTCGCAGCGCACCATCGACGCGGTCCGGTCGCTCCCCCTGCCGTCGACCGACCCCGACGCGATCGAGGTCGCGCACACGGTCGTCACGTAGCCTCCGGGCGTGGCCGGCTGGAGCTTCGCCCGCGTCTGGCGCGACGTCGCGCGCACCGTCCCCGAGCGCGATGCCATCGTCTGCGGTGATCGCCACGTCACCTGGGGGGAGCTCGACGACCGCGCGGCTCGCCTCGCGTCGTGGCTCTGGAGTCAGGGGCTCCGGCCCGGCGACAAGGTCGCGCTCGACCTCACCAACGTCCCCGAGTACCTCGAGACGTTCTTCGCCGCGCTGAAGGTCGGGTGCGTGCCGGTCAACGTGAACTACCGGTACGTCGCCGACGAGGTGCGCTATGTGCTCGCCGACGCCGAGGCGCGCGCCGTCGTCCACGCGCCGGAGCTCCGGGGCGCGGTGCTGGGCGCGCTCGACGGTCTGCCGGGCGACGCGCGGCCCTGCACGCTCGAGGTGGGCGCCGACTACGAGGCCGCGCTCGCGGCGTCGGACCTGTCGGGACCGTGGGCGGCCCGTGAGCCCGACGGCGACGACCTCATGTTCCTCTACACCGGCGGCACCACCGGGATGCCCAAGGGCGTCATGTGGCGCAACGACGACCTCTACGTCGCGCTCTGGGAGATGGCGCGACCGGGCACCGAACCGCCGGACCCGGTGGCGGCCGCGGCGGCCGGCAAGCGCGCCGGCACCTGCCTGCCCGCGTGCCCGCTCATGCACGGCACCGGCCTGTTCATCACCCTGTCGACGCTCGCGGGCGCCGGCACCGTGGTGCTCGTCGAGGGCACCGGGCTCGACCCCGCGCGCATCTGGTCCGACGTCGAACGCCACGGCGTGCAGGTGCTCACCATCGTCGGCGACGTGTTCGCCCGTCCGCTCCTCGCCGCCCTCGACGCCGAACCCGACCGCTGGGATCTCGCCGGCCTCCGGGCGATCACGTCGTCCGGCGTCACGTGGAGCCCGGACAC
>CAZKTS010000388.1:0-2642 GCA_964555735.1 uncultured Bifidobacteriaceae bacterium
CGCTCGAGGTGAAGAGCCGACGCGTCGGTGGTGCCACGTACCAGGTGCCGGTGGAGGTCCGTCCTCGCCGTGCCACGACGCTCGCCATCCGGTGGATCGTCGGCTACTCGCGCCAGCGCCGGGAGAAGACGATGGCCGAGCGCCTCGCCGCCGAGCTGCTCGACGCGTCGAACGGTCTGGGTGCGACGATCAAGCGCAAGGACGACCTGCAGAAGATGGCGGAGTCGAACCGGGCGTTCGCGCACTACCGGTGGTGATGCGTTTGACCGCGGTGGATCGCCCCCCAGGAACAGCTCTGCACCACTCTCTGTTGGTCTAGGTCCGGCAGAGGGTCCGCCGGCCTCGACGCCGGATGCGGTGCTCGGCCCGCCTACCACCGTCGGAGCCCCTGCTCCCTCGCTTCGCTCGGTCGGGTCAACGACTCCGGCTCTCCGAACGGCACGGCGGACTGCCTCGCCACCGCACCCGTCGCCGAAGCCGGCTCCACGCCCCGGCACCCCCGGGCATCGAGGCGCCGAGCGTCAGCGACGGCGCAGGACGACCTCGGTCGCGAAACGGCCGAGGGCACAGACGAGAACCAGCGACGAACTCGAAGCGAACAGACGAGAAGAAGACGACATGGCTGCTGAAGAGAAGGAACTCAAGGGTAAGGGTGGCCCGATGATTCGGGAGGTGCCGCTTGCTCGGGTGCGCAACATCGGGATCATGGCGCACATCGACGCGGGCAAGACCACCACGACGGAGCGCATCCTCTATTACACGGGGCGCACCTACAAGATCGGTGAGGTCCACGAGGGTGCCGCGGTCATGGACTGGATGGTCCAGGAGCAGGAGCGCGGCATCACCATCACGAGCGCGGCCACGACCTGCAAGTGGCGCGACACGTGGATCAACATCATCGACACGCCCGGCCACGTCGACTTCACCGTCGAGGTCGAGCGGTCGCTGCGCGTCCTCGACGGCGCGGTCGCGGTGTTCGACGCGGTCGCCGGTGTGGAGCCGCAGACCGAGACCGTCTGGCGGCAGGCCAACAAGTACAACGTCCCCCGCATGTGCTTCATCAACAAGATGGACCGCGTGGGCGCCGACTTCTACCGCTGCGTCGACATGATCAAGGATCGGCTCGACGCGACCGTCGCGCTCGTCCAGCTGCCGATCGGTGCCGAGAGCGAGTTCAAGGGCGTCGTCGACCTGCTGAACATGAAGGCGCTCACCTGGTCCGACGACGTCGACGAGGAGTACCAGACCGTCGACATCCCGGCGGAGCTCCAGGCCGACGCCGACACGTGGCGGCACGAGCTGATCGACGTGGTGAGCCAGTTCGACGAGAACGTGCTCGAGAAGTACGTCGGTGACGAGGAGATCACGGCCGCGGATCTGCGCAAGGCCGTTCGGGCCGCGACGCTCTCGGGTGAGGTCGTCCCCGTGCTCTGCGGCACTGCGTTCAAGAACAAGGGCGTGCAGCCGCTGCTCGACGCCGTCGTCGACTACCTGCCGAGCCCGGTCGACATCGCGGCGATCGAGGGCAAGGACGTCAAGACCGGCGAGGAGGTCGTCCGCCACGCCGACGACGACGAGCCGTTCGCCGCGCTGGCGTTCAAGATCATGAGCGACCCGTACGTCGGCAAGCTCACGTACTTCCGCGTCTACTCCGGCAAGCTCTCGGCAGGCAGCAACATCGTCAACGCCACGAAGGACAAGAAGGAGCGGGTCGGGCGCATCCTCCAGATGCACGCCAACCACCGCGAGGACAAGGACGCGGTCTTTGCCGGCGACATCGTCGCCGCGGTCGGGCTCAAGAACACCACGACCGGTGACACGCTCACCGATCCGGGTCACCCCATCGTGCTCGAGCAGATGGACTTCCCGGAGCCGGTCATCTCCGTCGCGATCGAGCCGAAGACCAAGATCGACCAGGACAAGCTCGGCAAGGCACTCGGCGCGCTGTCGGAAGAGGACCCGACCTTCCAGGTCCACACCGACGACGAGACCGGCCAGACGATCATCCGCGGGATGGGCGAGCTCCACCTCGACGTGCTCGTCGACCGCATGGTGCGCGAGTTCTCCGTGGCGGCCAACGTCGGCAAGCCGCAGGTGGCCTACCGCGAGACGATCACCGAGCCGGTGCACGACATCGTGGAGCGCTACGTCCGCCAGACCGGCGGTCGCGGCCAGTACGCGCACGTCATCATCGACCTCGAGCCCACCGGGCCGGGCGGCGGCTACGAGTTCGTCGACAAGGTGCGAGGCGGCGACGTTCCCCGCGAGTACATCCCGTCGGTCGACGACGGCATGCAGGAAGCCCTCGAGGGCGGCGTCCTCGCCGGCTACCCCCTGGTGGACCTCCGCGCCACGCTCACCGGCGGGTCGTCGCACGACGTCGACTCCTCGGAGATGGCGTTCAAGATCGCCGGCTCCATGGCGATCAAGAACGCAGCCCGGCAGGCCAAGCCGGTGCTCCTCGAGCCGATCATGCGGGTCGAGGTGGTGACGCCCGAGGACTACATGGGCGACGTCATCGGCGACCTCTCGTCGCGTCGCGGCAAGGTCGAGGGCATGGAGCAGCGCGGCACCTCGCACGTGGTCAACGCCCAAGTGCCGCTCGGAGAGATGTTCGGCTACGCTACCGACCTCCGTTCGCG
>CAZKTS010000389.1:0-2282 GCA_964555735.1 uncultured Bifidobacteriaceae bacterium
CGGCACCGTCTACGAGGACACCCAGAAGGTCGCCGCGTTCGACGACTACCTGGCGCGCGTCGGCGTCTGAGCGAGCCCTCGCGCTCAGCTGGCGGCGGGGGGTGTCGCCGGTGCGGGCAGGAGACCCGCCCACTCGATGACGTGCTGGTTGGGGTCGGTGCTGCTGAGCACCATCGGCACCGTCGCCCCCTTGCCGAGCGTGTTCGCCACGGCGAGCGGGACGCGAGACTTCGTCGTCAGCGGCACATGGCCGCCGGCGACGGTGTGGACGTCGAGATCGAGCGCGACGAGCGTGGTCGCGCCGTCGCTGCTGCCCGCCACGTACGAGAACGAGTTGATCGTCGCCTGGCCGGACACGCCGGTCATCTGGAGGTCCTGCTGGGCTTGCGCCGAGAGCGATCCGGCAACCTTGCGCGGCTCGTCGTCGGCGTGGATGTCACGCCACGCCCACCACGCGACCGCGAGCGAGCCGAGGCCCACCACGAAGAAGACGACGGCCGAGATGCCGAGGCCGCCGGACGCGGCGGTGATCGACGAGGCGCCCACGACGAACGCGACACCCATCACCACGAAGAAGATCCCGAAGATCAGCGGGTACCAGAACCACCAGCCGGCCCGCTTCGACCGGGCACGGCCTTCGGGGCTCATCCAGTCGCGACCGGACGCGTCGCCCGCTCCTGCTCCGAACACCTGCATTGCCGTCTCCTCGGTTCGTGGCGCACGCGCGCGGAGGGCGATCCCCGACCTGAGTCGGGCGAGCCGCCCTCCGCCGCGTCAGCGGTTCAGGCTCAGCCCTGGGCGGCGGCGGCCCAGTCGATCGCGATCGACGACGGGTCCGACGGGTCCACGCGCACACCGATGGTGGCGCCGGGCTGGAGCTGCGCGAGGTAGATCTGGGGCACGGCGGTCGCGAGCTGGGCGCCGTAGGCGTCCTTGCCCTCGACGTTGACCTCGAGGTCGAGGACGACCTGCGGGTTGAAGTTCACGAGCGTGCCGGTGTCGGTGAAGCCCTTGATCGTGGCCCGACCCGGGGTGCCCGAGGTGAGCAGCTGCTGCTGCTTCTGCATGTCAGCCTGCATCGCCATCGCGTCGTCGACCGCAGCGGTCGCGTTGGCGATGTCGTTCGGCATGTTCTTGATCATGCCCATCATCGAGGTCGGCCGGCCGGACTGCTTGCCGATCTCCTTGCCCTGGTCGCTGAGCTTCTTGAGGTCCTTGAACATGCCCATGGGGGTTCCTCCCGGACGGTCGTCGGTCTGTGGGGTCGTGCCCCAGTGTCCGACGAACCTGACGGCCCACCATGAGTAGCGCTTACTCAAAATCGACCGCCCACTTTCCGAACGCTCCCTAGATATGTAGGCTGCGTTCGATGGCTCGCACCCAGGCGGACCGCAAGGCCGACACCCGGGCCCGGCTCCTCGCCGCGGCCGCCCGGCTCTTCGCCGAGCACGGCATCGACTCGGTCTCGGTCGACGCGGTGGCCGACGCCGCCGACCGCACCTCGGGTTCGATCTACGCGCACTTCGGGTCCAAGGACGCACTGGTCACCGCGGTGCTCGACGAGTGGCGCGACCAGGTGGCGACGGTCGTGACCGCGGCGTTCGAGGCCTCCCGCGACCTCCCGACGAAGCTCGACGCGCTGTGGGCCAACTTCGTGGACCCACCCGACGAGCTCGGCCACAGCTGGGTGCTGCTCGAGCACGAGCTCTGGGCACGTGCGGTGCGCGACCCTGCACTTCGGGAGCAGCTCGCGGCCCGCTACGCCGACGCGCGGGCAGCGATGGCCGGGCGCTACGAGACCGGCGACGGAGGGGCGCGCGCGACGGCTGCAGCCTCCGACACCGCGACGCTGCTGCTCGCGCTCCTCCTCGGCCTCGAGATGCAGCGCCGCCTCGACCCCGAGGTGGTCACCGACGATCTCGCGGTCGACGGACTGCTCGCTCTCCTCGGCGCGCCGCGAACGGCGGCCGTCCCGACTTCCAACGGCGAGGTGCGCTCATGACCCAGACCACCACCATCGACCCGCGCAACGTCGACGTCGACGTCGTCAGCCACGAGCAGTGGGCGCACGGTGTGCCGTTCGAGAAGTTCGCCTGGCTGCGCGAGCACGCACCGGTGGCGCGCATGCGGGGCACCGAAGAGGACATGCCCGGCCACTACTGGGGCCTGACCCTGCACGAGGACGTCGTCGAAGCCGGCCGCGACTGGGAGACGTTCTCGAGCCAGCGCGGCAGCGTGCACCTCACGGACCACCAGACCGACGAGGAGATGAGCGCCTACCG
>CAZKTS010000390.1:0-14828 GCA_964555735.1 uncultured Bifidobacteriaceae bacterium
CTACATCGAGGCCCAGGGCCCCACCATGCGCTGGTGCGACGCGATCGGCCTGCTGGCGAAGGCCCTCGACGCGGCCGGTCCGGACCTGAACCGCCGCACGTTCATCCAGGCGCTCGGCGTGCTGAGCGACGTCCCGTCGCCGCTCACCAACGGCTACTCCTTCTCGCGCACCGACCACGCGGGCCCGAAGGACTACCGCGTGGTCTCGCCGGTGAAGAACGGCAACACGGACGCGACCAACGTGTGCCCGCCGCGGCGGCCGACGCCCGACGACGACAACCCGTTCCACGGGTCGTGCTGGCTGCTGGTCGAGGACTGGCAGCCGCTCGAGGGATGACCGCACCCGCGTGAGCGCCCCGCTCCTGTTCGTCACCCAGGTCGCGCCGTACCGCGACGGTCCTGCCGGCGTGCACGGCGTGCTGGACCAAGCCGCAGTGGGTGTCGGCCAGGTGGCCGAGCTCCACGGGCTCAGGCCGACGCGCGTCGACGACGTCCGCATGCTCGCGCCCGAGGATCTCGAGCGGGCCCGCGCGCTCGCGCTGTTCACGATCGGCGAGACGCCGTGGAGCCCCACCCAACGCGCCACGATCGTGCACCGGCTGCGCGCGGGCGACCTCTCGGTGCTCGCCATCCACTCGGCGACCGATGCCTGCTACGGGTGGGACGAGTACGGCACGGTCGTGGGCGCGCGCTTCGACGGTCATCCCTGGACCCAGGACGTCGACCTCGAGGTGGTGGAGGCAGACCATCCCGCCACGCGTCACCTCGGCGACGCCTGGGCCTGGCACGACGAGGTGTACCAGTTCCGCGACCTGCGCGCGGACGCGCGGGTCCTCCTCCGGGTCCCGGTCGAGCAGCTCGACCTCGACGCCCCGGGCGCCACCCCGCCGCCGTTCGGCTACCCGCTCGCGTGGTGCTTCACCGAGGGCGACGGCCGAGTCTCGTCCACCAGCCTCGGGCACTTCCCGGGCGCGTGGGAGAGCCCCGCGTACCTGCAGCACCTCTCGGGCAGCCTCGCCTGGGCGCTCGGCGACGGCGACTGACGCTGGTGGCACGCGTCCGCAACTTCTCGCCGTGGGCGTACTGGATGCTGCAGCTCGCCGAGGTCGAGGTGGCCGACCCGTGTCCGGTCGACGCGCCGGACGAGATCCCCGCGTGGCGCGACCGCTGCCGGGCGTGCCTCGTCGAGCTTCTGGGCCCCGAACCCGAACGGGTCCCGCTCGACCTCGAGGTGCGCGAGACCGTCGACTGCGGGAGCTACGACCGGCATTCGATCGTGTTCGACAGCGAACGGACGATGTCGGTGCCGGCCTACCTGCTCGTCCCGCACGAACGCGCGGCGCCCGGGCCGGCGATCCTCGCCCAGCACGGACACGGGCCCGGGAAGTCCGAGGTGTGCGGGCTCGATGACGACGCCAGCCGCGCCGCGATCGCGGAGCACAACGGCGACTACGCGCACGTCCTGGCCGAGGCCGGCTACGTCGTGCTCGCACCGGACCTGCGGTGCTTCGGCGAACGACGCGACTGGAACCCGCCCGAGAAGTACGGGTGCGACCTCAACCTGGTCCACGCGGTCGTCGCCGGCGCCAACCCGTTGGCGCAGAACCTCTGGGATCTCGCCCGCGCGCTCGACGTCCTCGAGCAGCACCCGCTGGTCGACCCGGCGCGGATCGGCATGGTGGGCCTCTCGTACGGCGGCACGTGCACCCTCTTCCTCAGCGCGCTCGACGACCGGGTCGCCGCGGCGGTCGTCAGCGGTTACTTCAGCAGCTGGTCGGAGTCGCACCGCGTGCCGTGGAACCTGTGCGGCTCGCAGGTGCTGCCGGGCATGCTCACCGAGCTCGAGCCCCTCGCGGTCGCGGCGCTCGTCGCGCCGCGGCCCCTGCTGGTGGAGACCGGCACCGAGGACGTCATCTTCCCCGTCGCCGCGGCGGTGCCGGAGATGGCCCGCCTGCGCGTGGTCTACGAGGCGCTCGGCGCGCCCGACGCGGTACAGCACGACGTGTTCGAGGGCGATCACCGCTGGAACGGGGTGGAGGTGCCGACGTTCCTCGCGCGGGCGTTGGGGTCGCCCCGACCCTGACATAGGCGTCACCTCAGCGAATAGGTTGGCGCCCGTGTACGACGCCAAGCTCGCCGAGCTGGGGATCCAGCTCCCCGGTCCGTTCCCTCCCCACGACCCCCTCGATCCGGTCGTGGTCCACGGCGGCACCGCCCGGACGTCCGGGTGCCTGCCGCGGAACGCCGAGGGTCAGCTCCACGCCACCGGCCTCCTCGGTCGGGACGTCACGACCGAGATCGGCGTCGAGTGCGCGGAGCTGTGCGCCCTCAACGCGCTGTCGCTGCTTCGTGCGCACCTGGGGACGCTGGACGTGATCGAGCGCGTGCTCACGGTGTCGGCGTTCGTGGCGTGCATCGGCGACTTCGTCGAGCAGCCCAAGGTCGCCGACGGCGCGAGCCGGGTGCTGCACCAGGTGTTCGGGGATCGCGGGCGCCATTCGCGCTCGGCGATCGGCGTGGCTGCGCTGCCGCGCGGCGGACCCGTGGAGATCGAGGTCATCGTGGCGCTGACGGCGGACGCCTGATGCCGCCGCGCATCACGATCATCGGCGGCGGCAGCTACCAGTGGGTCCCGAAGCTGATCGTCGACCTCGCCAACAGCCCGGTGCTCGCGGACGCCGAGGTCGTGATCGAGGACATCGACCCTGCTCCGATCCCGCGCATGGTCGAGCTCGTCGAGCACATCGCGTCGGTGCGCGGCATCGGGCTCACCGCGCGGGGGACGACCGACCAGCGCGAGGCGCTCGAAGGCGCCGACTACGTCGTGGCGAGCCTCTCCACCGGTGGCTTCGAGTCGATGCGTCACGACCTCGAGATCCCCGCTCGCTACGGCATCGAGCAGTCGGTCGGCGACTCGGTCGGACCCGGTGGGATCGTGCGCGCGCTGCGCAACATCCCGATCTTCCTCGACATCGCGCGCGACATGGAGGAGGTCTGTCCGGATGCGTGGTTGCTGAACCTCACCAACCCGATGACCACCATCTGTCGCGCCGTCACCCGGGAGTCGAGCATCACGACCGTCGGGCTGTGCCACGAGATCACGATCTCGCAGTTCATCCTCAGCCTGCTGCTCGACGTCGGGTTCATGGACATCACCGCGACGGTCGCCGGCGTGAACCACCTGCCGTTCATCGCCGCGCTCGACGTCGCCGGGCAGGACGGCCTCGAGCTCCTCCGGGACCTGGTCGACGACATCGACCGCCGCGGGAGCGAGCCCCTCGCGATGGAGCTGCCCGACGGCCTGGTCAGCGGCGCGCACCTCGGTCGGAGTCCCACGACCAAGGGCGAGCTGCTCTCGACCCAGCGGCTCAAGGTCGAGCTCTTCCGCCGCTACGGCGTCCTTCCCGGCGCCGGCGACCGCCACGTCGCCGAGTTCTTCCCGGGCTTCCTCACCGAGGAGTCGCACTGGGGTGAGCGCTGGGGGGTCTCGCTGACCACGATCGAGCAGCGGGAGGGTCACCAGGCCGAGCACATCGCCGACCTCGAGGCGATGCTCGCCTCCTCCGACGTGTCGAACATGCCGTCGGGCGAGCTCGTCGCCGCGATCATCGCGTGCCGCATCAACGACACCCCCGGTCGGTTCCCGCTGAACCTCCCGAACGCCGGGCAGGTCGCGGACCTCCCTGAGGACGTCACGGTCGAGAGCATGGGCATCGTCGACCGGGCGGGGATGCGGGGTGCCGACGTCGTCGCGCTGCCGCCGACCATGGCCGAGCACCTCGGCCGGGTCAGCGCGTCGCAGGAGCGAACCGTCGAGGCCGCGGTCACCGGCGACCGGAACGTGGTGCTCGAAGCCATGTTCCTCGACCCGCTCGCGGGCCGCATCGACGACGACCTCCTCGTGCGGATGACCGACGAGATGCTCGCCGCCACCAAGCCCTGGCTTCCCCAGTTCGCGTGAGGGCGCTCGGGTGAGGGCGCTCGCGTGAGCGCCACGGTGCGCGTCCTGCCGGACGGACGCGCCCTGGGTGAGGCAGCGGCGACGCTCGCGGCGCAAGCGATCGCGAGGGCCATCGCGACCGACGGCGTCGCCCACGTCATGTTCGCCACGGGGAACTCGCAGGTCGAGTTCCTGGCTGCCCTGACCGCACGGAACGACGTCGACTGGCCCCAGGTGATCGGGTTCCACATGGACGAGTACGTCGGGATCACGGGCGACCATCCGGCGAGCTTCCGTCGCTACCTCAGAGAGCGGCTCCTGGCGAAGGCGCCGCTGCGCGCGTTCCACGAGGTGGTCGGCGACGCAGCTGATGCCGGCGCGGAGTGCGACCGGTACGGCGCGTTGCTGCGCGCGCACCCGCTGCACCTGTGCTGCTTGGGCATCGGTGAGAACGGCCACCTCGCGTTCAACGATCCACCGGTCGCGGACTTCGCGGACCCGCTCGACGTGAAGGTCGTCGAGCTCGACCGGGCGTGCCGGCAGCAGCAGGTGGGCGAGGGCCACTTCCCGGCGATCGACGCGGTGCCGACGCACGCGATCACGGTCACGATCCCTGCCTTGCTCCGAGCCGACGTGGTGCTGGCCGTCGTACCGGAGGCCCGCAAGCGCGACCCCGTGACCCGCGCGCTCGAGGGCCCGATCGACCCCGCGTGCCCCGCCTCGGCACTCCGGACGCACGCCGATGCGACGGTGCTCCTCGACCCGGCGTCGGCCGCGGGTCTGTCGTCGTGAGCCGACCCGCCCCTGAGCTCCAGGTCCTGACCTTCCCGAGCCTTGCCGAGCTCCGGCGCCGGCTGCCGCGGCTGCTCGTCGGGATCCTCGTGCTCGCGCCCGGGGTGGCGCTGATCATCGCGGCGCGGCTCGGCGTCAGCCCGTACGACGTGCTGCACCAGGGTCTCGCGGACCTCACCGGCCTGTCGTTCGGCACCGTCGTCGTGCTGCTCGGTCTGGTGATCCTGCTCGCGTGGATCCCGCTGGGGCAGCGTTTCGGCATCGGCACGGTGATCAACACGTTGACCGTCGGGTTCATCGTGGACGCGGTGCTCCACGTGCTCCCCGAGACCGACGACCTGCTCGTGCGGTGGCCGATGCTGCTCGGCGGCATCGTGGTCACTGCGCTCGGCATGGCCATGTACATCGGCGCCGGTCTCGGCCCGGGCCCGCGCGACGGCCTGATGACGGGCATCGCCGCCAAGGGCTACCCGCTCTGGCTGGTACGGATGAGCCTCGAGCTGGTGGCGCTCGTGATCGGATGGACGCTCGGAGGCGACGTCGGCATCGGCACGGTGCTGTTCGCGTTCGGCATCGGTCCCCTCGGTCACTGGTTCCTCGCTCGACTCCACCTGGGCGTGGGTGGCGTGGATCCGGACCCGGACGCGACGGTGGGGGAGTGAGCGTGCGCGTCGGCGTCATCGGCACGGGCTTCGGGGCGCGTGTCGTCGCGCCGGTCTTTGCGGAGACCCCGGGCTGCGAGGTCGTCTACGTCGTCTCGGCGCGCGACGACGCGGGCGTCGCCGCGCTATGCGAGCGCGCCGACGTGGACCTCGTCTCGGTGCACTCACCACCGTTTCTGCACGCGATGCACGTCCGGCGCGCGATCGTCGCGGGGCACGCCGTGCTGTGCGAGAAGCCCTTCGGTCTCGACGCTCGCGAGGCCGAGACCTTGCTCGCCGCCGCCGAGGCCGCCGACGTCCTGCACCTCTGCAACTTCGAGTTCCGCTTCGATCCGATGCGGCGTCAGCTCGCCGCGCTCGTGGCCGACGGCGCGGTCGGCGCGGTCGAACACGTGTCGTGGGTGCACCACAGCGCGGGCTCGCGGCTTCCGCTGCGTCGACACGGTTGGCTCTTCGACCGCGCCAGCGGCGGCGGCTGGGTCGGCGCATGGGGCTCACACACGATCGACGCGCTCACTGCGCTGCTCGGGCCGGTGCGCGACGTCCACGCGGTCCTCCGCACGACGATCACCGAACGCCCGGACGCCGACGGCGTGCTTCGGCCGTGCGATGCCGAGGACGGCTTCACGGCTTGGCTGGACTTCGAGGGCGGGGCCAGTGCCGCCATCGACTCGACGTTCGCGGCCGCGGTGTCCATGGCGCCGCGGATCGTGGTGACCGGCAGCGAGGGGATCGTCGAGTGCGTGGCCGACGCGCGGATCGTCGTGCGGCGCGCCGACGGCACCCGGGAGCAGCACGACCGTCCCGCGGTCACCGGCGACCCCCACCTGGAGCCGATGCGCCGCTACGCCGAGGTGGTGCGCGACTGCGTGGAGGAGGGCGTCGCCCTCCCCGGTGCCCCCACCTTCGTCGACGGCCTCGCCTGCGCCCAGGTCCTCGACGCCCTCCGCGGCTGAGAACCGTTGCTCGAGGTCGAGGTCAAGATCGAGGTCAAGCACCAGGGCCGCTTCTTTGCACGTTCCGTCAGTCCAGGTCTGGTGCAACCTGCCAAGAACCGGCCCTAGCCCGTGGTCTGGGTCTAGGTCGTCGCGGGGTTCGCGGCGAGGGTGAAGAGGCGGTCCCAGCCGGCGAGGTCCCGACCCAGGGAGGCGGCGGCGCAGGCCGCGTCCTCGTCGGCCCGCTCGGCGTCGGGGCGGCCGAGGGCGGCCCAGGCGCGCGCCCGAGCGAGCCGCACGATGGCCTGGTCGAGGCGGGCGTCGGTCTCGTCGACGCGCGCGAGCGCGGCGTCGAAGGCGTCCGCCGCCGACGAGTCGCCCTGCTGGAGTCGGGCGAACGCACCGCCGAGGGCGCAGCCCTGCTGGTCGAGGTAGGTGC
The DNA here is from genome assembly GCA_964555735.1 of uncultured Bifidobacteriaceae bacterium. Lineage (GTDB taxonomy): Bacteria > Actinomycetota > Acidimicrobiia > IMCC26256 > PALSA-555 > CAZKTS01. The sequence continues at coordinate 6,769 of CAZKTS010000390.1, forward strand.
CCTCGTCGCTGCCCTCCTCGCACAGCTCCCGTGCCCGATCGGCGTGCCCGGCGGCGGCGTGCGCGAGCGCGAGAGCTGCGCGCGCGGCCGCGCCCGGGCCGTTGTTCGGGTCCGCGACGGCCGACCGCGCACCTTCGAGCTCCACGAACGCCTCGTCGACCCGCCCGGCCTGGAGCAGTGCGAGCCCGAGCATCATCCGCTCCTCGAAGCCCAAGGTGAACGTCCGATCGGTGGCGCCCTGCACGTGCAGCGCGGCGGCGAGCGCATCCGGGTCGCCGGCGTGCACGAGCACCTGGGATCGCACGAGGTCTCGCAACGAGCTCGACATCGGCAGGATGCCTCCGTCGTTCCCGTACTGGTTCACCTCGAGCTCGGCGAGCGCGTCGTCGACGCGGCCCGACGCAGCGAGGGCCCGGACCAGCACGACGCGCGCCTGGTTCTCGCCCCACGCGTCGCCGATGGCGCTGAACTGCCCGACGGCCTCGCGGGCGTACTCGACTGCGGCATCCGGCCGACCGCTCCAGAGGGACACGTTGCCGATGAGCACCCCCAGGATGCCGGTGACCCACCGGTTGCCGCTGACCTCGCTCTCGACGATCTGCTCGCGGGCGATCTGCTCGGCTTCCTCGAGCCGGCCCTGCATGAACCGAACCCACGCGAGCAGCGCGTTCGACCAGTTGAGCCCGCCCCAGTCGGCCAGCTCCCGGAACATGTCGCCGGCGGCCAGGAGGCGCTGCTCGGCGGTGCCGGCGTCGCCGCGGAAGAAGCTGATCATCGACAGGTTCTGGAGCGCCCAGGCCTCTCCCCGTGCATCGGCGACGTCTCGATAGACGTCGAGTGCCTCGGTGAAGTACGTGTCGGCCGTCGTGAGGTCGCCCTCGAACATCGCGGTCAGGCCCCGGCCCCGGAGGGCACCGGCCATGCCGAGCTCGTCGCCGAGGTCCCGCCACAACGCGAGCGCCCGCTCGAAGGTGGCGATCGCGTGCGCGTGGTCGCCGCTCATCTGCTCGATGTCGGCCAGCAGGCTCAGGGCGCGAGCTTCGGTGCGGGGATCGCCGGCCCCGCCCTCGAGCACCTCGTCGACGTCCTCGCGCGCCTGTGCGAGCAGGCGCTGCTCGGCGAGGGCGCGTCCGCGACCGAGCAAGATGTTCCAGCGCACGGCATCGGGCGCGTTGCCGGGCAGGATGGCGAGCGCCTGATCCGAGAGGCGGGCCGCGCTCTTCCAGACTTCGGCCGCGCGGGCGCGGTCGGCGGCTTGTTCGAGCACCTCGACCGCGCGCTCGGGGAGCGTCTCGGAGATGCCCGACACGGTGCCGAGCTCATGGACGAGCTCGGCGGCGACGCCGAAGTGGTGGGCGACGCGCTCGAGCGTCGCGGGGCTCTCGTCGGGCCCGACCCGCGCCGCGAGCCACTCGCCGAGCACGGCGTGGCGCCGAGCCCGTTCACCCTTGGTGAGGGTTGCGTAGGCGACGTCGCGCACGACCTCGGATGGGAAGGTGAACTCGCCGCCGCCGAGCTCGAGCAGCTCGCGATCGGCCAGCCGATCGAGCGACGCGGCCGCGTCGGTGCCGTCGTCGCGGCCGTCGGTGAGCGCGCGCACGGCCTCGATCGAGCCGCTGGTACCCACGACCGCGCAGTCCTCGAGCACGTTGCGGTCGACGGGGGAGAGCGTGTCGAGACGGGCGGCGACCAGGCCCTGGAGCGTCGCGGGGAGCCGGCCGGCACCCGTCGCCGACGCCGCACCGGACTCGCGGATGAGCGCGGCGAGCTCCTCGACGAAGAAGGGGTTGCCGCCACTGCGCTCATGGAGGATCGCGACCAGCTCGGGGGTGGAGGCGTCGCCGAGGAGCTCGCCCACGAGCTCACCGACGGATTCCGCGCCGAGGGGTTCGAGGTTGAGGACGCTCAGATCGTGACGGCCGGGGGCTGGTCGCCAACGCTCGGCGAGCTCCGGGCGTGCGGTCGCGACGAGCACGAACGGTCGCGACCGCAGCCACTCGAGCATCCGGCTCATGAGCTCGAGCACGAGGTCGTCGGCCCAGTGCACGTCGGACAGCACGACCACCAGCGGCTGCTTCGAGGCGAGGTAGCCGTAGAGCGCGCGCGCCGAGCGCAGCGCGTCCTCACGGGCGCGGGTCGGGTCGACGTCGGCGAGCTCGTCCTGGAACCCGAGGAGGTAGAGGAGCCCGCGCGTGACTCGGGCGACCTCGGCGTCCTCGACGTCGCGGCCCATGGCGAAGGCGACGTGTCCGGCCACCTGGGAGCGTGCTTCGTCGTGGGTCGCCCCGTGCGAGACCTCGCAGATCGCGCGGATCGTCTCGGCGATCGGCCACCACACGTCTTCCCCGTAGGGCACGCACTGGCCGGAGAGCACGATGGCGTGTCGCTCCTCGAGCGCGTGCCGCGCGACCTCACCGGCGAGGCGGCTCTTGCCGACACCGGCATCGCCGGTGAGCAGGACGAGGTGCGCGTGGTCGCGGGCGAGGGTGGCGTCGACGATCCCCCGGAGCAGGGTGACCTCGGCGTCGCGCCCGATGAGCGGTGCGCGCAGGCGCTTCCGGCTCATGCCCGGCGGCGCGATGGCCTCGAGCGCCACGTACGCCTCGACCGGCTCCTCCCGACCCTTGACGGTGAGGGGGCCGAGCGGGTCGTAGCGGACCGCGTGCTGGGTGGCCGCGTAGGTGGTGGGCCCGACGAGGACCTGACCGGGGAGCGCCGCAGTCTGGAGGCGGCTCGCGGTGTTCACGACATCGCCCATCGCGGTGTAGTCCCCGCCGGCGCGCACGGCGCCGACGAGCACCTCGCCGGTGTTCACCCCGACGCGCATCTCGACGATGAGGTCGTCGCGGTCGCGGATGCCGCCGAGGATGCGTTGCATCTGGAGGGCGCAGCGAACGGCTCGCTCGGCGTCGTCCTCGTGGGCGACGGGCGCGCCGAACAGCGCCACGAGTGCATCGCCCACGATCTTGTCGACCTGGCCGCCGAACGCGGTGACCTCCGCCGCGAGGGCGTCGAAGCAGGTGTCGACCAGGTGCTTCACGTGCTCCGGGTCGGCCGCCTCGGAGTAGGACGTGAAGCCGACGAGGTCGGCGAAGAGGACCGTCGCGACCCGCCGTTCGTCGGGGCGGCTGACGACCGCGTGCCCGCACGACGGGCAGAAGCGGGCGCCGCCGGGGACGGTGGTGCCGCACGCGGGACAGGTCACGGTGTGAGGTTAGGAGCAGCCGAGCGGCCGGCGGGCCGGGTATCCCGGTCCGCCAGCGAGCGCGACCGGGAAGGAGGAGCAGCCGAGCGGCCGGCGGGTCGGGTATCCCGGTCCGCCAGCGAGCGCGACCGGGAAGGAGGAGCAGCCGAGCGGCCGGCGGGCCGGGTATCCCGGCCGCGCCAGCGGCCGAGGCTGGCCCGCACCAGCTCGGCGATCCGAGCCCGGTCGGCGGCCGGGGCCGTGGTGCCCCGGGCGTAGAGCCGCTCGTGCTCGGCGGCCAGACCGGGGTCGGCGGCCCGGAGCGAGGTGAGCCAGTGGTCCCGCACCCCGGGCCGGAGGTGCAGCACGACGTGGCCGATCGAGCGGGCCCCGGCCTCGACGCAGCCCCGCACGACGGCGTCGATCTGGGTCGGGGAGTCGGACAGGCCGGGGATGATCGGTCCGACGAGGACTCCACACGGGACGCCGGCTTCGTTGAGTCGCGCGACCGCGTCCAGGCGCTGCTGCGGGTGCGGCGTGCCGGGCTCGGTTGCCTTCCAGACCGCGGGGTCGAGCGTCCCGACCGAGAACGAGAGCTGCACGGACGTGCGCGCGCTCGCCTCCACCAGCACGTCCAGGTCGCGCAGCACGAGCGGGTTCTTCGTGAGGATCGAGAACGGGTTGCGCGCGGCGGCGAGGACCTCGATGACACCTCGCGTCAAGCGGTACTTGCCCTCGGCCCGCTGGTACGGGTCGGTGTTGGTGCCCATCGCGATCGCCTCGCCGGCCCAGCGGCTCGGCGCCAGCTCGGCGCGCAGTCGGTCGACCGCGTTGATCTTGACGACGATGACGCGATCGAAGTCGGTCCCGGGATCGAGTCCGAGGTACTCGTGCGTCGGGCGCGCGAAGCAGTAGGTGCACGCATGGCTGCACCCGCGGTAGGCGTTGAGCGTCCAGGAGAACGGCAAGCGGGCGCGCGGTCCGATCGGGTTGAGGATCCGGCGCGCCCGCACGGGCAGGAACTCGAGGCCGCGGTACTCGCCGGTGCCGACCACCCGCGCGGGCTCGTCGAACAGCGCCAGCTGGCCGGGGCGCTCGCCCGCGCTCGCGTCGGCGACCTCCCACCGGAAGCCCATGCTCGGACCCTACCGAACAGACGTTCGATCAGCAACCGCCGGCGCGGTTTGGCTCCGGCCGCGGCGGCGTCGACAATGGCGTCGTGACCAAGCTGACCGACGACCAGATCGCGACCGAGCTCGCCGGGCTGCCCGGGTGGGACCGCGAGGGCGACGAGATCGTGCGGGTCTACGAGCTCCCCTCCTTCTTGGGCGTCATCGACGCGGTCGTGGCCATCGGGGCTCGGGCGGAGGCCGCGAACCACCACCCCGACCTCGACATCCGCTACCGCAAGCTGCGCGTGGCGCTCACCACCCATGACGAGGGCGGACTGTCCGACAAGGACATCGCGCTCGCGCACGAGATCGATGCCATCGCGGCCGACGCGGGCTGAGGGCAGACCACCATGGTGACCGCGATCGTCGGGTTGGTGATCCTGGCCCTGATCATCGCCCTCGTGGTGATCGTGGCGATGGAGCCGGGCCCGCCGCCCCAAGACGTCGCGATCGCCTACGAGGAGGCGTGGGACCGCCTCGACTTCGAGGCGCTCTGGAACCTGTCGGGCGACGAGCTGCGCGACGGCCTCGGTCGGCGCGAGTTCGTCGCGGCCAAGCGCGCCGCCTACGCGGGCCACGCTGCGCTCGGCAACCTCGCCGGCGACGTCGTGGTGGAGCAGGCCCAGGTAGGTGAGGCCATCGCTTCCGTCGAGACCCGGCTCGTGCTCCGCGACGGCAGCACGGCGCGCAACGACCTCGAGCTCACCAAGCGCGCAGGGAAGTGGATGGTCGTCGGCTACCGGCTCCACGGCAGCGATGTCGACGCGAGCCGCGAGTCGCGCGAGCGCGGCGAGCGCTCAGGAAGCGGCTGACCAGCCCACCCATCGCTCGACGTCCACCACGATGCCGGGGCCGGTCGGTGCACTGATCCCGTACTGGTTCCGGTACTTGGCGGCGAGCGCGGTGTGGATGGCTTCGAGCTCGAGACCGTCCTCCACCACGCGGGCGGCTCCGTCGCCGCGCACCCACCAGAGCTCGTCCCAATCCTCGGACCAGTGGTCGACGAGCACGCTCGCCCGACCGTTGGCGCGCACGTTCTCGAGGCGTTGCAGGCGGGTGGTCGTCTTGGGCTTGTCGTCGACCGCGGTCACCAGGCGGTCGCCGTCGAGGTGGAAGCACACGGGGACGATGTGGGGGTCGCCCGCGGGCGAGATCGTCGCCAAGCGCGCGACCCGGGCCCCGAGCGCGCGGCGGCGCATCATCGCTTCCTGCACTGGCTGCACGGTACCGTCTCGTCCGTGCGCGTCGGGGGCCTGCTGCTCGCCGGTGGCGCGAGCACGAGGCTCGGTACGCCGAAGGCCCTCCTGGCCTGGCCCGACGAGCGCCTGGTCGATCGCACCGCGCGGGTCCTCGCCGAGGTCGCCATGCCTGTGGTCGAGGTGGGCCCGGGCTGGTCGACGTTGCCCGCGACCCGGGAGGAGCCGCCTGGCCGCGGACCCCTCGCCGCGACTGCGGCGGGCGCGGCATGGCTCGCGGCCCACGGCGCGCCGGAGGCCTTCCTGGTCGTCGCCGTCGATCTGCCCGCGGTCACGGTTGCGGTGCTCCGCTGGCTCGCCGAGCATCCCGCCTCGGGTGCGGTGGTCCCGGTGGTCGGCGGTCGGCCGCAGATGCTCTGCGCCCGCTACGACGCGTCCGCCGGCGTCGTGGCGGCCACCCTCGTCGCGCGCGGCGAGCGGTCGATGCGGGTGCTGTTGGCGGCGATCGAGGTGACCGCGGTGTCCGAGGAGGAGTGGGGCGCGGTGGCCGAGGCGGCAGCGTTCACCGACGTCGACACGCCGGACGCGGCCCGGCGGGCCGGACTCGAGATGCCCGGCGGTAGCCTCGACGCGATGCAGGACGGCGATGACTGACGCCGCGGCGCCGCGCGACCCCGACGACCTCCTTGCAGGAGGGCGGGCCGCGGCCCGACGACCGGTGACGCCGGTGCGCGTGCGCGCGGTCACCGGCGACCGCGCGAGGGAGCGCCCCGATCGCCTCGTCACCGAGGAGCCGATGGAGATCCGCGTCCAGGGGCCCTTCGGCGAGGCCCGCCCGGTCGCCGTCACCATGCGGACGCCCGGCGGCAACGACTTCGAGCTCGCGGTCGGGTTCCTCGTCACCGAGGGTCTGGTCGCGCCCGCCGACGTCGTCTCGGTCGCGTACTGCCTCGCCGACGGGAACGGCGGGGCCGGCGCACTCCAGGACTACAACGTCGTGACCGTGCGCACGCGCACCATGGTCGACGTGGGCGGGCCCCGCCCGTTCACGGTGAGCGCGAGCTGTGGCGTCTGCGGCAAGGCGACCCTCGACGAGGTGGCCGTCGCCTGCGACCCGGTCGCGCCGGGCCCGGTGGTCGCGAGCGACGTGCTGGTGGAGCTGCCGGCCCGCCTGCGCGCTGCGCAGACCCTGTTCGACGCGACCGGCGGGTTGCACGCCGCCGGGTGCTTCTCGGCCGACGGCGCGCTCACCGTCGTGCGCGAAGACGTGGGTCGCCACAACGCGGTCGACAAGGTGATCGGGTGGGCCGCGCTCGCCGGACACCTGCCGCTCGCGGACCAGGTGCTCCTCGTCTCGGGACGGGTGAGCTTCGAGATCGTCCAGAAGTCGGCCATGGCCGGGATCCCGGTCGTCTGCGCGGTCTCCGCGCCGTCCAGCCTCGCGGTAGAAGCCGCGATCCGGTTCGGGCAGACCGTGGTCGACTTCCTGCGCGACGGGCAGTTCAACGTGTACGCCGGCGACGAGCGCGTCGCGCTCGGGTCCTGAGCGTGGCCTGGCCGGGTTCGGCGCGCATCAAGGGCTCGCGTCGCACGCGGCGCGAGCTGTGGGTCGGGTTCAAGCCGTACGGTGTCGGCGAGACGCGACCCAACGGGTACTCGGCGATCTTCACCGCCATCCGGCGCAACTGGCGCCGGCTGCCCTATGCGTCTCGCATCCTCCGCAAGGGTGTGTGCGACGGCTGTGCCCTGGGCGTCGCGGGCTTCCACGACTGGACCCTCGCGGGTGTGCACCTCTGCGCGACGCGCCTGAACCTGCTCGAGCTCAACACCATGCGCGCCGTCGATCCGAGCGAGCTGGCGGACGTCGCGACCCTCCGGCAGAAGAGCAGCGCGGGTCTGCGTCGGATGGGCCGGCTCGGGCATCCGATGGTGCGCCGCCGGGGCGATGCCGGCTTCACGCGGATCACGTGGGACGAGTCGCTCGATGTCCTCGCCGACCGGATCCGGTCGACGACGCCCGACCGCCTCGCGCTCTACCTCACGGCTCGGGGCCTCACGAACGAGACCTACTACGTGGCGCAGAAGACGATGCGGTTCCTCGGCACCAACAACGTCGACAACGCGGCGCGCGTGTGCCACGCGCCGTCGACGGTGGCGCTCAAGCAGGGGATCGGGGTCGCCGCCACCACGTGCTCGTACACCGACGTGATCGAGAGCGACCTGATCGTCCTCTTCGGTGCCAACGTTGCGAACGCGCAGCCGGTCTTCATGAAGTACCTCTTCCTGGCGCGCAAGCGGGGCGCGAAGGTCATCGTGGTGAACCCGCTGCGGGAGCCCGGACTCGAGCGCTACTGGGTGCCGAGCAACATCGAGAGCGCGATGTTCGGGACGAAGATGGCCGACGACTTCATCCCGGTTCACACCGGCGGTGACCTCGCCTTCATCAACGGGGTGCTGAAGGTGCTCATCGCCGACGACGCGATCGACCACGACTTCGTGCGCGACCAC
>CAZKTS010000391.1:0-2458 GCA_964555735.1 uncultured Bifidobacteriaceae bacterium
GTCCTGGTTCGTCCAACGCGACTCGTCGACGAGGAAGAGCATCGGTCCGACCTTGCCCTCCTTCTCGTACGCGTCGACGAGCGTCGCGGTGCACGTGATGACGTCGCCGACCCGGATGGGGGCGAAGTAGAAGCTGCGCTGCCCGCCGTTGAGCCCGCGTCGCCCCGGCTCGGTGCCCATGCCGCGCATCCACGGGTACGCCTCGGGACGGAACTCGTCCACCCAGGCAAACGGGTTGAAGTCGCGTGGGGCGACCAGGCCACCCCACGGCCCGCGTGCCGCGACGTCGACGTCGAAGAACGCGGGTCGGGGCGGGTCCGGGTAGTAGACGGCCATGGCCCATCGGCGGATGTCGTTGGCGTCGACGGGCAGGCTGACCACCGCGTCGGTGGCCCGGCCGATCCAGCCGATGGTGTCGGGATCGAGGTACACGCCGACCTCACGTGCCGGGGCCGGATCCACGGCGGTGGGTCCCGGCATCCGCGGGGCGCCGTCGAACAGCACGACCTCGGCCGTGCCCGGCATCGTCTCCGCGCCGTCCTGGTTGCGGACGCCGACGTCGACCTGGATCGTCGTCAGACCCTCGCGCTCGCCGATCCCGGCGATGGTGCCGTGCGCCACCAGCGTGTCGCCGCGGAAGTTCAGGGCCCGGAACTGGCAGGCGAACGCGGAGATGTCGCCGCGGTCGCCGAGCCACTCGGCGAGCAGGTTGTGCACGTAGGCGACCCGCAGGTTGCCCATGCCGAAGACGTCGGGCTGGCCCGCGGCCTGGGCCGCCTCGCTGCTCATGTGGACGTCGATGAACTCGTCGTTCACCGCGGCGTAGCGGTTCCAGTGCGCGAAGTCGACCGTGCGCTCGAAGGCGGGCAGCTCGGTGCCGACCTTGATGCCGATCGGTGCGGTCGCCGTCACGTCGCTCATGCTCCGGCCCCTCCCGCGGTCGCGACGACCACGCGTCCGCGTACCTTGCCGGCGAGGATGTCGTCGGCCAGCGGATCGACGGCGTCGAGCGCGACCTCGGTCGCGAGGCCGTCGAGCGCGTCCCAGTCGACGGTCGCGGCGATGCGCTCCCAGATCTCGGGGCGTCGCGCCCCGGTGAACGACACCGAGTCGATGCCGAGCAGCGCCACGTTGCGGAGGATGAACGGGAGCACCGTCGTCGACAGCGAGTTGCCCGCGGCGTTGCCGCACGCCGCGACCGCGCCGCCGGCGTCGATCTCGGCGAGGACATGGGCGAGGGTGTCGCCACCCGCGGCGTCGACGCACGCCGACCACCGCTGCTTGAGCAGCGGCTTCTCGGGCGCCTCCGCCAGCTCGGCCCGGTCGATGACGTCGGTCGCGCCGAGCTCCCGGAGCCAGTCGGCGGTCTCGGGACGCCCGGTCGACGCGGTGACCGAGTAGCCGAGCCGTGCGAGGAGGTGGATCGCGAAGCTCCCGACGCCACCCGCGCTGCCGGTGATCAGCACCGGCTTCTCCCCCGGCTCGATGCCGTAGCGCTCGAGCGCGTCGATGGCCAGCATCGCGGTGAACCCTGCCGTGCCCACGCGCATCGCCGCCTCGTTCGAGAGGCTCTCCGGGAGCTTCGTGAGCATCCCGGGCTCGACGCGTGCCCGGGTGGCGTACCCACCCCAGCGCGCCTCGCCGATCCGCCAGCCGGTGGCGACGACGCGGTCACCGGGCGTGAACGTCCCGTCCGCGCAGGACTCGACGATGCCGGCGAGATCGATCCCGGGCACGTGCGGGTAGTCGCGCACCAGCCGACCCTGACCGCGCAGGATCATGCCGTCCTTGTAGTTCAGCGACGAGTACTCGACGCCGACGGTGACACCGCCGTCGGGCAGCGCGTCGTCGTCCAGCTCCTGGATCGACGAACGGACCGTGCCGTCGTCCTCCTCGAGCACGAGTGCGGTGAAGCTCACGTTCCTCCTCTCGCCGGGCACTCGCGGTGCTCGACGCGTCGTGGGTTCTCGATCTCTCGCGGGTGGGTGCAGGTCATGCGTCCGTCACGCCTTCAGGACCTCGGCCATGGCTGTCAGCTCACGCCGCAGATCCGAGCCCATGGGCGTGTAGATCAGCTCGGTCACGCCCGCCGCCTCGAGGTCGGCGCGTCGAGCGCGCAGCTCGTCCGGTGTGCCGGTGAACGTGCCGGCGCCGAGCTCCGGCCGCAGCAGGTCGCGCTCGCGGTCGTTCGGCGCGACGCCGTGCCCGTCGTGCACCGCGAGGTGGCGGCGCTCGGGCGGCACCGTCTCCAACGCTGCGAGCCACTCGGGCCCGCCGGGCAGCCCGGCGACGGCCTCGGGCGCGACCTCGTAGGTGAAGTGGTAGACGAGCGCGAGCGCGGGCCCGAGCGCGTCGACCACGCGCGGGCTGAACAGGTCCTCCCCCAGCTCGAGCACGGTGCCGGCGGTACCGAACACCGACCAGTCGAAGCCGCCCTGGGGCTCACCCATGGCGAGGA
>CAZKTS010000392.1:0-4424 GCA_964555735.1 uncultured Bifidobacteriaceae bacterium
GAACTCGCACAGTCGGCGCGCCATGTCGAACACGGCGGGAGTGGTGGTGTCGTACTGGAAGCGGCCGGTGTCGCAGACGAGCGCGGCGTAGAGCGCCACCGCGGCGTCGCGGTTGAGCGGGAGACCGAGCTCGTCGATGAGTCGCAGCACCACCCAGCCGCTCGCGGCGGCCAGCGGCTCCACCAGGTTGATGGTCCCGTACCGGTCGTTGGAGATGTGGTGATCGACGACGATCAGCTCGTTGGCCGCGCGAGCGGCCGGCTCCAGATCGCCGAGTCGGCCGAACGAGCCACAGTCGAACGTGAGCATGACGTCAGGTTCCGTGGGAAAGGCCGACGGGGGCGTGAGCAGGTCGAGGCCGGGCAGCTCCCGGTAGTGCGGCGCGACCACGAACGGGTTCGGGAACGACGCGACGACGTCGCGGCCGGCGGCGCGCAGCACGTGGAAGAGGCCGAGCATCGACCCGAGCGCGTCGCCATCCGGCGACACGTGGCACGCGAGGGCGACCGTCGGCGCGTCGGCCACGATCTTGGCGGCCTTGGCGAGCTCTTCCGCGAGGTGCGGGTCGATCGCGTCGTCCTGCGTGGTCATCCCGCGTCCTCGTCCCCGCTGCCGGGCTCACCGTGGTTGAGGTCGCGCAGGATCTCCTCCATGCGCTGCCCCGCCTCGATGGCCGGGTCCTCTCGGAAGTCGAGCTTGGGAAGGTACTTGAGGCGCACGTCGCGACCCAAGGAGGCGCGCAGGTGCGGGGCCGCGGACTTCAGGGCATCGGAGGTCTCGGGATCGTGCTTCCCGAGCTGGGCGTAGTACACGACCGCGTTGCGCAGATCGGGGCTCGTGTCGACCCCGGTGATCGTGACCAGCTCGAGTCGCGGGTCGGCGAGCTGGGCCAGCTCCTCCGCGACCGCTTCGCGCACCACCTCGTTCACCCGCAGGACCCGCGGGTACTTCCGTGGCGCGTTTCGCCCCGCCATCACGCGTCCTCCAAGTCCAGCCAGGCGGTGTCGACGTCGAGGAGCTCGGTCGCGGCCGCGTTCGCGACGAACCGTTCGACTCGCTCCATCACCTCGCGCAGATGACCGTCGCTCTCGGCGACCACCGCGACGGCGATCGCCGCGCGCTGCCAGGTGTCCTGGTGATCGACGTCGGCCACCGACAGGTGGAACCGGTGCCGGATGCCGTCGACGATCGGACGGATCGCGGCGCGCTTGGACTTGAGCGAGCGGCTCTCGGGGATCCGGAGCTCGAACCTCATCGCTGCCGCGTGCACGTCCCCATTGTGCCGGGCCGGGCTCACGACCGTGAACCGCGGCTGACAGCACCCCGTCAGTTCAGGGCTCACCCCGTTGCGTCGCGGCCAGGTACGCCTCACCCCGGGGCGAGAGCCGGTAACCCACGGGGAGGCTCAGCGTGAGCCCCAGGTTCTTGAGCTTGCGGACGTCGATCTTGAACGGCGCGGTCTCCCGACCGAACGCCTCGGCGAGCTCGGGTGCACGCGTCGCGGGCCGGGCCTCGATCGTCCGGAGCACCGCCATCGTCCACGCGCCGTGCGACGACGCGCGGTCCAGACGGTCGAGTCGTCGGTCGATCTCGGCCACGTCATCGGCGGAGAGGTCGGCGGTCGCCGCCAGCACCGCACGCGGGTCGTCGTCGGTCGCGGCGTGGAACTTCACCCGGTAGACGGGCAGGTCGTCGGTGCCGCGGAGGTCGGCCACGAGCGTCGCGGCATCGGGGTAGCCGGCGCGCTTCGCCTCGCGGTTCGTGATCGACGCGGCGTCGACCACGTCGACGGTCTCGACCTCGATGCGTCCGGCCGCGGTGCGGTAGGTGTTGCCCGCGGTCGCCTGACACCGCTTCCACCGCCGGAACGTGAGGTTCACCGATCCGTCGGCGATGCCCGGCCCGAAGCGCGCCTCGAACAGCACGGAGCGACTGTACGGCGCGCCCTCCGCCGACCGGGTCTTGTCAGGTAGTTGATACCCACCTAGGTTGCCGCCCGTGACCGACGCCATCACGCCCTTCACCATCGACATCCCCCAGGCCGACCTCGACGACCTGGCCGACCGGATCGCCCGCACCCGTTGGCCCGAAGCGGAGCCGGTCGACGACTGGTCCCAGGGCATCCCACTCTCCTACGTGCGGGACATCGTCGAGTACTGGGCGACGAAGTACGACTGGCGCGCCACCGAGGCGCGACTCAACCGGTTCCCGCAGTTCACGACGACGATCGACGACCTCGACATCCACTTCCTGCACGTGCGCTCGCCGGAGCCCGACGCGAAGCCGCTGGTGATGACCCACGGCTGGCCCGGCTCCTTCGTCGAGTTCCACAAGGTGATCGAACCGCTGGCCGACCCGGTCGCGCACGGCGGCGACGCGTCGGACGCGTTCCACGTCGTGTGCCCGTCGCTGCCGGGGTACGGCTTCAGCGGCAAGCCGACCGTCGCAGGGTGGAGCGTCGACCACACCGCCGACGCGTGGGGCGCGCTCATGGCGCGCCTCGGCTACGACCGTTACGTCGCGCAGGGCGGCGACTGGGGCGCGATGGTCACGTCGGCGATCGGGATGCGCGACGTCGACCACGTCGCCGGCATCCACCTCAACATGCCGGTCGTGGTGCCCGACGTCGAGACCGACATGACACCCGAGGAGCAGGCCGCGCTCGCGCGCCAGGTCGAGTTCATGGAATGGGAGACCGGCTACTCGAAGCAGCAGTCGACCCGACCGCAGACGCTCGGGTACGGGTTGGTGGACTCCCCCGTCGGCCAGGCCGCGTGGATCCTCGAGAAGTTCAAGGCGTGGACCGACACCAAGGAGCTCGCCGAAGAGGTGCTCACGCGCGACGAGCTGCTCGACAACGTGATGCTCTACTGGCTGCCCGCGGCCGGCGCGTCATCGGCTCGCCTCTACTGGGAGAGCTACAACACGCTCGACATGTCGACCATCGGCGTGCCCGTGGGCTGCTCGATCTTTCCGGGCGAGATCTTCCACCCGTCGCGACGGTGGGCGGAGACCCGGTACCTCGACCTCCGCTACTGGGGCACGCCCAGCACGGGTGGGCACTTCGCCGCCTTCGAAGCGCCGGAGGTGTTCGTGGAGGAGGTCCGCGCCTGCTTCCGGACGATGCCGCTCGACGCCTGATGCCACTCGACGCCTGATGCCGATCAGGCGGACGTGCGGGCGATCTCCTTGAGGTCGTACGTCTCGATGACGTCGCCGGTCTTGAGGTCCTGGAAGTCGGACAGGCCGATGCCGCACTCGAAGCCGGACTGCACCTCGCGCACGTCGTCCTTGAACCGACGCAGCGACTGGATGGTGCCGTTCCAGATGACCACGCCGTCGCGCAGGAAGCGCACCCGCGAACCACGGGTGATCGTGCCGTTGCGCACGTAGCAGCCCGCAACCTTGCCGACCCGCGGGACGCCGAAGACCTCGCGGACCTCGGCCTCGCCGGTGACGACCTCCTCGAACTCCGGCTGGAGCATGCCGAGGAGCGCGTTGTTGACGTCTTCGAGCACCTGGTAGATGACCTCGTAGAGGCGCAGCTCCACCTTCTCGCGCTCACCGTGCTCACGAGCCTTGCGGTCGGGTCGCACGTTGAAGCCGATGACGGTCGCGTTCGACACCGCCGCGAGGTCGACGTCGGACTCGGTGATGGCACCGACCCCGCGCAGCACGAACGACAGGCGCACCTCTTCGTGCTCCTGGTCGAGCTTGCGCAGCGCGTCGGTGAGCGCTTCCAGCGACCCCTGCACGTCGGCCTTCACGACGAGGTTGAGCGTGGCGACCTCGCCGCGCTGCACCATCGCGAAGATGTCCTCGAGGCGGGCGCCCCCGGCGAGGATCGTGGGGTGCGCGAGGTTGGCCGCGCGCCGGCGGTGCGCGCGTGCCTCGGCGACCATGCGCGCGGTCTTGTCGTCGGGCGCGACTCGCAGCTCGTCGCCGGCGAGCGGCGTGTCGTCGAGCCCGAGCACCTCGACCGGCACCGACGGCCCGGCCTCCTTCACCTGCTGACCGTGGTCGTCGAACATCGCTCGGACCCGGCCCCAGCCTCCACCGGCGACCACGGGCTCGCCGACCCGGAGGGTGCCGCGCTCCACCAGGGCGGTGACCACAGGCCCACGACCCTGGTCGAGGTTCGACTCGAGCACGAACGCGCGCGCCGGCGCGTCGGGGTTGGCCTTGAGGTCCTCGAGCTCGGCCACGAGCAGGATCGAATCGAGGAGCTCGTCGACGCCGAGACCCTGGGTCGCCGAGACCTCGTTGACGATCGTCTCGCCGCCCCACTCTTCCGGCACCAGCTCCTGCTCCACGAGCTGCTGGCGAGTGCGCTCGGTGTTGGCGTCCTCGCGGTCGATCTTGGTGATCGCCACGATGATCGGCACCTCCGCGGCGCGGGCGTGGCTGATCGCCTCGATGGTCTG
>CAZKTS010000393.1:0-1814 GCA_964555735.1 uncultured Bifidobacteriaceae bacterium
CGCCGAGGTGTTGCCGGTCGACGCACAGATCACGGCCTTGGCCCCGTGCTCGGCCGCCTTCGACACCGCCATCGTCATCCCCCGGTCCTTGAAGGACCCGGTGGGGTTCGCGCCCTCGACCTTGAGCAGGACGCGCGCGACGCCCGCCCGAGCCGCGAGCCGCGGCGCCTCAACCAGCGGCGTGTTGCCTTCGAGCAGCGTGACGATGGGCGTCGCGTCGGTGACCGGCAGGTGCTCGCGGTACGCCCGGATGAGCCCCGGCCACGGACTCGGCAGCGGCCGGGAGGCCGACGGGGGCATCGTCAGTCCTCTTCGCCCATGACCCGCAGCACCGAGCCGACCCGACGCACCGTGGCCACGGATCGCACGGCGTCGAGCGTGGCGCGCAGGTCGGCCTCGCGCGCGCGGTGCGTGATGAACACGATGCGGGCATCGTCGCGAAAGCCGCGCTGCTCCATCGACTTGATCGAGACCCCGTGGCGCCCGAACTCGCCCGCGATCGCGGCAAGCACGCCCGGCTCGTCGGCCACCTCCATCAGCACGTAGTACGGCGACTCCGCCTCGTCGATCGGGCGGACACCTCGGGCGACGAGCTCCCCCACCGTCGCGCCCTTTCCGCCCCCCACGAGGTTCTTCACTGCGTCGACCAGGTCGCCGAGCACCGCGGACGCGGTCGGGCCACCGCCCGCACCACGCCCCGACAGCATGAGCTCGCCCACTGCTTCGGCCTCGATGAACACCGCGTTGAACGATCCGCGCACGGAGGCGAGCGGATGGCGGGCCGGGATCATCGCAGGATGGACGCGCACCGCGATGCTGCCCTCGACCTCCTCGGCGACGGCCAGCAGCTTCACCACGTAGCCGAGCGTGCGGGCCGAGTCGATGTCGTCGGCGGTGACACCGCGGATGCCCTCCGTGTACACGTCGTCGACATCGACGAGCGCTCCGAACGCGATCGTGGCGATGATGGCGGCCTTCGCCGCGGCGTCGAACCCGTCGACGTCGGCGGTCGGGTCCGCTTCGGCGAAGCCGAGCCGCTGGGCCTCCGCCAGCGCGTCGTCGAACGTCGAGCCCTCCTCGTCCATCCGGGTGAGGATGTAGTTGGTCGTGCCGTTGACGATGCCCATGACGCGTCGGATCCGGTCGCCCGCGAGCGACTCGCGCAGCGGGCGCATGAGCGGGATGCCGCCGGCCACCGACGCCTCGAAGAGGAGGTCGACGCCGGCGTCCTCCGCGACGGCGAAGAGCTCGGGGCCGTGACGTGCGATGAGCTCCTTGTTGCCGGTGACGACCGGCTTGCCGGCCTGCAGCGCCTCGGTGATGAGCGCCCGCGCGGGCTCGATGCCGCCGATGAGCTCCACGACGACGTCGATCGCGGGATCGCGCACCACCGACCCGGCGTCGTCGGTGAACGCCTCCGGCGCGAGCTTGAGGTCGCGGTCCTTGGTGAGGTCGCGCACGGCGACCCGCCCGATCTCGATGTCGATGCCGGCGCGGGCCGTGAGCACGTCGGCGTGCTCGTCGACGAGCCGCACGATCGCGCTGCCCACGTTGCCGCAGCCGAGCAACCCCACCCGCACCGGCTCGCGGCGCGTCCCGTCGGTCATGGGCGCCAGTCTCGCACCTGGCGGCGCTCCGGCTCCTGTCCGTTCCGCGGTTGTGGCCGGCCCCTACGGGCGGTCGAGGCGCACGAGATCGTCGAGGGTCTCCCGCTCGACGACGATCCGCGGCGTGCCGTCGCGCACGAAGGCCACCGCGGGCCGGGTGACCTTGTTGTAGTTGGACGCCATGGAGTGGCCGTACGCACCGGTGGC
>CAZKTS010000394.1:0-10017 GCA_964555735.1 uncultured Bifidobacteriaceae bacterium
ATCCGTGAGTCGTCGGCAGGCGCGGTGGGCGCCTTGGCGGAGACCTTCATGCGGCAGACGTTCTCGTCGTCGACCTCGACGATCTTGCTCTTGGCGACCTTCCCGGTCGCCAGCACCTCGAAGTCGCCGGCCGCGTCGCGCTCGGAGATCGTCACCTTGGCACCAGGCTTCATGACCCCGAACGCCCCCTGGCCGTTGCAGCCCTTGCCCGTCTTCTCGGAGGCGAGACCGGTGAACTCGAAGGCGCCGGTGAACTTGAGGGACGAGCCCCGGGGCACCGTCGCGCCGACGGGTCCTGCGAGCGCGGCCAGCCCCAGGCTCAACGTGATGGCGAGACCGAGCAGTCGGCGCGGGGCGAGCGGCATGGTGGGCTCCTCGGCAACGTTCGCGGACGATGGTGAACGGGTATGTGGGGGACATGGTGGTACGCAAGGTCACGTGGCAGGTGGTCGCCGGACTGAGCGCGGCGAGCGCGGCGTTCTTGACCCAGCGACTGCTGATGCTGGCGTGGAAGGCGAGCGGGCACGATGCCAACCCCGAGGACGACCCGGACCTCGCCTGGCCCCAGGCCGTGGCGTGGGGCTTGGCCGCCGGCGCCGCCGCCGGTGCGGCCCGGGTGGTGGCCCGGCGCGTGGCGTCGTCGGGCTTCGAGCGCGCCACGGGCGAGGCGCCGCCCACCTCCTGACGGGCGATCCTGAGGTCCCTGCACGAGCGGCGGTGACGTGGTCGACTGACGGCTTCGTCGCGGGCTGAGGAGTGTCGATGGCCGACCGCAAGGATCTCGAGTTCACCTACTCGCTGATCGACCGCCTGTTCCGGCTCAGCCTCGGCGAGCTCGCCGACTTCAGCGGCGCCAAGTACGACGGCGACTTCTCCCTCACGCTCGAGCAGGCCCAGCGCCGCAAGCACGAGTACATCGCCGAGCAGATCGGCATCGGGCCGGATCGTCGCGTGCTCGACCTCGGCTGCGGCTGGGGGCCGCTGCTCGCGTTCGTGCGCGAGCGCGGTGGGACCGGCGTCGGCGTCACGTTGTCGTCGGCGCAGGCCGAGGCCTGCGTCCGCCACGGACTCGACGTCCGCATCGCCGACGCCCGCACCGTCACCCCCGAGGAGTACGGCCGCTTCGACGCGGTCGCGAGCCTGGGGGCGTTCGAGCACTTCTGCTCGCCCGAGGAGCACGAGGCCGGGCTGCAGGACACGCTCTACCGCGACCTGTTCGCGCGCGTCGCGTCGCTGCTGCCCGAGCGCGGACGGTTCTACCTCCAGACCATGACGTTCGGTCCCAACATGATCCCGATCGAGGACGTCGACATCGACGCGCCGAGGGACTCTGATGCCTGGTACCTCGCGCTCCTCGGTCACCAGTTCCCCGGCTCGTTCCTGCCGTTCGGCAAGGACCAGATCGTCGAGGACGCCGCCCCGCACTTCCGTCTGGTCG
Source organism: uncultured Bifidobacteriaceae bacterium (assembly GCA_964555735.1). Lineage (GTDB taxonomy): Bacteria > Actinomycetota > Acidimicrobiia > IMCC26256 > PALSA-555 > CAZKTS01. The sequence goes on from CAZKTS010000394.1 coordinate 1,439, forward strand.
AGAGCTCGAGCGGCCGACTCGACTACATCGAGACCATCAAGCAGTGGCGCGCCCGCTTCGCCGAACCGAGCATGAAGAAGCGTCTGCTCAAGCTGCGGCTCGTGCCTCGGTACCTCACCAGCTCGGACTTCCGCCTCGCGTTCACGTCCGGCGTCAGTCCCAACAGCGTGTGCTTCGAACGCGAGCTGCTCGAGCACTACCGACTCGTCTTCGAGAAGGTGGAGCCCGCGGGCGGGTAGCGTCGGCGGCCGCGGCGATCAGGGGGGACCATGGCCAGCAAGGTCGGGCAGTACTGCATCTACGTCAGCGATCTCGAGCGCTCGGTGCGCTTCTACGTCGACGTCATCGGCCTGAAGGAGCAGAGCCGTACCGAGATCCCCGGCGTGAACGAGTGCGTCGTCGCGGCCGACGAGGGGGGCGGACGGCTCCAGCTCGCCGAGCGCCACGACGTCCCTGCGCCCATCGATCACGGCAACGCGCTGTGGAAGATCTACTTCGTGGTCGACGACTGCGCCGCGGTGCACCAGGCCGCGGTCGACGCAGGGTGTGAGTCGACGATGGCGCCCGAACGCCTGGACCGCTGGCCGGTCACGGTCGCGTTCGTGCTCGACCCCGACGGCTACACCATCGAGCTCATGGAGTACCACGACGACTCGTCGCCACTCTGAGGCGGGTCGACAGCGTTGTCATCCTGGCCGACGGCCACGTCGGCCGCTACGGTCCTCGCCAGCGAGTCGAGCGGGGGAGCGGACAGATGGCAGGGACGACCGAAGAGCTCTTGGCGCAGGTGCCGCTGTTCGAGGGGCTCTCGAAGAAGCACCTCCAACAGGTCTCGCGGCTCGCGACGCGCATCGACGGCGACGCCGGCAAGGTCCTCACCCGTGAGGGCGAGGTCGGTCGGGAGTTCATCCTCGTGCTCGAGGGCGAGGTCGAGATCCGCCGCGGCGACGAGGTGATCGCCACCCGGGGCGCCGGCAGCTACATCGGCGAGATCGCGCTCCTCGAGCACCAGCCGCGCACCGCGACCGTCGTGGCGACGACCCCGGTGGTGCTCGAGATCATCGGTGCGCGCGAGTTCTCCACCCTCCTCGATGACGAGCCCGAGATCGCGGCGAAGGTCAAGGCGACCGCAGCCGAGCGCATCAAGGAGCTCGGCGACTCCGAGGGTTGACGGTCCGGCGCGTCGCGAGCGGACGATGAGTTCGCGACGTTCCGGGCGTCAGAGCTGTGACCAGCTGCTCTCCCGACCTCCGGAGGACCGATGAGCTTCCACCCGTACCTCGCCTTCGCCGGCAACTGCCGCGAGGCGTTCACGCGCTACCAGGAGATCTTCGGGGGCGAGCTCGTCCTGCTCTCGATGGCCGACCTCCCCGAGGGCGAGGCGGCACCGGTGCCCGAGGATCAGCAGGACCTGGTCATGCACGGGGCTCTGATGACCGACGGTCAGCTCCTGATGGGCGCCGACGCCCCGGCCGGGACGTTCGACGGCACGAACCGCGGCATGTGCGCGAACTGCTCGGTACCCGACCGTGGCGAAGCCGAGCGGGTGTTCGCTGCGCTCGCCGACGGCGGCGAGGTGCAGATGGCACTCGCGCCGACCTTCTTCTCGCCGGCGTTCGGGATGTGCACCGACCGCTTCGGCACGCCGTGGATGGTCGTCGCCGACGCTGAAGCGGGCTAGGCGGGCAGCGTCTCGACACCCAGCGCGGTGCGCACCGCGTGCGCGTCGAGCCGGTCCGCATCGTCGAGCCAGAGCGCGGCCTCGGGAGCACGCGCGTCGGCTTCGGCGAGCAGCCGGCGCGCGGGGTCGTCGTCGCCGTTGGCCGCGCAGTCGCGCGCCAGGGCATCGAGCGCGAGCACCTCGATCTCGACGTCGTCGTCGGCGCGCGCTCGCTCCAGCAGCGTGACGAGCTGCTCGGCCGCGTCGGGGTCGCCCTCCTCGAGCGCGATGGCGGCCAGCAGGCAGGTGGCGAGGGCGGCGCCGTCACGGCTGGCGAGCGCCCGGCCGCCGGCACCGGCAGCGCGGTACCACTCGGCGGCCGCAGTGAGCGGCACCCGCGCGCCTTCTCGGTCCCCGAAGCCTCGGAGCACTCGCCCGAGCCGCACCCGCGCGAGCGACGCGACCCGCAGCTCGCCGGTCCGCTGACCGATCTCGATCGCCCGCTCCAGCGTGTTGATCGCGGCGACGTCGTCGCCGGCCTGCTGGAGCACGCGCCCGAGGGCGGCGAGATGGAAGCCCTCCGTCGCGAACCCGAGCGTGTGGGCGACGTCGGCGGCCCGGGTCAGGTGCACCACCGCGTCTTCGTAGCGCTGCTCGGCTTGCGCCACGAAGCCCAGCACGCCTTCGAGCTGCGCGAACGCCCAGCCGTCGTCCACGACGGCGAGCACCGCATGGGCGTCGGCGCACCCGCGCCGGGCGAGGGCGACGTCTCCTGTGGCGAGACCTGCGTGCGCGGTGAGGATCCAGCTGACCGCACCGGCCCAGGTGCCCACCGCCGCCGGATGTTCGGTCCGCCACCGGTCGAGATGCTCGAGCGCGATCGAGGGTGGACCGAGCTGGGCCCGCACGAAGGCGGCGGCGATCCCGACGTTCGCCGCGACGCGGTCGTCCGCCCTGGCGGCGAGCTCGACCGCCTGCTCGACGTCGGACTGCGCCCGTTCGAGGTCGCCGGCCGCTTCGAGCCAGGCCACCAGGGCGAGCGCGTCGGCGCGGGCGGCGTCATCAACCATGGGGGCCGCATCGAGCGCGGCCCGCAGGCGTGCCGCGCCCACGACGCCGTCGCCCTGGGTCAGCCACGCCCAACCGAAGCCGTTCGCGATCCGGACGCCCACCGCCGGATCGTCGGTCGCCGTCCACGCCAGTGCCGCCTCGACGTTGGCGCGCTCCTCGCGCACGAGCTCGAGATGATCGGCATGGTCGGGGCCGTGGAGACCGTCGGCCGCGGCATCGGCCGCGGTGGCGAACCACTCGGCGTGCGAGCGGCGCGCGACCTGCGTGAGACCGGCTTCGTCCAACCGCTCGGCGGCGAACATCCGGACGCTGTCGAGGAGCCGGACGCGCCCGGTGGCACCGGGTGCGTCGTCGAGCACGACGAGCGATCGCTCCGCGAGCCGGGGCACGAGGTCAGCAGCCGACCCCACCGGCACGTCGAGGGCGGCGAGCACGGGCTCGAGCGCGTCCGGGCGCGCGCCGTCGGCGAAGCACGCCAGGGCCCACAGGCCGCGCTGCTCGTCCGGGAAGAGGAGGTCGTAGCTCCAGCCGATCGCGGCGTCCAGTGCCCGTGCGTGCTCCGGGCCGCGACGCTCCGGGTCGCGCAGCAGCGCGAAGCGGTCGTCGAGTCGACGCGCGATCTCGTGCACCGAGAGCACCTTGGTGCGAGCCGCGGCGAGCTCGATCGCGAGCGGGAGCCCGTCGAGCGATCGGCAGAGCTCTTCGATCGCGGCGGTGGTGTCACCGTCGATGGTGAGCTCCGGTCGGCGCTCGGCGGCGCGCGCGAGGAACAGGTCGACCGCGTCCTCGACCGGGAGCGGGGCGAGGTCGAGTCGCGACTCGTTCGGGAGGCCCAGCGGTGCCTGCCCGGTCACGAGCACGCGCAGCTGGGGTGCGGCAGCGGCGATCCTGTCCACCAGCGCGGCGGTCGCCTCGAGGAGGTGCTCGCACCGGTCGAGCACGAGGAGGCCGGTCTGGTCCCGCAGCCGCTCGACGACGACCTCGGCGGTCGCGCCCGGCACCTGCAGCGCCGCTCCCACCGTCTCGGCGAGGGAGGCGGCGTCGGTGGCGGTCTCGAGTCGCGCGAACCATGTCCGACCCGGCGGGCTGGCGCGTCGTGCCGCCTCCACCGCGAGGCGCGTCTTGCCGACGCCGGCCGGCCCCACCACGGTGACGACCGGGCGCATGCCGATCAGCCGCGAGAGCTCCTTGAGCTCGCGCGCGCGACCGACCAGCGCCGCTCCGGTCGCGGGGAGTGCGCCCGGGTGCAGCGAGGGGCGATCGGCTGTCTCGGTCGACGCGAGCGCGCGGTCGTGCAGCAGCACCTGGTGCTCGAGCGCCTGGAGCTCAGGGCCAGGGTCGACACCGAGCTCCTCGACGAGGAGCTCTCGGACGCGTCGGTAGGTGGCGAGCGCGTCCGCCTGACGCCCGTCGCGGTACAGCGCGGTGATGAGGAGCACCCAGAGCCCCTCGCGCAGGGGGTGGGACGCGACGAGCGCCTCGAGCGCGGGGATGACCTCGCCGGCCGCACCGAGCGCCATGCGCGCGACGACCTGGTCCTCCAGGAGCCGCAGCCGGACCTCCTCGAGCCGGACACGGTGCGGCACGAGCCATTCGCCCTCGCCCGCATCGGCGAGCACGTCGCCCCGGAAGTGCGCGAGCGCGCCGGTGCTCGCCTCGAGCGCCGCCGCGGGATCGCCGATCGCGAGCAGCTCGCTCGTGCGCTCGGCGAGGTCGACGACGTACAGGGCGTCCACCGTGGCGGGCTCGACGAGGAGCGTGTAGCCGGTGCGGCTCCCGGCGACGAGCGAGGCGTCGCCCAGCGCACGCCGGAGGTCCGAGACCTTGGCCTGGAGCGTGTTGCGCTGCGTCGTGACCGCGTCCGGTCCCCAGAGGTCCTCGATGAGGCGCTCGGTGCGGACGGCGACCCCGGCGTCGAGCGCGAGGCGGATGAGCACCTCGGTGGACTTCCCCGGCCGGATCGCGAGGACCTCGTCGTCCCGTCGGACCTCGAGCGGTCCGAGCACCGCGACCTCCAGCACGCCCCGAGGTTACGGGGCCCGAGCCGGTCCCAAGGTCAAGCGCCAGAGCAAGAGCCGCTTCTTGGCACGTTGCCTCAGTCCATGTCTGACGCAACGTGCCGAGAACGAGTCGTAGCGTGAGCACCGTGCCGAAGTTCGCGACGAGCTGGGGCGAGACGGCGGAGGAACGGGCCCAGCCCTTCCCGTGCGACGAGCTCATCGCCGAGCCCCAGCAGGTGGCCTGGCGTGCGATCGACGTCGACGCGCCCGCGCCGTTGGTGTGGCGATGGCTCTGCCAGCTGCGGGTCGCGCCGTACAGCTACGACTGGATCGACAACCGCGGCCGGCGCAGCCCGCAGGAGCTGACCCCGGGCCTCGACGACCTCGAGGTCGGTCAGTCTGCCGTCGCGTTCTTCGTGGTGGGCGCGTTCGAGCGCGACCGCTCACTCACCCTCTACGCCGAGACGTCGCCGTTCGGTGAGCTCGCGATCAGCTACCTCGCGGTGCCGACCGCGCCCGACCGATCACGGATCGTCGTGAAGCTGCTTGTCGTCTACCCCGGCCGGGTCGGGAGCGTCATGCGCCACGTCCCGCCGGTGGGCGACCTCATCATGATGCGCAAGCAGCTGAAGAACCTGAAGCGCCTCGCCGAACGCGACGCCCGCCGCGCCTGAGGGCTGGCTGGGTCAGGTCCAGTCGCGGCCGAACCAGCGGCGGATGCGCGTCGAGCCGAACGACACCTTGTCGGCCGCGATCGCCTCCGACGGCCCCTCCAGTGCGCCGACCGGCGCCTGGCCGCTGCGGAACGTCACGTCGACCTTGGCCACCTGCTCGGTGCCGAACTCGAGGTAGCAGATGCCGTGGCCGTCGTACTGTCTGCCCGGCTCCTCGCCCCGGATCCGTGCCGCGATCGCGTCGGCCACGACCGCCGCCTGACCTTCCGCGAACACCCCTGCCTTGGGCGTACCGACGCTCGTGACGTCGCCGACGGCGTAGACGTCCGCTACGGATGTCTCGAGCGTGAGCGGGTCGACGGGGATCCAGCCGTCGACCGTCAGACCGGACTCGACCACGACGGCGGGCGCGCGGTGCACGGGTACGCCCAGGAAGAGGTCGTACGGCATCTCCCCGCCGTCGGCGAGCTTCGCGACGTTGGTGACCGGGTCGAGCTCGCGTACGAGCGACTCGGGGTGCCAGGCGATGTTGCGCTCCGCGAACGCGGCGAGGAGCGCCTTCGACGCCTCGGGTGACGGCGGCACCGGCACCCCGAGGGGCATGACGAGCGAGATCTCCGACTGCTCGCGCACGCCGCGCGCGACGAGGTGGTCGTGCATGAGCAGCGCGGTCTCGCTCGGTGCCGGTGGGCACTTGAACGGCGTCGACGTCACCGCGACGATCACGCGTCCGCCCGGGAACTCGGCGAGCACGTCGCGCAGCGCGAACGCGCCGGGCACCGTGTAGAACTCGTGGCCGCCTTCCAGGAGCCCGGGTGTCGCCTCGGGATGCAGGTCGGCGCCGAGCCCGACGACCAGGACGTCGGCGTCGAACGCGCCCGCGTCGGTCTCGACGTGCTTGGTGACCGGGTCGATCGAGCGGATGGTCGCCTGCACGAACCGCACGCCCGGCTTCACGATGTCCGCGTACGGGTGGACGACGTGAGAGGCCTCGGCGCGCCCGAACATCACCTCGAGCTTGGAGAACCCGAAGACGAAGCCCTCGGCCTTGTCGATGAGGACGACGTCGACGTCGTCGCCGAGCTCGTCGGACAGACGGCTGGTCAGCTCCAGCCCACCGAACCCCGCGCCCAGCACCACGACCCGCATGGGTGCGGACGCTAGGCGTCGGGTGCTGCGATCCGCACGATCGGGCGGCCGATGGTGCGGCGCGCGGCCATCTCGGTGAGGACGGCCGGGACGTCGTCGAACTCGACGACCTGGGTCGGGGTCGGACGGAACGTGCCGGCATCGAGCATGGCGAGCAGGGCCCGGTTCGCGTCGGCGAACATCTCGGCCATCACCGGAGGTGGGTAGCCGCCGAGGGTCGCGCCGACGAGCGTCACGTTGGCGACGTAGAAGTGGGGGTCGATCGGCTCGAGCCCACCGGCGTGACCGCACAGCACGTGGCGGCCGTCGGGCGCGAGCTGGCCGCGCAACGCGGCGGCGCCGGCGCCCTGCACCGGGTCGATGATGACGTCGAGGCCGCGGTCGCCGAGCAGGTCGCGCAGGCCGTCGACCGGGTCGGTGGCGGAGTGGTCGATCGTGTCCGCGGCCCCGAGCGAACGGCAGTGCGCCGCCTTCTCCTCGCTGCCGACCAGCGCGATCACGCGCGCGCCCTGCGCCGCGGCGAGCTGCACGCACGCCGACCCGAGCCCGCCGGCCGCACCGGTGACCAGCACCGTCTCGCCCGCCGTCACCCGGCCACGGCGGATGACCGCGTGGTACGCGGTGTGCGCGGGGATGAGGAACGCGGCGGCCTCGGCGTCGTCGAGTGCGTCGGGTGCGGGCACGATGCTCGGCGCGACGGCCACGCCGACGTCGGCGAGGCTGCCCCACGGTTGGATGCACACGCCCACCACGCGCGTGCCGATCAGGTGCTCGAGCGCGGGCGACGTGCTGCGCACGATGCCGACGCCTTCCTGCCCGGAGATGTACGGGTGGGGGACCGGGACGGGATAGGTGCCGCGCGCCATGGTGACGTCGGGGAGCGCGAGCGCCGCGGCGCGCAGCTCGAGGATGGCGAAGTCGGGCGTGATCTTGTAGGGCGCCTCGTCGATCGGCACCCAGCCGCCCATGCTCATGCCCATGGTCGCGAGGCCCTCGGCCGTCGGCTCCTCCACGTCCTCGAGGACCAGGACGTCCGCCGGCTCGCCGACGTCGTGCACCCGCCACGCTCGCATCGAGCTCAGTTCTCCTCGGCGGCCATGCGGGCCCAGGCGTCGGGTTGGGTGCCGTCGAGATCGGTGAAGCCGTACGCGCGGGCAAGGGTGCCGACGTCGACCGACTGCTGGTTCCAGCGGGCCCGGTCGGGGTCGGCGGCGAGCGCGGCCACGCCCCGTCCGACGAAGCGCGTCGACTCGGAGTCGGCGAAGCCGGGCGGCGCGGTGGGCTCACGGCCGGGCGCGCCGTCGACGGCCTCACGCCACGTGTCCTCGGTGGTGTCGAACGCCTCGAGCATCATCTCGGAGCGCATCCAGCCCGGCGTGACCGCGACGGCCGTCGCACCGTGCGGCGCGAGCTCTTTGCCCTGTGAGAAGGCGAGCCGGTTCACCGCGACCTTGGCGAGGTCGTAGAAGACCGAGATGCGGTAGTGGTCGGCGTTGTAGTCGTTGGTGCCGTCGGTGACCTCGACGACCAGCCCGCCCGGCTGCTCGATGAGGAGCGGGAGCAGGTGGTGCGACGTGATGAGGTGCGTGTCGATCGCGAGGCGCAGCAGGTGGAGGTTGGCGTCGAGGTCGAGCTCCCAGATCGGGGTCTCCCACTGCGGCGGGCCGCCCTTGATCTGCTCGCCGCCCCAGATGTCGTTGACGAGGACGTCGAGCCGGCCGTGCTCGTCGCGTACGCGCTGGGCCAGCGCGGCGACGGCGTCGTGGTCGAGGTGGTCCACCGCGATCGCGACACCGGTGCCACCGAGGCTGGTGACGAGCTCGGCGGTGTCCTCGATCGTCTCGGGCCGGTCGTACTCCGACCGTCGCTCGCGCGTCGTGCGGCCGGTGCAGATCACCGTCGCACCCGCCTCACCGAGCGCGGCCGCGATGCCGCGTCCGGCACCGCGCGTTGCGCCCGCGACAAGCGCGATCCGGCCGCGCAACGCGTCGGGGTCAGGGCTCCACGTGATGGGCATCAGGGTAG
>CAZKTS010000395.1:0-6269 GCA_964555735.1 uncultured Bifidobacteriaceae bacterium
CCACGGCGCGCACTACGACCTCGACGGTGCACTCGGTCGTCCGACGCCTGTGCAGGACCCCATCCCGGTCCACATCGGCGGCGGCGGACCGAAGCTGACGATGCCTCTCGTGCGCGACTTCGCGCAGTGGTGGAACTGCACCAGCTACGCGGTGGATCGGCTCGACGAGCTCCGACCGCTCGCCGGGGACGCGCGGATCTCGATCGAGCACCCGATCGGCCTGGCCGCCGACGCCGCCTCGCGCGACGAGGTCGCGGCGGTCACGCAGCGCCGGTTCGGTGCGTGGGGCGGCAACGTGGTGGGGACCGCGAGCGAAGTGATCGACCAGCTCGCCGATGAGGTCGAGCGCGGGGTCGAAGGGTTCGTGATCCAGTTCCACGACTTCGGGAAGCCCGAGACCGTGGCACGGTTCATGACCGAGGTGGCACCGGCCGTGTCCGCGGCAGCTTCGTGACGTCGCGCCCCTCCGCGGTGCGGAGCCACTCGAGCTCGCGCAGGTAGGCCCACACCGCGAGCGGCGCCTGGAACGCCTGCACACCCAGGGCGGCCGACGCGCGCGCGACGCCGCGCCGAGGCAGCGCGAGGCCCGCCTCGTCGAGCACCTCCCGGTGGTACCGGCGCACGAGGGCGGCCGCGGCCAACGAGAGCGGCAGCACGAGCAGCACGTACCAGCCCACCAGCGAGACCTGACCGAAGAGCAGGAACACGAGCGCCTGCACCCAGCCGATGGTGAACACCAGGTCCAGCGCCGGCACCGCGGCGTCGGATGCCCCGAGGAACCGACTGAAGGGGAATCGCAGCCTCCCGATCGAGGACTCGTGCATCGCCGCGAGCAGCCCCCACGTGGCCCGGATCCGACGACGCGCGGCCGTCAGGAGGCTCACGCGCTCCGTCGCGAAGGCGATCGCGAGCGTCTCGTGGAACACCCGCCACCCGCGCTCGAGGAACCGCCACATCAGCACGACGTCGAGTGCGGTGCCCGCGGGCCAGCCGTTGACCGCTCGCACCGCGTCGGTGCGGAACACCGAGCACGATCCTTCGGCGACCAACGCGCCCTGGAAGAGCCCGTGCACGCGCTGGAGGGCGTCGGTCTGGACCGCGAGGTCCGCGGCCAGCACCTCGGCGAAGGTGCCGTCGTTGCGGTTGCGGATCAGCGCGTGTCCGGACACCGCGGCGGTGTCGGTGGGCGAGCTGAGCAGGCGAGCGACCAGCAGACGGACGGCCGACGGGTGGAGGTACACCCCCGCCTCCACCACCGCGACCAACGGAGTGGCGACCAGCGCCAGGGCCGCGTTGCGTGCGCTCGCGGGCTCCACCCCGGGTGCATCGACCACGTCGAGGTCCACGCCGAGCCGGAGCGCCGCCCGGCGGGCCTCGGCGACGGCCTCGGGATCGTCGGCGGCGCCGTCGTCGACCACCAGGACGCGGACGGGACCGTCGTAGTCCTGAGCCGCGAGGTACGCGACGGCCGCGACCAGCTCGGTGCGGTTCGCGCACGACGGGATCACGACCGTGACCGGTGTGTTCGGCCGGACGATCTTGAGCGGCGGTGGGTCGTCGAGCACGAGGGCCATGCACGTGAACGCCGCGAGGTACGCGGGGATGTAGACCACCGCGGTAAGCAGCACGACGGCGTACGGCCACGAGACCAGGTCGGCGAGCCCGTCGACGAACGCGAGCGAGATGACGATGCACACGATCGCCCAGCCGATCGCTGCCACCTGCGCGATCACGAACTTCGACTGCACGGTGACGTAGCGCCGACCCGACGGCAGCCCGACGAAGTCCGCCACCGGCCGCAGGGCCGGGAGCGGATACGCGGCATTGGACCGGAACTCGGCGGTGGCGGCCGCGGCCGCAGTCGGTGAGGCGGGCGGCGGCGCTGCGACCGGCGGGGCCGTCGGCGAAGAAGCGAGCGGTGCGGAGGGCGGCGCGGCGTCGGTGGTCGTCACCGGGCATTGATCGGCATCTCGGCCCTGAGAATTCACTCACCCACGTAGATTCGTGGGGTGCCCAGCATCTTCACGCGCATCATCGACGGCGACCTGCCCGGGACCTTCGTCTGGCGGGACCCCGAGTGCGTCGCCTTCCTCTCGATCAACCCCGTCCAGCCCGGCCACACCCTCGTGATCCCCCGCGAGGAGGTCGACCACTGGGTCGACCTGGACCCGACGCTCGCCGCGCACCTCACGGTCGTGGCGCAGACCATCGGACGCGCCCAGCACGCGGCCTACGCAGGGGTGCGCGTCGGTCTCCTGATCGCGGGACTGGAGGTGCCGCACACGCACCTCCACGTGATCCCGATGCACCAGGGCGAGGCCGACCTCCATCTCGACCGCGGCACCACCGCCACGCCCGAGCAGCTCGAGTCCGAGGCGACCAGGATCCGCGCCGCGCTCCGCGCGCTCGACGCCGACGGCGTCAGCGGCGACTGAAGCGGCTCAGCCGCCGGCCTGGTTGCGCTCGCGCACCCGGCCCCAGAGGCTCCCGCTCAGCAGGAGCACCACGCTGACGATCAGCACCATCGTCGCGAGCACGTTGATCTGCGGCGGGAGCGCGCGTTGGCGTGCGCCGTAGATGTAGAGCGGGAAGGTCACGTTGTCCGGGCTCGCGTTGAACAGCGTGATGATGAAGTCGTCGAGCGACAGCGCGAACGACAAGAGCGCCGCGGCCAGGATCCCGGGCATCATCAGCGGCAGCGTCACCTTGCGGAACACTCGCATCGGACCGGCACCGAGGTCGGCGGCAGCTTCTTCCAGCGTCCAGTCGAAGCCGCGCAGTCGCGCCTTGACCGTGAGTGCGACGAAGCTCACGCAGAACATCACGTGGGCGATGACGATCGTGGCCTCGCCCAGCGTCTGCGGCACCGGTGGCGGATACACCTGCAGGATGAAGAGGCCACCGAGCGACGCCCCCAGCACGATCTCGGGGGTGGTCAGCGGCAGCACGAGGAGCATGTTCACCGCGCCGCTGCCGCGGAACTTGTAGCGCGTGAGCGACAGCGACACGAGCGCGCCGAACACCAGCGAGACCGCGACCGCGATCACGGCGATCTTGAGGCTGAACAGGAACGCATCTACGAGCTCCGGCACCGCGAACGGGTGGGCCCAGTTGTCGAGCGTGAAACCCTGCCAGACCAGGTTGAACCGACCCTTCGGGGCGTTGAAGCTGAACAGGACGATCACGAAGATCGGCAAGAAGAGGTACAGCAGCGCCAGCCCGGCGTAGACGTTGAGGAACCGGTTGCCGGCCCTGCGCATCCACGGCGGCGGGAACACGCGCTCCATCTCGACCTCGGGATCGGCGACCTCGACGTCGACGCCGGCGGCGATCGGGGTGGTGGGCGTCATCGCTTCATCCCGTGAGGTCCTCGGTGCCGAGGAACCGCGCGTAGATCAGCACGAACACGGTGATGATCACCATGAGCGTGATCGAGAGGGCGGCAGCCGTCGGGTAGTCGAGCTGCACCAGGAACTGGTTCTGCACGACGTTGCCGATCATGGCGGTCTTCGGACTGCCGAGGAACTCGGAGTTGATGAAGTCGCCGGACGCCGGGATGAACGTGAGCAGGCTCCCGGCGAACACGCCGGGGAGCGAGAGGGGCAGCACGACCTTGCGGAATGCGCGCGCGGGTGTCGAGTACAGGTCGTTCGCTGCGGCCACGAGATCCCGGTCGATCTTCTCGAGGCTCACGTAGATCGGGAGGATCATGAACGGCAGGAAGTTGTAGGTGAGCCCACCGATCACCGCGCCCGGGGTCGCCAGGAGGCCCTGCGTCGGTCCGAGCAGCCCGAGATCTCGGAGGAGGGCGACCAGCTCGCCCTCATCGCCCAGGATGGTCTTCCACGCGATGGTGCGGATCAGGAAGGTCGTGAAGAACGGGATCACGACGAGGCCGAGCAGCAGGTTCTTGTAGCGGCCGCCGCGGAACGCGATCACGTAGGCGAGCGGGTAGCCGATCGCGATGCAGAGGATCGTCGCGATCGCCGCGTACAGGAACGAGCGCCCGAACTGCGACGAGAACTCCGAGAGGGAGTCGCCGTAGTTCGAGAAGTCCCACGAGAAGGTCAGCTCGGAGGGGCGGAACCGGTCGGGCCGCTCCGAGAGCGACGTGCGGACGAGCGTGAGGACGGGAACGAGGAAGAAGAGGATGAGCCAGATCACGCCCGGGCTGAGCAACCCGTAGGGCGCGAAGCGACCCCGCTTCCCTCCGCTGTCGATCGCGCCCTTCATCGCGACTGTCGCTCCCCCGACCTGCCGCTACTTGCCGGTGATCTCCGCGAACTTCTCGTCGAACTTCTCTTCGTCGCTCTTGCTGAGCTCCTGGTTGAAGACCTTCAGCCGGCTCTGGACGTCCTCGGGCGGGAAGATCAGCGGGCTCTCGGCCAGCTTCGGATCGATCGCCGCGAGGTCCGCCTCGATGCCGTCGACCGGGGAGATGTACTGCACGAAGGCCGCGACCCGCGCCGCGTTGGCGACGTCGTAGAAGTAGTCCATCCACGCCGCGACCTGGGCCTTGCGCTTGGCGCTGGCGACCCAGACCATCGTGTCGGCCCAGCGCATGCCGCCCTCGTCGGGGATGACGAACCGCAGGTTGTCGTTGTCGAGCGTGAGCTGGGCGACGTCGCCCGACCAGCCGACGCAGGCGGCGAAGTTCCCGTCCACCAGATCGTCCTGGTAGTCGTTGCCGGTGAAGCGCCGCACCTGACCCTTGTCGACCTCCTTCTGGAGGCGGTCGAGCGCGGGCTCGGCCTGCTTGTACGTGACCGTCGCCGGATCGATCCCCTCCGCGAGGCACGCGAGCCCGACGGTGTCGCGCATCTCGGAGAGCATCCCGACCTTGTTCTTGAACTTGGGGTCGTAGAGGTCGGTGAAGCTGGTCAGCTCCCGGCCGGTGACCTCGAGGTTGTACGCGATGCCGGTCATGCCGGTCTGCCACGGGAGCGTGTACTCGCCGCTCGGGTCCCACGGTGCGTCCTGGAGTCCGGGCGAGACGTTCGCCGCGTTGGGGATGTCGTCGAGCGGCAGCTTCTGCACGTACTTCAGGTCGATGAGCCGCTTGGCCATCCAGCTCGTCGGGATCGCGATGTCGAAGCCGGGGTACTGGTCCTGGCTGAACTGGCGCTGGTACTTCGCGAAGAACTCGTTGTTGTCGTTGAGGCTCTCCGAGTACTTCAGGCTCACGCCGGTCTGCTTCGAGAAGTCGCTCTTCGACTTCTTGTCGATGTAGAGCGGCCAGTTGAGGACCGACAGGCTGCCGCCGACGTCGCCGCCCGACCCGCCCGAACCGGCGAACGCGACACCGGAGCCGAGGATCGTGCTCCCGAGCGCGAGCCCTCCGGCCATCGCGCCACCGCGCGCGAGGAACTGACGACGGCTGATGCTGGCTCGGCTCATGGTTGGCTCCTATGCGTCGGTTCGGGTGAAGTGGATCTGCTCGATCTCGTCGATCTCCTCGGTGCCACCGTGACGCGGATCGACGCCCGGGAGCAGGCGCCCGGCCTCGTGGTCCCACGTCAGCCACACCTCGGAGCCCGGCCGCAGCGCGGGAAGGTCGTCCTCGGGCCCGACGTGGGCGACGACCTCGCTGTCGTCGGCCGTGCTCGCCGCCGCGCGCACCAGCGGGCCCTGAAAGGTGAGGTCGGTCACGGTGGCGCGCAGCGCCGCCCCGTCGGTCGGCTGCGCGGCAGCAACCTTGATCCGCTCGGGACGGATCATCAGCGTGGCGCGGACACCGGACCCGGCCGCGGTCTCGCCCCGCACCACGGACGTGCGCGTGCCGCCGGGGAGCTCGACCTCCGCGTCGTCACCGATGACCGACCGGACCGTCACCGGCACGAGGTTGGCGACGCCGATGAAGCCGGCGACGAAGATCGAGGTCGGGCTGCTGTAGATCTCCTCGGGGGTGCCGATCTGCTGCACCTCGGACTCGTTCATGACCGCGATGCGGTCCGACATCGTCAGTGCCTCTTCCTGGTCGTGCGTCACGTAGATGAACGTGATCCCGACCTCACGCTGGATGCGCTTGAGCTCGATCTGCATCGCCTGGCGCAGCTTGAGGTCGAGCGCGCCCAGCGGCTCGGCGCGCAGCAGCGCGCTCGGGTTGTTGACGTGTGCGCGCGCGAGCGCGACCCGCTGCTGTTGACCACCCGAGAGCTGGCCGGGCTTGCGGTTCGCGAAGTCCGACAGGCGCACGACCTCGAGCAGGTCGTCGACTCGCTTCGCAACCTCGGCGCGACCGACCTTGCGGCTCTTCGGTCCGAACGCGA
>CAZKTS010000396.1:0-2870 GCA_964555735.1 uncultured Bifidobacteriaceae bacterium
TCGCAGGGCGAGCAGCGCACCCTTGCCCTCGCGCTCCGTCTCGCGGGTCATCGTGTCGCGACCGAGGTGACCGGGGACGAGCCGGTGCTGTTGCTCGACGATGTGTTCAGCGAGCTCGATCCGTCCCGCACCGCGGCGCTCGTCGCGCACCTCGGCACGGGTCAGACGCTCCTGACCACCGCGGGCGCCGTGCCCGAAGGCGTGGAGCCCGACCGCCGCGTGCGCGTCGTGAGCGGTCGGGTCGAACCGGCGTGACCGAGCAGCCGCCCCGACGTGACCAGGGGGTCCCGGGCAAACGCACGCCGGGTCCGCCGAGCCGTTCGGGCGACCGCGAGGAGCGCTACTGGCCCAAGCGCCACAAGCGACTGTCCACGTCCCGTGTGCCGGGCGAGTCGAAGGACCCGACCTCGATGGCCGAGGCGCTGCGCGCGGTCGGGGCCGACATCGGGATCCCCGACACCGACGCGCTCGCGGTCCTGACTCGCCGATGGCCCGAGGTGGTCGGGGACGCGATCGCGGCCCACGCGCGGCTCCAGACGCTGCGTGGGGGCGTCCTCACGGTCGCGGTCGACGGTCCGGAGTGGGCGACGGAGCTGCGCTACCTCGGCGCGGACGTTCGCGCCCGCGTCACCGACCTGGTCGGCGCGGATCTGGTGCGCGACGTGCGCGTGGTCGTCGCGCCGCCGCGCTGACCGCGCACGGCGCCCCGGTGATCCGCCGGTCGTCTGGTACAATGGATTCAGTCATTTCGGGCCTCTGACCTGCGGTTTCGCGGGATTTCGGGGCCCCCGACGGACCCCTCCCCGACCCGCTTCCCAGCTGCCCGACCCCTCCCCCGGGCCGGCCGAACTCCACACCGAGGTGCGCGCGCGTTGAGCCCCACGAAGTCCACGAGCCCCGCGAAGTCCCGCGCGAAGGCTCCCGCGAAGAAGACCGCGAGCACCGGGGCGCGCGCCACCAAGGCCACGAAGTCCGTGAAGCCGGCGAAGGCCGTGACGAAGGCGCCGGCGAAGCGGGCCGCAGCTGCGGGGAAGAGCGGCTACACCGCGAAGGACATCACCGTGCTCAAGGGCCTCGAGCCCGTGCGCGAGCGCCCCGGCATGTACATCGGCTCCACCGGCCCGTCGGGCTTGCACCACCTGGTCTACGAGATCGTCGACAACGCGGTCGACGAGGCGATGGCCGGCGAAGCCACGCGCATCGACGTCACGCTCCTCGCCGACGGCGGCTGCCGGGTCACTGACAACGGCCGGGGGATGCCGGTCGATCCGCACCCGGAGAACAAGAAGAAGTCCGCGGCCGAGATCATCCTCACCACCCTGCACGCGGGCGGGAAGTTCGGCGGCGCGGGCTACAAGGTCTCCGGCGGCCTGCACGGCGTCGGCGCGTCGGTGGTGAACGCGCTCTCGGTCCGCCTCGACCTCGAGGTGCACCGCGACGGCGCCAAGTGGCAGCAGTCGTACGCCAACGGGGGCAAGCCCCAAGGACCGCTGAAGAAGGCGGGACCTTCGAAGCAGCGCGGCACGACGGTCGCGTTCTGGCCCGACCCGACGATCTTCGAGGAGACCGAGTTCCGCGCGCAGACGCTGCAGGAACGGCTGCAGGAGATGGCGTTCCTCAACAAGGGCCTCGAGATCCGATTCCGCGACGAGCGCACAGACCCCGCGCTCGAGCAGATCTACAAGTACTCGGGCGGCCTCGTCGACTTCGTGAAGCACCTCAACGCGTCGAAGGAGCCGCTGTTCAAGCGGGTCATCTCGTTCGAGGACACCGCATCCGACGCCGAGGTCGAGATCGCGATGCAGTGGAACACCGGCTACTACGAGGGCATCCACTCGTTCGCCAACAACATCGCCACCACCGAGGGCGGCATGCACGAAGAGGGCTTCAAGAAGTCGCTCACCAACGTGTTGAACCGGTACGCGAAGAGCAAGGGCCACCTGAAGGAGAAGGAAGGCAACCTCCTCGGCGAGGACCTGCGGGAGGGCCTCACCGCGATCATCTCGGTGAAGCTCCGCAACCCGCAGTTCGAGGGTCAGACCAAGGCGAAGCTCGGGAACACCGAGATGCGCTCGCTCGTCGAACGGGCCACCAACGACAAGCTCGCCGAGTGGATCGAGCAGCACCCGTCCGAGGGCAAGGCGATCATGGGCAAGGCGGTCCAGGCCGCCCGCGCGCGCGTCGCCGCCCGCGAGGCGCGCGACCTCACCCGCCGCAAGTCGCTCCTCGAGTCCGCGGCGATGCCGGGCAAGCTCGCCGACTGCTCGTCGAAGGATCCCACCGAGTCGGAGCTCTTCATCGTGGAGGGCGACAGTGCCGGCGGGAGTGCCAAGCGCGCGCGCGACCCGCGCACGCAGGCGATCCTCCCGATCCGCGGCAAGATCCTCAACGTCGAGCGCGCCCGGCTCGACCGCATGCTCAAGAACGAGGAGATCCAAGCGCTCGTCACCGCGATCGGCGCCGGAATCGGCGACGACTTCGAGGGCGAGAAGGTGCGGTACCACAAGATCATCCTCATGGCCGACGCCGACGTCGACGGCGCGCACATCCGGACGTTGCTCCTCACGTTCTTCTACCGGCACCTGCCCCAGCTCGTGCTGCACGGATGCATCTACCTTGCGCAGCCGCCGCTGTACCGCGCCGATATCGGCAAGGAGCGCACCTACCTCCAGGACGACGCCGACCTGCGTCGCTTCGAGGAGGAGCACAAGAGCTCGCGCATCGAGGTCAACCGGTTCAAGGGCCTCGGCGAGATGGACTGGAGCGAGCTCGGCGTCACCACCATGAATGCCGATACCCGCAGCCTGCTGCAGGTGTCGGTCGCGGAGGCCGCGATCGCCGACGAGGTGTTCTCGAAGCTCATGGGCGAC
>CAZKTS010000397.1:0-20662 GCA_964555735.1 uncultured Bifidobacteriaceae bacterium
CGAGGTGCGCGAGCTCGAGGCCGCCGACGTGGCTGCCGTGGTCCGCGCGATCAAGGACGACGCCTGGCCCGTCACCGACCCGGTCACCGGCGAGGTGCGCCCGGCGCGCTACGAAGACATCGCCCTCCTCCTGCCCTCGCGGACCGCGCTGCCCGCCCTGGAGGACGCGCTCGAGCGGGCCGACGTGCCCGTGCGGGTGGAGAGCCAGTCGCTCGTGTTCTCGACGGCCGAGGTGCGCGACCTGCTCGCGGCCTTGAGCGCGATCGACGATCCCACCGACGAGATCGGGGTGGTCGCCACGCTGCGCTCCCCCGCGTTCGGCTGCTCCGACGCCGAGCTCGTCGAGCACATCCAGCACGGCGGGAGCTGGGACTACCGGCGCGACCCGCCCGAGACGCTGCCGCCCACCCACCCGGTGGTCGCCGGCCTGCTCGCGCTCCGCGAGCTCTGGGACGGGCGCTGGTGGCGGACGGTGAGCGAGACCGTCGAAGCCGTCGTGCGCGAGCGCCGGCTCCTCGAGCTCGCCCTCCAGCGCCGACGCCCGCGCGATCACTGGCGGCGCATCCGATACCTCCTCGACCAGGCGCGGGCGTGGGACGACGCCGGCGGCGCGAGCCTCCGCAGCTTCGTCGCCTGGGTGCAGCAGCAGGCCGACGAGCGCGCGCGGGTGATGGAGTCGGTCGCACCCGAGCGCGACGACGACGCGCTGCGCATCCTCACCGTGCACGGCGCGAAGGGCCTCGAGTTCCCGATCGTCGTCCTGGCCGGCCTCAACACGCAGCCGGTCCAGTTCAACCCGCCGATCGTCTGGGGCTCCGACGGCCCCGAGCTGGCGATCGGCACCCAGGCCGCACGCACCCGCACGACCACGGCGGGCTACGCCGACGCGATGGCCGACGAGCGCCGTCACGAGGCAGCCGAGCGGTTGCGGCTCCTCTACGTCGCGATGACCCGCGCGCGCGACCACCTGGTGGTGAGCCTCCACCACAAGGAGCGCACCGACTGCCACGCGGCCAGGCTCCTCGAGCGACTCGAAGGCACCCGGACGCGCACGCTCGAGCTCGGCCCGCCGCCGCCAGTGCCGACCGCTCGACCACGCGGGGCGCCGGCCTCGGCCGCGCCGGAGCAGCGCGAGGCCTGGATCGCGGCACGCACCGAGACCCTCGCTCGGGCCGCCCGACCGGCGTCGGTCTCGGCCACCGCGCTCGCGCACGCCGACGACGACGAGCGCCTCGACGACGAGCCGCCCGCCGACCGGTCACCGTGGCGCCGCGGTCGGGCCGGTACCGCCATCGGTCGGGCGGTGCACGCGGTGCTCCAGACCGTCGACCTCGGGACCGGCGACGGTCTCGAGACCACCGCCCGGGCGCAGGCACTGGCCGAGGAGGTCCCCGACGCCGAGGCCGAGATCGCCGCGCTGGCCCGTTCGGTGCTCGGCGCGCCCGTGGTGCGGGCAGCTGCGGGGCGGCGCGTGTGGCGCGAGGTGCCGGTCAGCGCCACGGTCGACGGCGAGCTGCTCGAGGGGTTCGTCGACCTGCTCGTGGAGACCGACGACGGTCTCGTCGTCGTCGACTACAAGACCGACCGCGCCCCCGCCGGCGCGGATCTCGACGCCGCGCTCGCTCGCTACACGCCGCAGGGTGCGGCCTACGCCCTCGCGATCGAGACCGTCATCGGAACGCCCGTGGCGCGCTGCGTGTTCGTGTTCGCACGCGAGGGTGAGCCGGCCGTCGAGCGTGCGGTGAGCGACCTCCCTGCGGCGGTCGAACGGGTGCGCGCCCGTCTGGTGTCGACCCGTGACACCGGGCTCACGGCACCGACGTCGCGCTGACGCCCACGTTGCCGTCGTAGATGCCCAGGATCTCGGCCTTCGCCTTCGTTCCCGCGCGCGGCACGTTCGCCAACACGATCGCGACCCGCTCGAACTGGACACTCGCGTACGCGCCCGGCGGCACCAACCCGCCGAGCGGCTCGCGCGAGCCCGGCTGACGGACCGCGGCCTCGCCGTCGAGCGGGCGGATGAGCTCCCGCGAGCGCACCGCGAACAGCACCAACGCACCCCCACGCTTCGTGCGGTACGCAGCCGGAGGGTGGTCGTCGTCGGTGGCGAACGAGAAGTCGACCTGGGCCACGAGGCCGGTCTGCCCGAGCCGGTTCACGAACGCATCGATGATGCCGGTCGTCAGTGCACCGTCGGCGAAGACCGCCGACGGTGCCCGCTCCTCCCCGGCTGCACGCGTCCAGACCTGCACGAGGTCGGGCGCGAGCGCTTCCGGGCGGGCGCGGAGATCCGCGGCGTGGTCGGCATCGACGAGCTGCGCGGCTCCGGCCCGGTCGACGAGGAGGGCGGGCAGCCGCTCGCCGGTCTCGAGCTGCGCGGCCATCGAGACCTTCCACGGGTCGCCCTCGGCGGCCTGCACGAACAGCAGCACCTGGCGGAACGACGCGCCCCCGCTCGAGATGCGCTCGGTGACGAGGAACTGCCGCGGGGTCACCGGCCCGGGAGCCGGCACGAAGACCCGGACCTCGTCCGTGGTGGTCCGCCCTTCGCCGAGCGTCGTCTCGCCCCGGCCCTGGTACTCGCGGAAGGTGGCATCGTCGATCGCGAGGATCGGGTCCGCCTCGATCGCGCGTTGCCGCTCGACGTTCAACGTCTCGTTGTTGGTGGCGTTGACGGCCTGGTAGCCGCGCACGATCTCCCTCGCCTCGGCGACACTGATCACCGGCGCCGGCGTCTGCGCGCCGGCTCCCGACCCGCCGACCGTCGCGGTCGCGCCGATGACGGCCAGCGCGAACGACGCGACGACGACGCGCCGGCCTCGGCGCGACGGCTGGAACACGCGCTACGGCGCGACCGCGTCGAAGGTCGCGAAGCCCGTGGGGTCGTGCCGACCGATGCTCGCGTGCTCGAAGATGCCGGTCCCCGTCGCGCCGTCGAGCGTGGCGCGGGCAACGTGGTCGATGTTCGTGAACGGCACCCGCGCCGAAAGCGCCGGGTCCGTGAGGTCGTAGACCGCGTGGTCCACCCAGCCCTCGCCCTTCCACTCGCCGTGGGCCCAGTCGGGATCCCCGCCGTAGCCGCAGCCGATGCTCAACGAGATGAACTCCAGGGTCTCGACCTCGACCGTCAGCGGACGGCGAGAGCCACCCGCGCCGCGCTCGCTCAGGTGCAGACGCGCCCGCTCGGGGTGGCGGGTGCCGGACCGGTACTCGATCTCGATCTCGGGCCAGCCGAGCTGCTCGATGCCGCGACCCGAGGACGCAGGCCAGATCCGCACCGCCTCGCTGAGCACGCGATGACCGTCGGCGTGCTCCTGCGCGATGACCACGATCGCGAACTCGTCGAAGCGCAACGGGCACCACACCCACCAGAAGCCACCCGGCTCCGCCGGCGGTCGGCCCGGGGTCTGGGCCTCGCCGACCGGGCGGATCCCCCACGAGCGGTCACGCGTGCCCGACCAGCCGGGATCGGCGACCGTGAGCTCCTCACCGTCGACGACCATCGACCCACTCCATGCACCGGTCTGCACGAAACGGCACGCGTCGAGGATGAGCTGCCCGTTCACCCGATGGCGGTGGTTCGGCTCCTCGACCGCCGGGAACGCACCGGTGAAGGTGAGGTCGAAGGACACGCCCTCGCCGTCGCACACCGCGCGGATCCGCTCCAGCGGCTCGACGACCTCGAACCGGATCGGCCCGACGCGCTGCTCCATGCGGTCGTCGCCGAGCGCGTCCGAGGTACGCACCACCCATTGGCGGTCACCTCGGCGCGCGGTGGCGTACGCGTCGATGACACCGAGCGCGGGGTACACACCGAGGCCGGTGATCATCTCGACCGCGCCGTCGCGGGAGAAGCAGTGCATGATGCAACGGTCGTAGACGTTGCGGTCGCTCGTGCCGAAGTGGCGCATCGACACCGGCGCTTGGTGGATCGGGTACTCGTCGAGCGGTACGGGCACGGGCGTGTCTCCTCCTGGTGTGGCCGCGCGGCCACCGGACCGACTGGCAGCCGAAGCGTAGGCTCGCCCGATGCCGGTCACCGTGACGGTCTCGCGCGGCACCCCGCTGCCGTGGCCGATCGCACTCATGCTCTCGGTCGTCGGCGCGGGGCTCATGGTGATCGGGTTCACCGTGGTCCCGCCGCTCCCCGACATGGACAACGACGGGAGCCGGGTGATCCTGGGCGCCGTCGCCCTGCTCATCATCGTGCCGACCCTGCTGATCACGCTGCTCGTGCTGGTGAAGCGGACGCGGCGGCGGCGCGCCGAGGCGGACGCGGTCTCGGCGGTGCCGGCCGAGCTGCCCGAGCCGCCGTCGCGACTCGACGCCGCACTCGTCGCCACGGTGGTGGGCAGGGGCACACCGTCGCGACGGGCGGTCGCCGCCACGGTGCTCGAGCTCGCCGACGACCGGGTGCTCACGGTCCAGGAGTACGGCCCCAAGGTCGTGCTCGCCCTCTCGGACCGCGCCGCGCCGGCCACCCCCGAGGCCGCCCTCGTGCTCGGTTCGCTGGGCAGCCGTGCCGACGGTCAGGGCGACGTCAGCGGACCGCCGTTCTGGGACGGGAAGGTGGCGTGGTGGCGCGAGTTCGCGCGCGGCGCGCGGGGCCGCGCCGTCGCCGCCGGATTGGTCGAGCCGCGCATCCCGTTCGTCGGCCTGATCCTGTTCACGGTGCTGATCGCGACCGCAGTGTCGCTCCTCTTCTTCGCTCGCACCGCGGTGTTCGTCGGCTGCATCCTCTTCGCGGTGAGCTTCCCGCACCTGATCGCGCGGGCGTCCGGCTTCCGACTCAGCGTCGCCGGTCAGGTCGAACGAGCGCGCTGGCTCGCGTTCAAGCGACACCTGCGTGAGCACGGCAGCGTCCGCGACGTCGGTCCCGCCGCGGTGAGCATCTGGGGTCCGAACCTCGTGTACGGCGTCGTGCTCGGCGAGGCGCCGCGAGCCGCGCGGGTGCTCACCCCCGAGGGTGACGACGACACCGAGGACCCGGCTCCGTCCACCCAGGTCTACGAGCTCTAGCGCCCATGCCCACGCTCCTCATCGTTCACCACACCACCTCCCCGTCGCTGCACGCGATGTTCGACGCGGTTCGCTCCGGTGCAACCGACCCGCAGATCGAGGGGGTGACCGTCCTGACCCGCCCGGCACTCGGTGCGGCGGTCAGCGATGTGCTCACGGCCGACGGTCTGGTGCTGGGGACGCCCGCGAACCTCGGTGCGCTCTCGGGTGCGCTCAAGCACTTCTTCGACCAGATCTACTACCCCTGTCTCGAAGAGACCGTCGGCCGCCCATACGGCGCGTACCTCCACGGCAACACCGACACCGACGGCGCCCGCCGACAGCTCGCCACGATCACCACCGGCCTGCGGTGGCACCTCGCCCACGAGATCGTCGACGTGCTCGGCGAGCCGTCGCGGGAGGACCTCGAGGCATGCTGGGAGCTGGGCGCGGCGGTCGCGGCAGGCCTCACGCTCGACACCTGAGCATTCCGGGCGGAGGGGCCGCAGACCCGGCACAATCATGCTGTGTCGGATTGGTGGGCTCCGGCGATCGCGGGTTCGGACCCGCTGACGACCGCGCACGCGCGGGCCACCGAACGGGACGCGCATCCCAGCCCCGCCGCTCGTCGCCTGGTGCTCGGCATCGTGGGCGTCGTCGCCGCGGCGTCCCTCGTCGTGCTCGCGGGGTGGACCACCGACACCGCGAGCCTCCAGCGCCTCGGGCCGTCCGGCCACACCCAGATCGTCCCGTGGTCGGCGGTCCTCCTGCTCCTGCTCGCGAGCTCACTCGGTGCGATGGCCCTCGGTCGAACGTCGATCGCACGAGGCGCGAGCATCGCGACGGTCGTGATCGGGCTGACCGTCCTCATCGCCGGCGAGTCATCGGCGGTCGCGGAGGCGCTCTTCGGCGACACGCTCCGGCACGTCGGCGTGAGCGGTCGACCGCTCGTGGCCGGGCTCGTCGTCATGATCCTGCTCGCGGTCAGCCTTCTCGCCGATCCGCCGGTCCGGGTCGCGCGGTGGACCGTCGGCGCGATCGATCTGGCGATCATCAGTGCATGCATCGCCGCGCTGTGCTGGTCGGCCTACGGCGCGGCGGAAGGACCGGCCCTCCCCGACTCGTCGCGGGTGTCGGTTCCGATGATCGTGATGGTCACCGCCCTCGCGTTCGGCCGGCTCGCCCTTCGTCCGGATGTACCACCCATCGCGAACCTGCGACGCCAGACGCTCGGCGGTGCGCTCTCGCGCGGCATCTTGTCCACGCTCGTCGCCGCGCCGTTCGTGGTCGGCCTCCTCGTGGTCGCGGGACCGGAGCGCGGCTGGTGGGAGCTGTCCACCGGCGCGGTCGTCCTCGTCTTCCTCACGTTCATCGCCGTGTTCGCGGGTGCGGTGCTCGTCGCCCGGTTCAGTGACCGCGTCACGTCGGCCCTGGCCGAATCGGAAGCTCGCTTCCGCCTCGCCTTGGAGCACGCGCCGATCGGCATCGCGCTCGTCGGCACCGAGGGCACGTGGTTGCTCGTCAACCCCGCGCTCACGCGCATGTTCGGGTACACGGAATCCGAGCTGCGTGCGCTCACCTGGCAAGAGATCACCCACCCCGACGACCTCGCCGCCGATCAGGCCTTGGTGGACGAGACGCTCGCCGGGCAGATCAACGGCTACAGCATCGAGAAGCGCTACTTCCGCAACGACGGCAGCGTGATCTGGGGACTGTTGAGCGTGGGGCTGGTGCGCGATGCGGCCGGCGACCCTCGCTACTTCATCTCCCAGATCGAGGACATCACCGAGCGGCGCGCCGCGGAGGCTCGGCTCCGCGCGCTCGCACTGCACGACTCGCTCACCGACCTTCCGAACCGCGACCTCTTCATGGGACGGCTCGACGAGGTGCTGGGCGCAACGAGGGGGCCGACGCCGACGATCGCCGTGCTCTATCTCGACCTCGACCGGTTCAAGGTCGTGAACGACAGCCTCGGCCACAGCGCGGGCGACCGCTTGCTCGAGCTCGTGGCCCGGCGGATCGCCGCGATCACCCGGCCTGGCGACACGGTGGCTCGGCTCGGGGGCGACGAATTCGCCGTCCTCTGCACCGAGCTCGACAGTCTGGACACGGCCATCGCGATCGCACACCGCCTGCTCCAGAGCGTCGGCGAGCCGCTGGTCGTGGCGGGCCGGGAGGTGGTGACCACCGCGAGCGTGGGCATCGCGATGGCGAGGCCCAACGAGACGAGCGAGAACCTCCTGCGGAACGCCGACGTCGCCATGTACCAGGCGAAGCAGCGCGGCCGCCATCGCGTCGAGGTGTTCTCGGA
This sequence comes from uncultured Bifidobacteriaceae bacterium, assembly GCA_964555735.1. GTDB lineage: Bacteria > Actinomycetota > Acidimicrobiia > IMCC26256 > PALSA-555 > CAZKTS01. The sequence continues at coordinate 7,310 of CAZKTS010000397.1, forward strand.
CACGCTGGGCGCGATCGCCCACAGCCGCTTCGAGCTCGAGGCGGCGATCCGCGACGCGCTGCGCACCGATCAGTTCGTCGTCCACTACCAGACTCAGCACGACCTCACCACGGGCGCGGTCGTCGGCGTCGAGGCACTGGTGCGCTGGCACCACCCCGAGCGCGGCCTGCTCGCGCCCGGTGCGTTCTTGCCGGTCGCAGAGGAGCTCGGCCTGATCGCAGACATCGGGGCGCGCGTGCTCGATCGTGCCCTCGACGAGTGCGCGGCGTGGCTCGCGACCGAGGACCTCACGCTCGGTCTGGCGGTGAACATCACGCCGGCGCAGCTCTCGGACCCGACGTTCGCCGACGTGCTGCTCGCTGCCCTCGAGCGCTACGACCTCGACCCGTCGCAGCTCTGCCTCGAGATGACCGAGACCTCGCTGTTCACGACGACGGGAGGCGCTGCCGAAGCGCTCCGCCGCCTCGACGCGCGCCAGATCCGAATCGCCGCCGACGACTTCGGCACCGGGTACGCCTCGCTCGCGGTCCTGACCCAGCTACCGGTCTCGCTCCTGAAGATCGACCACTCCTTCACCGCGGCGATCGCCGACAGCGCGAGCAGCCACCACGCCGTCGTCGAGGCGATCATCGGCCTCGGGCGCCAGCTCGGCATCGACGTGATCGCCGAGGGCGTCGAGACGCCCGAGCAGGTGGCCGAGCTCCTCTCGCTCGGCTGCCGGTTCGGCCAGGGCTTCCACTTCCACCGCCCCATGCCGGCCGAGGAGCTGCGGAGCACCCTCGCCCGACGGTGACGCGTCCGCACCGAGCAGCCCGCTTCGCCGGACGGCATGATGTCGCCACTCCGGGAGACGGCAACTCCGCGGTCGACCGGACAACGGGAGGGGAATCCATGAAGGGCTTCGGTTGGCTCACCTTCGCCGGCATCATGCTGATGATCGTGGGCTTCTTCAACGTGATCGGCGGGCTCACCGCGATCGATGGCTCGTCCGGCTATCTCGTCAACGAGGTGCTGTTCTCGAACCTCGAGACGTGGGGCTGGTTCTTCCTGATCTGGGGCATCATCCAGATCTGCGCCAGCTTCGCGATCCTGACCGGCCGCACCTGGGGTGCGGTCGTGGGCATCTTCACCGCGTCGCTGAACGCGATCGCGCAGCTCGCGTGGCTGAACACGAACACGACGTGGGCGTTCATCGCCATCCTCGTCGACATCCTCGTGATCTACGGCCTGGCCGTGTACGGGGGTCAGCGGTCGAGCGAGACCGTCTGAGCACGGGCTGTCGCGTCCGGGTCTCTCGCCGCACCCGGCGGGAGGCCCGGCGCGGTCAGCTCGGCTCGCGCGACACGTCCGGCAACGCGAGCTGCTCGGCCCACGTGAGGTCGAGTCCTTCACCGATGAACCGCGGCGCGGCGAACGCCCACGCCGACGCGATCCAGCGCCGGACCTCCGTCGGGAGGCACGCCTCGAGCTCGCCACCGACCTCGGCGTCGACCACCCACCACGAGATCTCGGCGTCGGCACCGACCTTCTCCGGAGGATCGACGTACACGCAGCCGAGCAGCGCGGTCTCGTCCCGGTCGAAGATCGCGTAGTTGTACGACAGGCGAGCGGCCATCTCGTCGGCGTGGCGCACCAGCTCGTCGAGGTCTTCCTGTCGGGTCAGGTCCGCCGGCGGCCACCCCCACGCCGCCCCGAAGATCTCGAAGAGTCGCGGCTGGGAGCCCATCACTGCCGGGTAGTCGAGATCGATGTCGTCGGCCGCGATCGGCCGCAGGTGGTGTCCGGTCGGGAGGTCCAGACGAGCCGGCGGTTCGAAGCCGTCCGGGAGCCACGGCGTTCCAGGTCGGTCGTCCGTCACACGCCGGAGGCTACGGGACGCGTACATCTCGGGATGTACGCGTCGGCACCCTGGCGGGGCTGACGATCATCCCCACGGCCACCCGGCAACGCCCTGGAGGGCGATGCCTCGGGACCCCGGCTCCCGCATGGTGCGTCGAGCGACCGAACCCGGCGCACCCTGCCCGCCGAGCGGGCACGAACAAGGAGCAACCCGATGACCACGACCCTGGACCGGCCTCCGGCCCTCCGCACCATGACGGTCGAAGTGCCCGACCGCGGCAGCCGTTCGCCGGTCGCCCGCCTCACCGGTCCGCTCGCCCTCGCGGCGGGCCTCCTGATCACCATCGCGCAGCTCGTCATGCTGCCCTTCGATCCGAAGGACCACGTACCGACGTCGCAGAGTCCCGTCTTCCAGCTCGGTGGCGTCGTGTACATGGCCGGCTTCGTCGTGTTGATGCTGGCGCTCGTCGGTGCCTACGCGTGGCAGGCGCGTCGCGCCGGCCGGTTCGGACTGCTCGCGTTCGGCGCGGCGGTCGTCGGCACGATGATGCTCGGCGGCGACCTGTGGTTCGAGACCTTCGCCGTGCCCTCGATCGCCGACGGGCCCGCGGCGGGACGCGTGCTCGGCGCCGACCCGTCCGTGCTGCTGGCCCTGGGTGCGATCTCGAGCTACCTGCTCTTCGCCGTCGGCTGGGCGGCATTCGGCGTCGCGAGCTATCGCGCCAAGGTCTTCCCGAAGACGATCAGCATCGCCCTCGTCGTCGGCGGTGTCGTCGGCTTCCAGGCCCTGCTCGCACCGTGGGCCATCCCGCTCGGTCTCGCCGTCGCGGCGCTCGGCGTGTGGATGATCCGCACGACGAGGAAGGGCGAGCGGCACGCTGCTCGCTCGGCTGCATAGCCACCGCGCGCCCGGGTCACGCCCGCTCTCCGACTCGCGGAGGGCGGGCGTGCTCGCGCACGGATGTGTCACTCCTCGCCGGCGGACCCCTTCGCGACGACACCGGACTCGTACGCGACCACCACGAGCTGGGCCCGGTCGCGAGCGTGGAGCTTCGACAGGAGCCTGCTCACGTGCGTCTTCGCCGTCGCGTGCGAGATGAACAAGGTCTCCGCGATCTCCGCGTTGGAGAGCCCGCTCGCCACCGCGACCAGCACCTCGCGTTCACGCTCGGTGAGCGTTGCGAGTGCACCGTCGTACTGGTCGTCGTGCGATGGTTCCGCCCGTGCGAACTCCTCGATCAAGCGGCGCGTGACGCTCGGCGAGAGCAGCGCCTCACCGCTGGCAACGACGTGCACTGCGTGCAACAGGTCGACCGGCCGCGTGTCCTTGAGAAGGAAGCCGCTCGCGCCGGCCCGGAGCGCGGCGTGCACGTAGTCGTCGCGCTCGAAGGTCGTGAGCATCACCACCTTCACCGGCGACGCCGGTTCGGCGTCCACGATCCGCCGCGTCGCCTCGATGCCGTCGAGCTTCGGCATCTGGATGTCCATCAAGACGACGTCGGGCCGCGTGCGAGCGACGAGCGCAACCGCTTCAGCACCGTCTGCCGCCTCCCCGACCACCTCGATGGTCGCGTCGGAGTTGAGCAGGGCGACGAAGCCGCTTCGAACCAGCTCTTGGTCGTCGGCCACTGCGACCCGGATCACGCGCGGCTCTCCTCGTACGGCAACCACGCCGAGACCTCGAAGCCCCCGCCGGAGCGTGGACCCGCGGCGAAGGTGCCACCGTAGGCCGCGACGCGCTCTCGCATACCCACGAGCCCGTAGCCGCCAGGGCCCTCCGGTCGACCGCGCTCGTCGCCGTCGCCGTCATCGCTGATCGTGAGTCGGACCGCGCCCGGGTCGTAGTCCACCGACACCGACGCCGTCGCCTGACCCGCGTGCTTCAGCACATTCGTCAGCGCCTCCTGGACGATGCGATACGCAGTGAGATCCACGCTCCGCGGGAGGCCGGCACGATCACCCTGGATCGCGACCCTGACGTCGACCTGCGAGCCACCGAGCTCACGAGCGAGGTCGTCGAGGTCGTCGAGGCCACGGGTCGGCCCGGCACCGTCCGATCCGTCGTCCTCCCGGAGCACGCCGAGCATGCGACGGATCTCGACCAGCGCCGAGCGGCTCACCTCGGCGATGGCATGGAGCGACCGCTTCGCATGGTCGGGGTCGGTATCGATGAGGTGCTCACCGGTGCCGGCCTGGACCGCGATCACACCCATCGAGTGGGCGACCACATCGTGGAGCTCCCGCGCGATCCGCAACCGCTCCCGCGTCGCCGCATTCCTTGCCTCCTCTTCGCGCTCACGCTCGACCGCCGCGGCGCGGTCTTCGAGCGCCACGATGCGCAGCCGGCGCGATCGGATGGTGACACCGATCATGAACGCCGAAGTGAAGATGGCGACGTTGAGCGCGAACTGCCCCGCGTCGAACTGCGTGTGACTCACCAGCAGCAGCGCGATCAGCGCCACGAACATGAACGCCGCGCCGGCGGCCGTCTTCCATGACGTGCAGGAGATGCCGACGGCGACCGCCGCGACGTACAGGAAGATCGGCGTGACGCCCTCGTTGTAGCCGAGCCAGCTCAGCATGACGACGCACGATCCGGCGACGATCAGGACCGCGAGTGCAGCTCGGCGCAGGAAGGCGAACGGGACCGTTGCACCGAGCACGAGTGCGATTCCCAGCGCGTCCATGGGTTGGTAGTCGGACCTCGGAACGTTGCCCCGCCCCGATGTGCCCAGGAACCCGACGATGACGAAGGCCGCGGCGATCACCCCGTCGATGATCCACGGGTTCATCGTTCGGCCCCGCGTCGGAACGCGACCCGAGGAGCCCTGTGCCGCGGACGACTCCGGGCGGCTCACTACGTGCAGATCCCGAGATCACTCGGGCGTCGGATGCCCCCGCCCACACACGACAGCGTACGGCGAGAACTGCCACCCGTCCGGTGGGCATGCTCTGGTCAGAGGTCCCGGCACGACGCTCGACCGATGAGTGCGGCGGCGCCGCGCGGTCGACACTGGGAAGCACGCACACCGACGGAGGAGCAACCGATGCCCGAGCTCTTGGTGGACTTCATCACCTCGTTGGACGGCTACGCGTCCGGCGAGGGCTGGCCCGGATGGTGGGGGCTCGAGGGCCCCGAGTACCTCGCGTGGCTCGAGGAGGACTCCGATCCCGAGACCACGCTGCTCATGGGCGCGAACACCTACCGGCTCATGTCCGGGTTCGCCACGCAGCCGCCCGAAGGTGCCGGCGCGGAGGAGGCCGACTCGCTGGCCGGGCTCACGAACGCGCGGAAGGTCGTCTTCTCCTCTTCATTGTCGGCGCCGCTGTCGTGGGCGAACTCCGAGCTCGTCAGCGGCGACGCGATCGAGGCCGTGCGCCAGATGAAGGAGCAGGGCACCAGCCCGATGAGCACGATCGGCAGCCTCAGCCTCTCCCGGTCATTGCTCCAGGCCGGTCTCGTCGACCGCTTCCGGGTCGTCTTCTTCCCGGTGATCACCGGGAAGACCGGCAGCGAGCGCATCTACGACGGCTATCCCGACGTCGCGCTCGACATGTTGAGCAGCCGGACCTTCGACGGCAGCATCCAGCTCGTCGAGTACGCGCCCCGGGTGCTGGACCGCCCACCGCTGGCCTGAGCCGGGTTCGATCAGAACTCCTGCGCGGCGACGAGGCGGGCGGCGAGCGGTTCCAGCGTCGCCGTGAGCTCCTCCAGCTCGGCGGGCTCGAGGCACTCGTAGGGCTTCGCTGCGAGCTCGTCGGTGAGCGCCTCGACGCGGCCCTTGACCGCGCGACCTCGTTCGCTCAGCAGGCCGGCGTCGTCGATCAGCCCGCGGCCGCGCATCCCTTCGATCAAGGCGTCGACCTGCGCGGCGGGGAGATGGTGGATGCGCCCGAAGGCGTGCGCCGGCATGCCCAGGTCCAGGGCGAGGAGGACGTGGGCCTCGAGGCCGCCGATCCCCTCGACCATCAGGGCGGCGATGTGGCCGTCGCCGCGGTGCTCGCGCAACAACGACGCGGCGTGGAAGCACCGCGCCACCACCTCCTCGGGGATGGCGATCGCGCGCAGGGCGGCGTACATCGGTCGGCCCTCGATCGGCGCACTGGTCGCCGCGGCGAGGAGGAGGTCAGTCGCGCGCGCGAACGCGGGAGTGTCGACGTCGTCGCCCAGGATGCGCCGGAGCGCCTTCACACACCCAGCCTCACGAGCGGCGATCGCCGCATCGGGCGTGGTCGTGTCCCACACCTTCGGGATGTGGCGCGCCACCTCACCGGGCGCGAAGTTGTAGAAGAGCGCGTCCACGACCTCAGCCGGGACCAAGCCCAGGGGTGCTGCCCGTCCGGCGAAGTACGTGTCCCAGTAGTCGGTGAAGCCCAGGGCGAACATCGCCTCGTTGGGCTCGTCGGCCGCGTACGGGATGACGCCGATCGGCTCGACCAGCTCGAACATCCGGCGTGCGATCGCGGCCCCTGGGTCGACGGGGGTCATGCGCGCGCCCTGTGCGCGTCGTCGTACGCCGTGCTGACCTTCTTCGGGACGCACATGCGCCACGCCTCCACGAGCAGCTCCCGCAGCTCCTCGACATCGATGGCCGCGAGTCGGACGCAGACCCACCGGTACCTCATCTCGGCGGGCCGTGGCATGAGGAACGTGTCGGGCTCCGATGCCACGAGCGCCTCCCGCTCTTCTCGCGGGAACGCGAAGCCCATGACGGTGTCGTCCTCGGAGAACGCTGCGTAGACGATGCGGCCGACTCGGAACCTCACCGTGTCACGCACGAGCGCCTCGTATGAACGAGGCAGCGTGGCGGCGATCGCCCGGGCATCGTCGATCGTGGCGGTGACCCTGACCTTCTCGATTCCCATGCCAGTCAGACGGCCCCTCCGCGGCGAACTCATCGCAACGCCGCTCGCCTCGGCCCCACCGTGGGCGCTGAGGGGCTCGAACCCCCGACCCCCTCCTTGTAAGGGAGGTGCTCTTCCAGCTGAGCTAAGCGCCCCGTCGAACCCACGAGAGTACCGTCGCGGTGCCCAGTACCGTCCGGCCGAGCGCCTGCCAGGAGGATCCATGACCGACGTCGACCGGCGAGTCGAGCTGCTCCGCGAGGTTCCGCTGTTCACCGCGTGCACCGACGACGAGCTCGCGCGCATCGGCGCGCTCGCCCAGCCTCGCCACGCCGACGCCGGCGAGGAGCTGTGCCGCCAGGGCGACCCGGGCAGCGAGTTCTTCGTGCTGGTCGACGGGACCGCCGACGTGACCGTCGACGGCGACAAGGTCGCAGTGTTCACCGCCGGTTCGTTCTTCGGCGAGATGGCGCTCATCGACGGCGGTGAGCGCACAGCCACGGTCACCGCGACCGCGCCATCGGAGCTGCTGGTGCTCGATCGCCACGACTTCAACGAGATGCTCAGCACCGCGATGCCCCACATCGTGCCGAAGCTCGTGGAGACGATGGGCCAGCGCATCCGCGAGCTCGCGAAGCACGCCGGGCAGTCACTCCCCTACTGACGGGCGGCTCGCAGCCGCTGGGCCAACGCGCGCTCCACCTTCGTGGCCACCTCGACGAACTCGTCATCGGGCGCGACCACCAGCACGTCGGCCACGAAGGCGCCGGAGCGCCCGATGATCTGCTCGGCGCGGACCTTCCGCTCCCGGTCACCGTCCTGATAGGCCGCCTCGGCGAGGTAGGCCACGCTCGGTGCACCACCGAGGCGGACGGTGCGATCGTCGGCGAAGGTGTCGGTGACGACGCCGCGCTCGGAGACCAACGCCGACAGCACCGCCTCGACGCACTCCTCCGCGGGGTCCTCGTCGCGGTACGGCTGCACGAACGCCCGGGCATCGGCGCTCGTCGCGAACTGGCGCACGTTCTCGTCGAGCAGCACACCGTGCGTGCCCGCGGCCGACCGACGGGCCGCGGTCGTGACCACGGTCGATGCCGCGTCGTCGCTCGCCTGCTGGATCCCGCGGCACTCGGGCCGTGCCGGCACGGGTAGGTCGACCGCGCCTTCCGCGGTGACCCCGACGGCGGCGAGCGTCCGATCGTCGAGCAACAGCTCCTCGGGCGCCGCCGGCGCGGCCATCGCCGTCCCCGCGAGGACCACCATCGCGACGAGCCCGGTCAGCACGATCGCCATTCTGCTCGGCCGCGGGCAGGCCGGGGCTCGACCAGGGCACCGGGGGGTCATGCCCCGGCCGTCGTCACCCCGGCCCGCCGTGTCCGCGGCAAGCTGGTGATCCGTGCTGATGGTCCCGTCACGCGATGTCGGCGACCGGGAGCTCCCACGTGGTGGGGAGCACGTCCTGGGGACGCACTCGCTTCGGCGGCCGGCCTCGCCGACGCTTGTTGGCGAGGACCTTGCCGTTCGCCAGGAGCTCGCCGCCCCACACGCCCCACGGCTCGTGCCGGACGATCGCCGCGTCGAGGCACTCCTCGCGCACGACGCAGCCGGCACAGAAGGCCTTGGCCCGTGCGATGTCGTCGAGCGCCTCGGAGAAGAACAGCGGGGTCAGCGACGCGGCGCCGTCACGGCACCGGGCCTCGTCCCGCCAGATCTCTTCCTCGCCCCCGTACTCGATGGCGAACATCGCTCTGCTCCTTCGTGAGTTCTCGCTGCTGGTGGCTGCTGGTCGGTCGCGGTGCGGTCAGGTCGGTGGTGGAAGCGGCCCGAAACACAAGAAAGGCCGCCGGGGGTGCCCCGGCGGCCTGGTGTCTCGGTCCCCCGCAGGGGTTACGAGATCCGGAGGTGCCGCCGGGGCCCGGGCTTCGGGGCGGTGTTCACGCCGAGGAACGGCATGACGATCGACCACGAGCCCCGGGTGATGGCGTACGAGCACGCGTGGGCGTGAGCGCGCGTGGTCCCGACGCCTGCCAGGTGCTGGCTGGTCGTGCGGGTGCGCTCCACTGCCTCGGTGCCTTCCTGTGCCGCTCGGCTCGGCCGAGTCGGACTCGTCGGTTCGTACGCCGCCGGTGGCGGTCGGACCAGGAAAGCAGGCCCCGGCCCTCGGGTCAACTCATTAACCGGTGCCACCTACGATGCACCGCCGATGCCCGGCACCCCCGACCTCGGAAGAGTGGTGGAGCTGCTCGAGGAGCAGCGTGCCGCCGGGTTGCACACGTGTGCCCAGGTCTACGTCTCGCTGCACGGCGAGCCCGTCCTCGACGCCGCGATCGGCGAGTCGATCCCCGGACGCCCCCTCCGCACCGACGACGTCATGCTCTGGTACTCGTCCGGCAAGCCCTGGACCACCGTCGCCGTGCTCCAGCTCTGGCAGCAGGGCCGGCTCGGGCTCGACGATCTCGTGCGCGACTACGTCGACGACTGGGGCAACGGCAAGGAGCGCGTCACGCTCCGCCACGTCCTGACCCACACCGGCGGCTTTCCGATGCCCGGCGATCCGGCGTTCGACGCCGACATCACCTGGGAGGAGTCGGTCGCCATGACAGCCGCCGCCCCGGCCCTCTGGGAGCCGGGCACCGCAGCGGGCTACCACCCGGCAAGCGGCTGGCGGGTCCTGGGCGCCGTCGTCGAGCGCGTCGACGGCCGCCGGATCGACCGCTACCTGCGCGAGGAGGTCGCGGCGCCGCTCGGGTTGGAGCGATCCTTCCTCGGCGTGCCGCTCGAAGAGCAAGCCGCCCTCGGCGACGCGCTCGTGCCGGTCGTCTGGTCGGGGCACCGGCTCCCGCGCTTCGACGACGACGGCAGCATCTCCATGGCCGAGTACCGCATCGACCGGATCCACAACGAGCCTTGGCACCGAGCGAAGGTCGAGCCCGGCGGCGGCATGCGCGGCCCCGCACGCGAGCTCGGCCGGTTCTACGAGTCCCTGCTCGGCTTCGGCCCTCCCGTCCTCGACACGACGACGACCGAGGCGATGATCGCCACGCACCGTCGGGGCGTGAAGGACGTCACCTTCGGCAACCGCATCCCGTGGGGTCTCGGCGTGCAGGTGGAGTTCACCGGTGGCACCGGGCACCGCGCCTTCGGGCACGGGGGCATGGCGTCGTCGCGTGGCCTCGCCGACCCGGACGTCGGCCTGGTGTTCGCGGTCGTCGCCAACGGTCTCGCGGGCTACGTCGACGCCGAGACGCGCGTCATCGACATCACCGACGCCATCTACTCGGCCCTCGGTGACGACGTCGCCCGGCACCGCAAGCCGGTCCGGTCGGCCCGTCAGGCACTCGGGCTCAGCACCTGACGCCTCCTCAGGGTGCGCACAGGTCGCACCCCGCATGATCACCGACGCCGGACCGGCACCCGGGACGTTCCCGGACGCACACGACGAGGAGAGCGCCATCCAATGCGAGAGCGACCGATGCGGGGACGACTGATCGGAGCGGCGATGGCGACCGCGGCGTTGGTGCTCGGGATCGCCGCACCCGCCGCGGCGCACGGCGACGAGGGCACCGACACGGGCGTCGACGAGACCCACCTGCCCATCGGCGAGACGACGACCGAGCCGACGGTCGGTGGTCTCTGGACCTGTCGCGAGACCTACACCGAAGCGCCCGGCGCGCAGACCGAGGGTGCGTGGATCAACGGCGACGGCACGTACGACCGGACCAAGAAGGCCACCGTCGACGGCAGCGTCGACTGGCCGAACGCGAAGTTCACCGTCACCAAGGAGGACGGAACGCGGGTCTTCACCACCAACGCCCTCCCGACCGACCACACGACGGGCGTCTTCCCGGTCTCACCCGACGACGACGCGTATCAAGTCGACCGGAACCCGAACAGCATCTCGGAGCAGTCGATCAGCTTCTCGGTGCCGCTCACGCCGACGGTCGCCGACGAACCCTCCTGCGTGGGCGGCGAGGTCGGGATCCTCAAGTCCGGCGTCGCGCTCTTCAATGCGGTCGACGCCGGCGGACGCGACGCGGTGGCGTACGAGGTGCAGGACGACTGCGACGGCCACCCACAGCAGGCGGGGCTGTACCACTACCACTCGGTGTCGCGATGCGTGCTCGCCGACCTCGACTCGGGCACCGGCCAGTCGAAGCTGATCGGCTGGGCGTTCGACGGGTTCGGCATCTACGGACCGCGCGACGCCGACGGCAACGAGCTCACCAGTGCCGATCTCGACGAGTGCCACGGCACGACGAGCCGGGTGAAGTTCAACGGGAAGTGGCAGACGATCTACCACTACGTCGCGACGGTCGACTACCCGTACACGGTCGGTTGCTTCCGCGGGACGTCCGGCGTCCAGGGTCCGCTCGGCGGGACCGAGGGCACCGGCCAGCAGGCCGGTGCTCCGGGCGCGCCGCAGGGGCGGCCGAGCGGCCCGCCGCCTCCGCCGCCCGGCGCGTGACGCGAAGGCCTGCGCTCAGCGACCGGCGATGAGCGCGAGCAGCCGCTCGTGCACCGCCGGCGGCGCGGCCACCACGTCGCCGCTGGTGAGCCACGCGGTGTCGTTGCCGGCCCAGTCGGTGACGATGCCGCCGGCCTCGCGCACGAGGACGCCCCCCGCCGCGACGTCCCACGGTCCGAGCGCCTGCTCGAAGTAGCCGTCGAACACGCCCGCCGCGCTCCACGAAAGATCGAGGCTCGCGGCGCCGGCGCGGCGGAGGTCCTCGAGTGCGCGCAGCGCCCGTTCGAAGACGGGGAGGTACTCGTCGAGGCGCTCGCGCTTCTTGCGGAACGGGAAGCCGGTGGCGCAGATCGCCTCGGCGACGGGCCGGTCGCTCACCGCGATCGGTGTGCCGTTCCGGAACGCACCACCGCCGAGGCGCGCCGTGTAGCAGTCGCCGAGGAACGGCGCGTCGACCACACCGACCACGGGGCGGTCGCCCTCGACGAGGGCGATCGACACCCCGACGATGGGGAACCCGTGCACGAAGTTGGCCGTGCCGTCGAGTGGGTCCACGAGCCAGCGACGCTCGGCCTGCTCCCCGCCTTCTTCCTCGCCCACGACCGGGATGTCGGGAGACGCAGCCGCGAGCACGGCGCGGATGGCGCGCTCGCTCGCCAGGTCGGCATCGCTGACCCAGTCACCCGGGTTCTTGGCCTGGACGTTGCGAGCGGCACCGAACGCGTCGCGCACCACCGCCGCGCCGGCCCGCGCGGCGTCGACCGCAGCCGCGAGCAAGCCGTCGAGGTCGACGCTCACGCGGCCGGTCCGGTCTCGGCCGCGAGGAAGCCCGCGAGCTCGGGAGTTCCGGCGGCGGCGAGCGTGCGGCGCGCGTCGGGGTCATCGGTCACGAGCTCGCGTCCGGCCGCGTCGACGACGACCGCACCCGCCTCCGTGCAGACCAGCAGGCCGCCCAGGTAGTCCCAGGGCGCGTGCCCGTCGGCCAAGGTGTCGAGGTAGCCGTCGACCCGACCGGCAGCGACGTCGCACAGCGTGAGCGCCGCGGAGCCCAGCGCGCGGAACTGCTTCCACGGGAGGCGGCGGCGAGGGGTGCCCGCCACCCCGATGAGTCCGTCCTCCACGCGACGCGCGGTCGACGGGACGAGCCGCCGTCGCTCGCCGCCAGCACCGGTGACCCACGCTCCGCCACCTCGGGTGGCGGTGAACTGCTCGCCGGTGGCCTGGTTGGCGACGAGCGCGATGCGCGGGCCGTCGCCGTCGAGCGCGCAGAGCGAGATGGCCCAGTAGGGGATCTCGCGCGCGCAGTTGGTCGAGCCATCGACGGGATCGAGCACCACCGTGATCTCGGCATCGCTCGGGCCGGTCACGCCGGACTCCTCGCTCACCACGCGCAGACCGGCATCGTGGAGGAGCGGGACGATGGCATCGTCGGCGACGAGGTCGAGCGCGTACTGGCCCGCGCGCTCGGTGCGGGCGCGACGGTCGGCGCCCTGGAGGGGCGCGAGCACGGCGCGCTGGACCTCGGCTGCGGCGCGGAACACCTCGAGCAGGTCGGTGTCGTTCATGCGTCGGCCGCGCTGATCGTCACGAGGGCGGTGTAGTCGGGTACACCCGACGGGCCGTCGCGTCGTCCCATCGGCAACAGCACGTTGCCTTCGGGGAACATCACCTGGACGTTGCCCGGGGCGATCGGCGCCACGAACACCCGGCCGGCGAGCTGGCCATGGTCGGAGCGCACGAGCACGGGCGCACCATCGCGCAGGCCGAGCCGGTCCGAGTCGTCGGCCGCGAGCATCACCGAGTCGCGGTGGGCACCCGTCAGCGGATCGCGGTCGGCGAACACCATCGTGTTGAACTGCTTGCCCCGCCGGGTCGACAGACGCAGGCGGCCGTCGTCGTCGCGCGCCGGCGGCCGGACCGCGCGGAAGTGACCCTTGCCGTCGGGGGTCGGGAACACGCCGTCGGCGCACAGGCGTGCGCCACCCCACTGCACCGTGTCGCCGGTGGCCTGCAGCGCCTCGATGCCGTCGTAGGCAGGCACGACGCGAGCGATCTCCTCGCGGATCTCCTCACCCGAGTCGAAGGCGATGAGATGGGCCCGGTCGGGATCGACTCGCCGCGCGACATCGACGAAGATCCTCCACTCGCTGCGCGCCTCCCCGGCCCGCGGCCCGCGAATCTGCGGACTGAAGGCGATCCGCCGC
>CAZKTS010000398.1:0-8080 GCA_964555735.1 uncultured Bifidobacteriaceae bacterium
GGCCCTTCGAGGTCGGGTTCGCGTCGACGCCCTGCGCGCCGATCCAGGCCAACACGTCGATCGCTCGTGTCGCGATGCACTCCAGCACGGGACGCCTCCAGCTCGAACGTTGGTTCCTGCGGGCTCAACGCACACGAGACCGACGCGAACCAACACCGTGGCGACCGATGTTGGTGAGGGCGGTCGCATGGCGCGTTGGGTGGGCATGGTGCGTCTCGTCGCGATTCCCGTCGCGGTCGTGGCCACATTCCTGTGCTTCGTCGCGATGCTCGGACTCGCGTTCACGAATACCGGCGCGCCGAGCGACACCGCGACCAGTGAGATCCCCGCCGTGCTGCTGCCCGTGTACCGGGCCGCCGCCGCGACGTGTCCCGGGTTGCCGTGGCCGGTCCTCGCCGCGATCGGCTGGGTCGAGTCCCATCACGGCCAAGGCCGCGTGCAACCGACGACGGGCGACGTCCGGCCCCCGATCCAAGGGCCGCCCCTTGACGGCAGCGCGGGACGAGCTCGCATCCTCGACCCTGGCCAACCCGACGGCTATGCCCGCGCGCTCGGGCCGATGCAGTTCCTCTCGACTACCTGGGCCACTTGGGGTCGTAGCGCCCCCGGCCGTGCGGGACCGCCCGACGTGCACAACGCGTTCGACGCGATCTACGGCGCGGCCGCGTACCTCTGCGGCACCGAAGGCCGCGTCTTTGACCTCCGCGGCGCCATCTACCGCTACAACCACTCCTGGGCGTACGTCGATCAGGTCCTCGCCAAAGCCGCCGCCTACACCGCCACCACGAGCATGCGCGGTGGGCCGTTCGCGTGGCCGGTGGTCGGGCGGATCGCGTCCGGGTTCGGGAACCGGGTGCACCCAATCCTGGGCACGGTCCGGTTCCACGCGGGCATCGACATCTCCGCCAGCGCGGGCACGCCGATCCGTGCGCCCACGGCCGGGACCGTGGTCCGCGCCGGCGGCGAAGGCGGCTGCGGCAACTCGATCACCATCGACCACGGCGCAGAGCTGCAGACGCGCTACTGCCATCTCTCCCACATCGGCGTCACGGCAGGTGAGTCAGTCGCCGGCGGGGAGAGGATCGGGTTGGTCGGCTCCACCGGACTCTCTACCGGCCCCCACCTCCACTTCGAGGTCCGAGTCGGCGGCCAGCTCGTCGACCCCCTCACCCGCCTCCCGACGCCTCCGTAGACGCACCGCCTCGCGACGGCGCGGACCAGCCCTCCGCCAACACCGGTGCACGTAGCTGGTCGTAGAGCGTGCGGGTCTCCGGTGCGATCGCGTCGGCGTCGCCATCCAGGCTCGCGACGAGATCCCGAAGCGCACGTTCGATGCCACGCGGGTCATTCCCTGCCGCGAACGCCCGCATCCGCACCCGCGCCAGCGGCTCGGATCCGGGCACCGCGAGCTGCCCCTGCTCCGCGGCCCACAACGCCGCACGCCAATCGCCCACGTCGAGGCAAAGCTCGGCCAGGCGGGTCGCGGCGTCGGTCACGACCCGCTCGGCATGCGCAACGTGCAGGTCAGCGAACGCCCACTGATAGCCCGACGGTTCATCGAAGGGACGGCCCCGCACCGCACCCAATGCTGCGTGCAGCCGCGCGATGCCGTCAGGCTCGGCGTCGCGAGCCGCGAGCAGCCCTGCCTCCACCTCGTCGAGATCGGTGCTGACCGAGTCAGCGACGCGCGCGACACCGTCGTCCAAGTGGCGAAGGCGCGGCTCGCCGTCCTCGTCGTCACCTAGGGCCTGGCGGCATGCCCACACCCGGTTCCGGAACGACTTGTGCGCCACGACCTCCTCGGGCCACAACGCCCCCTTGATCCGCTCGACCGACACGCCCGCCGGGTTGCACGCCAGGTAGGCGACGAGCTCCGCGCCCTTGCCGGCAAGCGGCGCGCGGGTTCCGTCGATCAGCACCGGTCCGAGCACCCGCACGACCACTGATCCGAGTGTCGGCCCAGCCGGGGATGCTTGGACGCGGGAGGCTGGCTCCAGTGGTGGCCGCCACTGTTCATCGGTCTCGCGCGGCGCCGCGCGCTCGGCGAGGTCGGGGATCACGACCTCGAGATCTCCCAGGAACCCGAGGCGCATAGTCGCGGCTCCACACTCGACGCGCACACACTCCGATGGCGCCTCGGCACCGACGAAGATGCATGTCACGCCGCTGCGCTCACCACGCGCCGCGAGCACCAGTCGCTTCAGCGACTCCCGCTCGGCGTCGTGCACATCGCACGCCGTGATGACGAGCGGAGCCCACGCACCCTCCGGCACGGCAACTCTCAGAGCCGGCATCGAGGGCACCCGGTGCTCGTCGAGGAGGCGACGGACACCGACTCGATGGCGACGAGCCATCTCGACTGCGGCGCCCACGTCCAGCGCCTCGGAGTCATCCGACGAATCGACTGGTTCGTCCGCTCCACGCGCCTCGCCCGCGCTCGATCCGAGGGTGCGCACGTCGACAGGCTGGTGTCGGAGCAGCGACTCGAGATGCGTCCCGATCGCGTCCGTGTGGTCGGGTGCCCCCGTGAGGTGGACGAGGCGGAGCGCTTCGACGTTGAGCCAGAGGTCGCCGAGTCCGGTCGCGCCGATCGGAATCAACGCGGGCAGAACTGACGCCGTCACGTCTGCTGTCGCACGTTCGAGGAGCCGTTCGAGCGACGGACCGTCGACGGTCCAGACCCATCCGGTCGCCGCGGCGACGAACCCGCCAGCGGGCGATGGTGGCGGACCGGTCCAGAACACCTCGACGTGGTGATCTCCGACATGGACCGCCAACGGCACGGCACCCTCCCCCCGCGCCAGTGACGGCGTCAGTCGCGCGACGGTCGCGTCGACCACCGCGCTCTCCGACAACCCAGCCGCGAGCTCAGCCAACGACACCAGACCCCGACGTGGCGCGTCCCGAGCGGCTCGTCCCCCGGCACCGAGTCCCACGACGGCAACGACGATCACCGCGCCGAGGACAATCGGTCGGAACGCGACACGGCCGCCGACTACCCCAACGGCTTCGGCCGCCGCCACGCCAACGCTCACAGCAGTGAGCAGCCGCCCAGCGAGCCGTGAGCCATATGGACCGGACCATCGGATCCTGGCCGGGATCGTTGCGTGCTTCACACGAGCGTGGACAGTGCCCGCGTCGAGCCGTGACCCGACGCGGGCGGGAGTCAGGCGGCGCCGGTCGTGTCGCCCAAGACGCCGACCAGCACCATGCAGTCGGGCACCCTCGCGAGCTCCTCACTGAACCACGGCGGCCACACCTCGACGACCCCAGCGAACGCGTCCCGAGACAGGTAGCGATGCGCGGCGGTCGTGACGCGGTCCACTGCACGGTCGGGATCGACGAGCACGTCGCGACCGAACCGCTCGATCTCCTCGTGCAAGGTCTCGAAACCTCGCAGCACCTCGTCGAGCTCCCGGACCAACACACGGAGTTGACGCGTCGCACCGCGCAGCCGCGGGATCCCCGCGTCGACCATCCCGCCGCGCAGATCCCCGAGCAGTCGCTCAACGCCATCCACCAGGCCATCCATGTGAGCGACTCGGGCCTCTACATCGGCCGCGGACACCGAGGTGTTATCTGGCGGCGTGGCGGTCACATCGTCGAGCAGGCTCTCGGCGGCGGGGATCGTCGCGACACAGACACGGCGCGCCCACTCGCGCACCGATACCCGTCCGTCTTCCGCTGCGGACGCCGGCGATGCCAGGACGGTGCCCGACACCGCGACGAGCGCCACCCCGGCGACGAGGAGCCGTCGACGGGCGCTCACGATGCCACCACCGCCGAGCGGCTTGCGATGAAGCTTGCCAACGCTGTGCGCGGCACCACGAGGCGCCGACCGAGCTGCATCGTCGGCAGCTCACCGCGGCGCGCCAGGTCGTACGCGAGGCCGCGTGAGATCCCCAGCATCGACGCGGTCTCCGCGATCGACAGCACCAACCGCTGCCCCTCGCCAGCGAGGCGCTCGATCACACCTTCCAGGTACTCGTCCCCGTCGACCTCTTCGGCCGCGGGTGCAGGGGGCACGGACGTTTCGACAGCCATACGGGCTTACCTCCGACTCGACTGTCCACCCAACGCATCTCCCCACACCCGCAACCAACATCGGTGACCGATCAAACCTCGGGTTCGTCGAACAGCGCCGAGTCCAAGCCGTCCGCGAGGACCCGCAACGTCGACGCGAACACGACGAGCACCTCGAGCGGGTCACCGCCCGCCCGACCGATCCGTTCCCCCACCGTCACCGCACGTTCCGAGAACAAGCCCAGAACGGTGTGCGTGAGGTCGCCCACCATGCTCCCGAGCGCGGCTCGAGCAGCGTCGAGCTCCTCGGGCATCTCATCGAACAGGCGCGTAGCGTCATCCATCGCCGGTACCTCCAAGTCAGGTATTGGCCACGCCCCCGGGCCAGTTCGCGCTGGCGCCGGGGGCACTTCTGGTTGTCACCACGCGCTACACGCAGTGACCCGATCTGTGACGTGAGAGTGGCGTCGAGGCGACGCTGCTAGTCGAGCCCGGTCGCGTCGTGTCCTTGCCGACGATCGTCGCCGAGGCCCTCGCCGTCGTTGCCGTCCAAGATATTGCCGATGACATGACTCGCCTGGCGGTCTCGCTCGGGGAGGAAGTGCGCGTACGTGTTGAGCGTCTGCGACGGCGTGGCATGACGGAGTCTTCCGGCGACGGTGCGGACATCCTCGCCGCGAGCGATGAGCTGCGTCGCGACGAAGTGCCGCGTTGCGTCTTTGAACGTGAAACCGCTGAGACCGAGTGAGTCCCGGATCCGGTTGAACTCGTAGTTGACATCCTTGGGCCAGCGCGGCCGCGACCCGCTGGGTTCAGGCGCGAATAGGTACGCGTCGTCAGGGAGCGCCACGCCGCACGCGAGCGCGACTTCGACGCAGTGCTTTCGCCATCCACGCAAGGTCGCGGTCGTCGCGGGATCGATGCTGACAGTGCCGTGCCGGTTGGTCTTCGTCGTGTCACGCACGACTCGGACGTTCTTGCTCCGCACCACAGAGCGACGGATGGTGATCGAGCTGCCCTCGAGATCGATGTCGCACCAACGCAGCCCGACCACCTCGCCCCGCCGAGCACCGGTCACCGCTGCGACCCGGAAGAGGACGGCGAACCAGTCGTCGGATCGCTCGAGCATGCGGGCGACCGTGTCAGCCGAAACGGGAACGATCGGCCGCCGGACGTTGGTGGGCGGCGAGGCGTCATCCGCGACGTTCGCGCCGACCATGCCCCACTTGCGCGCTTGGCCAAGCGCACCGCGGATGATGGAGTGCAGCTTCGCGATGGTGCCGGACGCGAGACCCTCGTCGTGGAGTCGCGCGTAGTAGCGGTCGAGGTCACGAGCGGTCAGGCGCCGGACCTTCTTGGCGCCGAGCGCCGGCACAAGCCGGTTCCGGATGACCTGGCGATAGACGTCGACCGTCGAAGGCGACAGCGACCGCTCCTTCATGTCGATCCACTCTTCGAGCACCGCGCCGAAGTCATCGTCGGAGCTTCCGAGGCCACGGCTGTGGCGGCGGTTGCGGAGGTCATCTCGGACCCGCTCGGCGTCTCGGCGGCTGCCGGCGACAGTTCGGCTGAGCTGCTTGAAGCTCCGATCGGGCTCACGCCACGACACGACGACCTCCCAACGGGAGGGCCCCACGGGTCGGATACCGTCTCGGAATCGTCCTCTGGCCATGTCTCTCCTCCACCTTGATGGGATGCTGATGGGACGCGATGAGCGCCGGGTCGGTGACACCGCCTCTGACCTGCACAAACACCCCATCCGGGTCGAGGCCGTGCTTCTCGACTTCTACGGCACGTTGGCCCGGGCCACGCAGTGGGTCTCGATCGATGTCGTGCTCGCCGAGCACGGCGTCGAGCTCTCCGACGAGGTGCGTGAGCGCTTCTGGAACGACGGGCTCGACGGGATCGAGCACCACGAGCACTCGCAGAGCCGCGACCACTACGTCGCGTGGCAGCAGCAGCGCCTCCTCTCGATGCTGTCGGAGACCGACGTCCACCCCGGCGAGTACGAGGTCATCCTCACCAAGCTCCGCGAGGGCAACGAAGCCCGCGTGCTGGAGGCGTACGACGAGGTGCCCGAGGTCCTCGCCGAGCTGCGGGCGCGGGGCCTTCGGCTGGCGATCTGCTCCAACTGGGACTGGGACCTCGCCGAGGCCGTCGAGGAGGCCGGTCTCACGGCTGCGGTCGACGTCATCGTGTCGTCGGCGTGGGCGGGGGCCCGCAAGCCCCACCCGCTGATCTTCCGACACACGCTCGACAAGCTCGGTGCCGACCCGGCCACGACCCTGTTCACCGGCGACACCTACGGTCCCGACGTCGTGGGCCCCCTCGCCGCCGGCATGACGCCGATGTACCTGCGGCGAGACGGCCACTGGCCCGACGACACCGCTCCTGGCACCATCGACCCGAGCGTGACCGTCGCCCCCGACCTCCGGACGCTGCTCGACCTGCTCTGACGCCCACCCCGCCGCCGATGCCCAGGAGCCCCGCCGTGACCACCACCCTGCCCGACGCCACCACGCCCGACGCGCCGACACCACGGAAGGCCCGAAAGTCCGCGACCGGCCCCGACGCGGCCGCGCTCGTCGCCCGCCTCCGCGCGTCGTTCGAGAGCGGCCGCACGCGCCCCCTCGACTGGAGGCGCGCCCAGCTCAAGGCCATGAAGCGGATGCTCCAGGAGCGCGAGCAGGAGCTGCTCGACGCGCTCGCCACCGACCTCGGCAAGCCGCGCGCCGAGGCGTGGGCGACCGACATCGGCTTCGTGATCGCCGAGATCGACTACATCCTGAAGCGGCTGCGTCGATGGACGCGCCCCGAGCGAGTGCACGCGCCGCTGGTCACCAAGCCGGCGCGCGCTCGAATCGTGCGTGAGCCGGTGGGTGTCGTCCTGGTGATCGCGCCGTGGAACTATCCGGTGCAGCTCCTGCTCGCCCCGGTGGCGGGCGCGATCGCGGCCGGCAACTGCGTCGTCGCGAAGCCGTCGGAGGTGGCGAGCGCCACGAGTGCCGTCCTCGCCCGCCTGCTCCCGGAGTACCTCGACCCCGAGTGCGTCGCGGTGGTGGAAGGCGCCGTCGAGGAGACGACCGCCCTGCTCGAGCAGCGCTTCGACCACATCCTCTACACGGGCAACGGGCGCGTGGCGCGCGTGGTGATGGAGGCGGCGGCCAAGCACCTCACCCCGGTGACGCTGGAGCTCGGGGGCAAGAGCCCCGTGTACATCGACGAGTCCGCCGACCTCGAGGTAGCCGCCCGCCGGGTGGCCTGGGGCAAGTTCCTCAACGCCGGTCAGACCTGCATCGCGCCGGACTACGTGCTCGTGAGCCGCGGGCTCGAGGACCGCTTCGTCGAGCTCGTCCGCCGGTCGGTCTTCGACTTCTACGGCAACGAACCCAAGGACAGCTCCGACTACGCCCGCATCGTCGATGACCGCCACTTCCAGCGGCTGGTCGGCCTGCTCGACTCCGGCACCGTCGCGGTCGGCGGTGAGCACGACGCCGCCACCCGCTACCTCGCGCCGACGGTGCTGCGCGACGTCATGCCCGAGTCGCCGGTGATGCAGGAAGAGATCTTCGGCCCGGTCCTGCCGATCGTGCCGGTGAACGACGCCGACGAGGCCATCGCGTTCGTGAACGGCCGCGAGAAGCCGCTCGCCCTCTACGTGTTCGCCGACGCCGGTGTCGCCGACAAGGTCGTGAACGAGACGAGCAGCGGTGGCGCCTCGATCAACGCGACGATGTTCCACGTCGCCGTGCCCGGCTTGCCCTTCGGCGGGGTCGGGCCGAGCGGCATGGGCGCGTACCACGGGCGTGCGAGCTTCGACACGTTCTCCCACGCCAAGAGCGTGCTGAAGAAGAGCACGAAGCCCGATCCCGACCTCGCGTACCCGCCGTACACGGAGCGCAAGGAGAAGCTGCTCCGCCGCTTCCTGTAGTCGCGACACCGGCGCCACGAGCATGAGCGACCGACTGCCCGACGGCTGGGGCCCCGACAGCCCGCGCGACGACTCCCTGCTCCGGGCGTACGCCGAGGCGTGGGCCGACCTCAACGAGGTGCTCGG
>CAZKTS010000399.1:0-4281 GCA_964555735.1 uncultured Bifidobacteriaceae bacterium
CAGGACCCGCCGGGCTGGGCCGACCCGGGCGGCGGCGCGTGGGTCGCGTTCACGCTCCAGAACCCGACGGCCACCCCGATCGGGCGCACGGGCAACTACGAACCGGTGATCGTCGAGCGCACCATGAACGGGGTGGCCGACCTCGACGCCGCGTTCCCCGGCTGGCCCCAGCGCGACACCAACAAC
The DNA here is from genome assembly GCA_964555735.1 of uncultured Bifidobacteriaceae bacterium. Taxonomy (GTDB): domain Bacteria; phylum Actinomycetota; class Acidimicrobiia; order IMCC26256; family PALSA-555; genus CAZKTS01. The sequence continues at coordinate 187 of CAZKTS010000399.1, forward strand.
GACACGATCCCCGACGAGCGAGGCTGGCCCGACTCGTTCTCCGGCGGCGGCGTCACGCTGACGCGCGTCGACTGGTGCGTCGCGACGGCCTCGTCGTGCGCGTACACCGTCGTGGACCCGGGGACGTTCTGGTTCGCCGGCGGCACCCCGCTGGCGGGTGACGGCACGCCCGACTTCTCGGTCTTCCCCAGCCAGCAGACGGTCGTGAAGCCTCCTCCCGCGCAGATCGTCGCCACGCTCACCTACAACAAGGGCGCGCCCGGCGAGCTCGGCAAGCTCGTGCTCGACGGCAGTGGCTCCACCGATCCGCTCGGCGGCACCCTCACGTTCTCCTGGACGATCACCCGCCAGGCCGACGCCAAGATCTGGACCGGTTCGGGCACCACGCTCACGCAGGCGATCGACGACCCCGGCGTCTACTGCATCGACCTCTCGGTCGTGAGCTCGATCGACGGCGCATCGATGCCAGCGGGGCAGCAATGCGTCACCTTCACCGACACCGAGGTGCCGGCCAAGGCGCCGACGCCAGGGACCGGTGGCACCATCGGCGTGCCTGCGAGCGGAGGCGGCGGTCAGCAGGTGGCGACGGTCGTGTTCGCGAAGCCGGCGCCGCGACGCACCACGTTCGGGCTCGGCAGCGGTGCCTCGGCGCCGACGGTCGTGTGGCTCTGGCGCCCCGAGTGGTACGTGGGTTCCGACGCCTCGCAGAAGGCGCCGCGCACCACCGCGCAAACCACGACGAAGGGCCAGAAGGAGATCGTCGTGCACCGCGGGCCGGGAGCAAACGGCGCCAGCGCGGGGCCGTGGCTCGCCGGGCTCGCCGCGTTCGGGCTGCTCGGCGCGGGCTTCTTGATCAGCCGGCGGCGCCGGCTCCGTCTGGAGCCCTGAGCTCGCGCGCCGGCTCGGCCGGCGCGTCCGGTGGCGACGTGCCGAACGGTGCTCGTCGGCGCCGCCGACCCCACGCGAACAGCTGCTCGAGTCCGAGCGCGAGACAGAACGCGAGCGTCACCTCGGCACAGCTCGCGAGCACGTCGCCCAGGTGATGGTTGGCGGTCACGGTGATCGCGACGACCGTCAGCGCGAGATGCAACGCCAGCAGCACCTTGACCCACCGGCGGCGGATGATCGGCCAGAGCGCGAGCACCGCCCAGAGCGCCCACGACACGTGGTGGCTCGGGAGCCCGCTGAAGGGGTTGCCGAGCCGCACGATGAGCGAGGGGAGTGGCTCGCCGTCGGGCCCGTACTTCATGGGCTGCATCGTGCCGATGCTGAAGTACTCGACCTGGGTGTCGACGAAGCCGTCCTTCGCCGGCAGGTACTTCGGCGGCGTAACCGGGAAGGCCCACCAACCGATCGGCCCGGTCACGAACAGCATGATGAGGAAGACGTTGCGCCAGCGCACGTAGCGCGCGGGGAACTTGCGGTAGAGCCAGATCGCCGCGGCCGCCGGGACGAAGAAGTGCATCCACTGGTAGTAGACGTTCCAGATCCCCATGACCGCCGGGATGTCGAGGTCGAGGAAGAAGCGCTGGATCGTCCGCTCGTGGTTGATCCCGATCGTCGCCTCGAACCGCTGGAGCGCGCGTGCCCGCTGCAGCGACTCGACCCGGCCGCCGGTGAGCTCGTTGCGGAACAGGTCGTGCACGATCATGATCCCGACGACGGCCAGGATCTCGAGCACCCACCCGAAGCGGATCCGACGGCTGCGTGGCCCGTCGGGCACCTCCGTGGTGACGGCCAGGAGGTGGCTCGACGCGGCGCCGGGCCCGGCCACCGCCGGGGTGAGGTCACCGGTCACCGGGGAACTGTGGTCCACGGGGGACCCGGCGGACGAATCCTCGCCGAGGCCCTGGAACGGCCCGGAGGCTCGACTGTTACCGTTTTGGGGACCGCGCCGAGACCAAGGGGAGGCTGGTGCGCGACTTCCTGCGGCGCCATCGCCTCGAGCTTCGGTACCTCGGCTACGCCGTCGTCGCGTTCGGCGTCCTGGTGCTGCTGAACCAGCTCGACGCCTTCTCGGGCGTCGACGCGCTCATCGCCGACGTCGCCAGCAGCAAGGACGCCGGGGCGCTCGCCATCTTCGCCATCGCCCTCATCGGCAACATGGCCCTGCTCGTGCAGGTGCCCTACACGCTGCCGCTGCTCGCCGTCGCGGCTGCCGGCGCGAGTGCCGCGCACATGGCGTGGCTCGGCCTGGCGGCCGGAATCGGCGCGGCCATCGGCGGCATGATCTCGTTCCTGATCGCGCAGAAGATCCTGGCGCGCGACCCGAGCATCGAGCGCGGGAAGCTCTACCGCTGGGTCGTCCGCACCACCACCGAGCGGCCGCGCCTCTCGTGGTTGATCATCTTCGGCGTGGTCCTCACGCCGCTCCCCGACGACGCCGTGATCCTCCCGCTGGCGATCACCAAGTACGGGCTCCGGCGCTTCGCGCCTCCGCTGTTCTCCGGCAAGATCGTGCACAACGTGCTGATCGCGCTGATCTTCTACCAGTTCACCGCATGGTCGGCCGCGAGCACCCCGACGCACGTGCGAGCCGATCTCGTGCTTGGCCTTGTGCTCGCGTTCGTGCTCGTGGTGCTGTACCAGGCCGAGAAGTCGCGGGCCGCTGCCGCGACCGAGGCCGCGTCGGTGGCCGTGACCGCCGGCAACGATGCCGGCTGAGGCCGGCACCGCAAACACCTACGCGCTGTGCGAGGACGCCGGCGCGTTCGTCGCCGCGGTGCGCGACGAGCTGACGCGCTGCAGCACGACGCTCTACGCGCAGTTCATGACGTTCGAGGGCGACGCCAGCGGCGAGGAGTTCGCCGAGCTCCTGCTCGAGCGGCGCCGCGCGGGGGTGGACGTGCGCCTGACCCTCGACCACTACGTCGACGTGATCGCGAACGACATCCTGCCGTTCCGGGTCGGGCACCGGCGGGAGCTCCACGAGGAGCGGGCTCGCACGACGCGCGTCCTCGAACGACTCGAGGCCGGCGGGGTGCAGATCCGTCGTACCGCACCCCCCGGACGCTTCTGGCGGTTCATCCTCTATCGCAACCACAAGAAGATGGTCGTGGTCGACGACCGGACCGCCTTCGTCGGTGGGATCAACGTGTCGGACCACAACTACTCGTGGAACGACTTCATGGTGCAGGTGACCGGCCCGCTCGCGGCCGACATCGCCGCGGACTTCCGGTCGGCGTGGGACGGCGACACCGTCGAGCTCGGCACGCCCGCAGCCGACGCCGACTACGTGCTCAACCACAGCGCGGCGCGGCCGTCGATCTCCGACGAGGTGGAGCGCCTGGCCGCCGGAGCCGAGCGTTCGATCGCGCTCGAGTCGCCGTCGCTGCTCGGCGAGTCCCTCGAGGGACTGCTCGTGGACGCGGCGAGGCGCGGGGTGAGGGTGCAGGTCGTCGCCCCGGCGCGTCACAACCGCTGGATCTTCCGGGTGTGGCGCAAGCAGACGATCGCCCGGCTGGTCGGCGCGGGCATCGAGGTCCACGGCTACCTCGGCCCCGACGACATGACCCACGCCAAGCTCCTGATCGTCGACGACGCCATCGCGACCTTCGGGTCGTGCAACCACTTCGAGCTCGAGAGCATCACCCAGCAGGAGCTCAACGTGTTCACCCGCGACCCGGCGATCGTCGGCGCGCTGCGTGCGCGCTTCGACCGCGACTTCGCGGCCAGCCGGCCACTGGGTGCGCCGCGCTCGACGTTCGGCCGGTGGAGCTACCGGATCGTGCTGCGTGGCTTCGCCGCGTGGACGCGTCGGCTGGTGCGACGTCCCGACTGGCGGCGCGAGTACTGCTGATCGCTCAGGTCGACGCGCGGCGCACGAAGAACGTCGCGCTGGCCTTGGAGACCAGGGCGTCGTCGGCGTCGCGCACCGTCGCTTCGACGTACGCAACCTGTTTGCTCACGCGCACGACCTCGCCGCGGACCGACAGCGCCTGACCGGCCTCCGCGGGCCGCATCGTCTGGTACGAGAGGTCGAGCGTCGCGGCCCGGTCGCCCTTGTCGAGCGCGCTGTTGGTGGCGAAGTTCATCGCCGCGTCGTGCACGACGCCGTAGACCCCGCCGTGGACCGTGCCCAGCGGGTTGCACGCC
>CAZKTS010000400.1:0-1509 GCA_964555735.1 uncultured Bifidobacteriaceae bacterium
TTTCTTGGCTGCCTTGATGGCGCCCGAAGCGCGCATGTCATCAATGGCTTTCTCGATGTCGCCGCCAGCCTTGGTCAAGGCCTTTTTGCAGTCCATCATGCCTTCGCCAGTACGCTCGCGCAGTTCTTTGACCAACGCTGCAGTAATCTCTGCCATTTCAAAATTCCTCTTGGATAGGTTATCAACCATTCCACCCGATCGAACGGGCGTTCAATTCTTCCCGAACCACCCTTGTAAGCTGCTGCACGTTACAAATGCTGTAGCTGCGCCGCCGACAAATGGTTTTCGAGGTGGCAAAAAGGGGGCCAAGCCCCCTTTTTGCTTACTGAGTCAACGCCAGGGCGTCAATTACTCAGCTGCAGCTGCCGGAGCTTCTTCAACGAAAACTTCGGTGCCGCCAGCAACGTTGTTGCGACCACGGATTACAGCGTCAGCCATCGAACCCATGTACAGCTGGATAGCGCGGATTGCGTCATCGTTGCCTGGGATGATGTAGTCAACGCCTTCCGGGCTGCTGTTGGTATCGACTACGCCGATAACCGGGATGCCCAGCTTGTTGGCTTCGGTGATCGCGATGCGCTCGTGATCAACGTCGATAACGAACAGAGCGTCTGGCAGACCGCCCATGTCCTTGATACCACCCAGGGAACGATCCAGCTTTTCCAGGTCACGGGAGCGCATCAGCGCTTCTTTCTTGGTCAGCTTGGCGAAAGTACCGTCTTCGGCTTGCACTTCAAGGTCACGCAGACGCTTGATGGAAGCACGGATGGTTTTGAAGTTGGTCAGCATGCCGCCCAACCAGCGGTGATCGACGTACGGCGAACCGCAACGTGCTGCTTCTTCAGCAACGATCTTGCCAGCGGAACGCTTGGTGCCGACGAACAGAATCTTGTTTTTGCCCTGGGCCAGACGCTCTACGAAAGTCAGAGCTTCGTTGAACATTGGCAGGGTTTTTTCAAGGTTGATGATGTGGATCTTGTTACGCGCGCCGAAAATGTATTTACCCATTTTCGGGTTCCAGTAACGGGTCTGGTGACCGAAGTGCACACCGGCCTTCAGCATATCGCGCATGTTGACTTGGGACATGATAGTTCCTCGATAAGTCGGGTTAGGCCTCCACGCATCCCAATGACCAACCCTTGCGGGCACCCAGGCCATCGTGTCGATGCATGTGTGGGTTTGTGCCCCGGAAAAGGCCGCAGCCTCGGAGCGGGGCGCTTTATACCATAACCGTGGACGCAGTGAAACCCGCCGCGGATGGCCGGGCGGGAGTAGATCGGTCGGTCAGGTCTGCTAGAATCGCGTATTCCTTATTATTCATGCGTGCTTGCACGCCCGAAGAGAATTCGCATGACCGTCACCATCAAGACGCCCGACGATATCGAGAAGATGCGCATCGCCGGCCGCCTGGCCGCCGAGGTGCTCGACTTCATCGCCCCGTACGTGAAGCCCGGCGTCACCACGGACCGGCTGGACAGGCTCTGCCACGACTACATGGTGGACGTGCAG
>CAZKTS010000401.1:0-10993 GCA_964555735.1 uncultured Bifidobacteriaceae bacterium
CAAGGCCGATCTCGGCATCGTCGCCCTGGGTCCCGACCTGGCCCGGCTCCAGGCGTTCGAGGCCGAGGTCGCCCGGGCGCCGCTGGTTGCCACCTCCTCCTACGTGTCGCTCACCGAGGGCTCGGAGTACACCGCGACCGAGGACGACGAGCGCGCTCGACTCGCCGCGGAGGAGGGCCTCACCGACGCGACGGAGATCGAGTCGCGCCTCGCCACCTGGCGGGAGCGGATCGTCCACTACCGCGAGAACCGCCTCCACCCGCGGCTCCCCATGAAGCGGACCATCTGCTTCTACCCGATGTCGAAGCGCCGGACGGCCGACGACAACTGGTACGCGCTCGACTTCGACACCCGCAAGCAGCTCATGGCCGGTCACGCGCGGGTGGGTCGCACGTACGCGGGGCGCGTGCTCCAGCTGATCACCGGCTCGACCGGTCTCGACGACTGGGAGTGGGGCGTCACGCTCCTCGCGGACGATCCTCTCGCGCTGAAGGAGATCGTGTACGAGATGCGCTTCGACGAGGTGTCGGCGCGGTACGCGGAGTTCGGTCCGTTCTTCACCGGTCTCGTGCTCGATCCCGCCGACGCGCTCGCGCGCGTCGGGCTCGACGCATGACGTCGGCGCGCTGATCGGGTGGCGGGCGACGCCCGAGAGGACGCGTTGGCCCGGATGCGCGAAGCGGGAGAGGCACTGACCGCCGGCGTCGCCGACCGCATCCCGGCGTGGGCGGTGGCGCAGGTGCAGCGGATCCTCGACGCGTGGGGCCGAGCCGACGCCCCCGCCCGTGAGCTCGCGATGCGCGACGCGCCTGTCGCCGGCGCCCGCGCGGCCTCGCGGGTGGCCGACGAGCTGCGGTCGCTGCTCGAGCGCGACCCGGCAGACCAGGCGGCGACGCCCCTCCAGGTCGTGCGCAGCGCGTACCGCGAGCCGACGGCCGTCTTGCTCGCCGCGGGCGTGCCGCCGGTCGAGCGCGACGCCTTCGACGAACGCTCCTGGCCCGACGACCGCTACGGCCTGGTCCCGCGCACGTTGGCGGACCTCCGGCCCGACGAACGCGCCGACGATGACCTCGGCCCGCTCCTCCTCGTGTGGGGCATGGCCAAGGCGGCGGTGCTCCGAGCCCGGCGCGACGAGGCCGAATCCGGGGAGCCACCGGGGAGCCGGAGGTAGCCTGACCCGCGAACGGGGGTCGGATGAGCGAGCAGTCCGAACCAACGACACGGTCCGAGGGCGCGGCAGGCGACGGCTCCGTCGCGCGCGCGCTGCAAGACGCCCAGACCCTCCTCGGCGGGAGCGAGCTCCTTGCCCTGGCCGAGGCGGCCCCGGTGGGACTGTTCGTCTCGATCCAGCCCCAGGGTCTCGTGCTCGTCAACAGCCGGTTCGCCGACATCCTCGGGCGCCGCCGCCGTGACCTCATGGGCCACGGGTGGCTCGAGAGCGTCCATCCCGACGACCGCGAGCGGATCGGCGCCGTCGCCGCCCGCGCGGCGGAGCTCGACCAGGACGTCGAGCTCGCCTACCGGATCGTGCGCCCCGACGGCGCGGTCCGCCAGGTCGAGGTGTACTGCGCGAACAGCCGCTCGGCGGAGGGTCAGGTCTCCTACGTCGGGTCGATGATCGACGTCACCGACTTCGCGACGGCCGCAGCGCAGTCCCGCGCCGACGTCGAGCAGATCCGGTCGATCCTCGCGCATGCATTCGACATCATCACCGTGCTCAATCCCGACGGCAGCGTGCGCTACTCGACGCCGTCCGGCTTACGCATCCTGGGGTACGAGCCGAGCGACGGCGCCGGCTCCGACGCGTTCGCCTTCATCCATCCCGACGATGCGGAGATGGTCGCCGAGCGCTTCGCCGAGGCGGCGGCGACCCCTGGGGTCACGATCGAACCGACGCAGTTCCGCGTCCGTCATGCCGACGGCCGCTGGATCACGCTCGAGGGCGTCACCAACAACCTGCTCGACGACCCGACGGTGCGCGGCTACGTGGTCTCGGCGCGCGACATCACGAGTCAGCAGGAGACCGAGGCAGCGCTGCGCGCGAGCGAGCAGCGGCTCCGCGACCAGGCATCGATCCTCGAGATGGTCGCGACCGGTGGCGAGCTCTCGGAGACGTTGGCCGAGCTCTGCCGCCTCGTTGAGGCCGAGGTGCACGACGCGCGTTGCACCGTGCTGCTCGTCGACGAGGATGGCGCAACGCTCCGCCACGGCGCGGCCCCGTCGTTCCCGGTCGACTTCATCGCCGCGGTCGACGGCCTGCCGATCGGAGAAGGCTCGGGCGTCTGCGGCACCGCCGTCCACCGGTCGAGCCCTTACGTGGTGGCCGACGTGCTGAACGACCCGTCGTGCAGCGCGTTCGCGTCGGTGGCTCGCGCGCACGAGATCCGTGGCGCGTGGTCGACGCCGATCCGGGCGTCGTCCGACGAGCGCGTCCTCGGCACCTTCGCGGCGTACCTCCGCGAGGCTCGCGGGCCGACGCCCGAGGAGGAGATGATCGTCGACTCCGTGCTCCAGCTCGCGGCGATCGCGATCGAGCACAACGAGTTCGAGGCCCGGCTCGCCAACCAGGCCCAGCACGACCCGCTCACCGGCCTCCCGAACCGGGCCCTGTTCGGCGAGCTGCTCGAGCACGCGCTGTCGCGGGCCCAGCGCTCCGGCACCGCCGTCGCCGTCCTCTTCCTCGATCTCGACCGCTTCAAGGTCGTGAACGACAGCCTCGGCCACGACGCCGGCGACGAGCTGCTCGTGGCCATCGCCCGCCGGCTCGACAGCGTGCTGCGTCCCGGTGATGTCGTGGCCCGCTTCGGTGGGGACGAGTTCACGGTCCTCTGCGAGGACCTCGACGTCGACCCCACGAGCGCCGCGCGTCAGGCCATGGCCGTCGCCGAGCGCCTGATCGACTCGGTGAAGGACCCGGTGACCCTCGACGAGGGCGACGAGCAGTTCGTGAGCGCCAGCGTCGGCATCGCGCTGGCGTTCACGGGCAAGGAGCGGCCCGAGTCGCTGCTGCGAGACGCGGATGCCGCGATGTACCGCGCCAAGGAGCGCGGCCGGGGCCGGTGCGAGGTGTTCGACCAGGCGATGCGCGACCGGGCCCAGCAGCGCCACGAGGTGGAGAACGCGCTCCACCACGCCGTCGACCGCGACGAGCTGCGCGTCTTCTACCAGCCGGTGATCAGCCTGCCGGACGGCGAATGCATCGGCGTCGAGGCTCTGCTGCGCTGGCAGCATCCCGAACGCGGACTGCTCACGCCGGCGGAGTTCCTCCCCGCCGCGGAGGAGACCGGCCTCATCATCCCGATCGGCGCGTGGCTGCTCGACGAAGCGTGCGAGCAGGCGGTCGAGTGGCGCCGCACGATGCGCAACGACGCTCGCTTCGTCCTCTCGGTCAACCTGTCCGGGCGCCAGCTCGTGCATGCGGACCTCGCCGACCTCGTCGCCGGCGTGCTTGCCCGCACCGGGATGCGCCCCGACTGGCTCTGCATCGAGATCACCGAGACGGTGCTCATGGAGGAGATCGAGGCCGGTGTCGGCGCGGTCAAGGCGCTGAAGGCGCTCGGGGTGCGTGTCAGCATCGACGACTTCGGCACCGGGTACTCCGCGCTCGGCTACCTCCGCCGCTTCCCGATCGACGAGGTCAAGATCGATCGCACCTTCGTGGAGCGCCTCGGCAGCGATCCCGAGGACTCCGCCATCGTGCGGGCGGTCGTCAGCCTCGGACACGCGCTCGACGTGACCGTCACCGGCGAAGGGGTCGAGACGCCCGCGCAGCTCGCCGAGCTCCGAGCGTTGGGTGTCGACGCAGCCCAGGGCTACCTGTTCGCACCGGCCCAGCCACCCGGGGACCTCACCCCGCGCCTGGCCCGGCCCCACCGCTGGGACTGAGCCCCGCGCGGCTGTTCACAGCCCCGAAACAATCCGGCAAGAGAGGCGCAATGAGCCGTCGTCATTCTGACGACCGATGCACGCTGCGCCCACGAGGGGGGGCCGGGCGCTCCGGGTGAACCGGGGGGCGCTCCCGCACCCCGTACGCCCCCGCCCCCGGCTCCTCGCGAGCCGAGGCGCTCGCAACCCGGATGACACGTGCGACCGCGGGCGCGACGACGCCCTGATGCGCGGGCCGCCGGTGGCGTCGTGCTCGTGATCCACCGTCGACCCCGCGCGGGGGCTCCGAGCGCCCGCGCCCACAGGAGGTAGTCCTCGTGCCCGACATCAACACCGGAGATACCGCATGGGTGCTCGCTTCGGCTGCGCTCGTGCTCTTCATGACTCCGGGGCTGGCGCTGTTCTACGGCGGCATGGTGCGCACCAAGAACGTGCTCGCCATGCTCATGCAGAACTTCGTCTGCCTCGGGATCGTCAGCGTGCTCTGGGCTGGCGCTCTCTACTCCCTCGCGTTCTCCGGGGGTGGCGAGTTCATCGGTAACTTCGACCTGGCGTGGATGCACGACGTGGGCAGCCAGCCCACCGGCTTCGCGCTCACGGTCCCGCCGGTGATCTTCCTCGCGTTCCAGATGATGTTCGCGATCATCACGCCGGCACTCATCAGCGGTGCGATCGCGGACCGCATGAGGTTCGCGGCGTGGATGTGGTTCGTCCCGTTGTGGATCATCGTGGTGTACACGCCGGTCGCCCACTGGGTGTTCTCGCCGTCGGGCTGGCTCTTCCAGCGCGGCGCGCTCGACTTCGCCGGTGGCACCGTCGTCCACATCAACGCCGGCATCGCGGCGCTCGCAGCTGTGCTCGTGCTCGGCAAGCGCAAGGGTTGGCCGAAGCACCCGATGGTCCCGCACAACCTGCCGCTCACGCTGCTGGGAGCCGGGATCCTCTGGTTCGGTTGGTTCGGCTTCAACGCCGGCTCGGCGCTCGCGGGCAACGACATCGCGGCGACCGCGTTCATCAACACGCACCTCGCCGCGGCGGCTGCCATGGTCAGCTGGCTGCTCGTCGAGCGGCTCCGCTCGGGCCACGCCACGACCCTGGGCGCGGCCTCGGGTCTCGTCGCCGGTCTGGTGGCGATCACCCCGTGTGCGGGCTTCGTCGGCGGGATGTCGCCGATCTACATCGGTCTCATCGCCGGTGCCGTGTGCGCCTTTGCGGTGAGCTGGAAGTTCAAGTTCGGCTACGACGACTCGCTCGACGTCGTGGGCGTGCACCTCGTCGGCGGCCTCATCGGCTCGCTGCTCGTGGGTGTCTTCGCCGACGCGGCGTACAACTCGGCGGTCGCCGGCGCACCCGGCGGCGGCGGGCTGATCGAGACGGGCAAGCTCGACCTGCTCGGTGAGCAGCTCATCGCCGTGGGCGCCACCATGGCGTGGTCGTTCGTCCTCACGGGTGTGATCGTGCTGGCGCTCAAGGTGGTGTTGCCGAAGGGCATCCGGGTCACCGAGGAAGAGGAAGACACCGGACTCGACATCACGCAGCATTCCGAGACGGGCTACGCCCTGGAACGAGTCTGAGGCCGACGAGGCCGGAGAGGAACGACATGAAGCTCATCGTCGGCATCATCAAGCCGTTCAAGCTCGATGACGTGAAGGACGCCATCAAGGAGCTCGGTGTCCAGGGACTGACCGTCTCGGACGTGCAGGGGTTCGGCCGTCAGCGCGGACACACCGAGGTGTACCGAGGTGCGGAGTACGAGATCGACTTCGTGCCCAAGGTGCGCATCGAGATCCTCGTGGACGACGGCGACGTGAAGAGCGTCACCGACAAGCTCGTCGAGACGGCCCGCACGGGCAAGATCGGGGATGGGAAGGTGTGGGTCGTGAACGTCGATGACGTGATCAGGATCCGCACGGGTGAGTCGGGCTCCGACGCCCTCTGACCCGACCTCCGAACGACTCCGGGCCGCGCGGGCCGGGCTTCTCGCCCGTCACCCGCGCGGCCTCGAGTTCGGTCGAGCGTGGTCGGACGCGCTCGACGATGCCTGTCGGCGCGCGGCCGACGGCATCGATCTGTCGGGGCGGTGGGCGGTCGCGGCGTTGGGCTCGTACGCCCGTCGCGAGCTGTGCCCCGGATCCGACATCGACGTCGTGCTCGTCCACGACGGCAAGTCGCGTTCGGTCGGTCCTGCCGCCGAGGCCCTGTGGTATCCGCTCTGGGACGCGGGTCTCGTCCTCGGCCACGCGGTGCGCACGCCGAAGGAGGCGCTCTCGCTCGCGGGCGACGACCTCGACGCCCTCACGATCCTTCTCGACGCGCGCCCGATCCTGGGCGACACCGACCTCGTCCGGCAGCTGGTCGACGACGGCCGGGCCCTCGCTCTGCGGCGGCGCGGGCGGGTGGTGGAGCGCCTCGCCGCCGCGGCCGAGGGCCGTCGCACGCAGCCGGGGCCGATCGCCGAGGTGCTCGATCCGAACCTGAAGGACGGCGCTGGAGGCCTGCGCGACGTGCAGTCGCTCCGCTGGGTGGGCTGGGTGCTCGGGGCACCGGGCGGCCTCGATGCCCTCGTGGCCGAGGGCTATCTGGAGGCCACCGACATCGCGGTCCTGGAAGACGCGTCGACCGCGCTCCTCGATGCGCGCGTCGCGCTCCACCTCGTCACCGAGCGGCGCAGCGACGTGTTGCTGCTCCAGGAGCAGGACGCGGTCGCCGCGCTGCTGGGCGCCGAGGATGCGGATGCGCTCGTCCGAGGCCTCGCTTCGCACGGCCGCGCCGTCACCTGGTTGGCCGACGACGTCTGGCGGCGATTGCAGGCCGGCCGGCGCGGACCATCCGGACGGGTCGGTCGTCGCGACGAGACCGTCGCCGACGGGGTCGTGGTGCGCGACGGCGTGGTCGCGCTCACCGCGGATGCCCGGATCGACACGTTCACGGTGCTCCGCGCCGCCCAGACGGCGGCCGAGCGCAACACGGTCATCGACCGGGCGTCGCTCGAACGCATGCGCGAGCTCCCCGGCGCGTCCTGGACCGACGACGCGCGCGACGCGTTCATCGCGCTTCTGTGCGCTGGGCACGGCACGGTCGCGGTGGTGGAGGCCCTCGACCAGGTCGGTGTCATGGAGTGCCTGCTCCCCGAGTGGGCGTCGGTGCGGGCGCGACCGCAACGCAACGCGTACCACCGCTTCACGGTGGACCGGCACCTGCTGGAGGCGGTCGTCGAGTGCGCGGGGCTGCTCCACGACGAGGGGTTCGACGGCGACGTGGCCCGCCGCGTGCGGCCCGAGCTCCTCGTCCTCGCCGGCCTGCTCCACGACATCGCGAAGGGGATGCCCGGCGACCACTCGGAGGTCGGCGCCGGGCTCGCGATGGAGGTCGCCGACCGGCTCGGGATCGACCGCCACGGCGGCGAGGTGCTCGCCTGGCTCGTTCGCCACCACCTGCTCCTGGCCGACACTGCGACCCGCCGAGACCTCGCCGACGAGCAGACGATCGTGCGGTTCGGGCAGGAGGTCGCCGACACGGAGCGCCTCGACCTCCTCTACCTGCTGACGCTGGGCGACTCCCGGGCCACGGGTCCGGCGGCGTGGAGCGCCACCAAGGCCGCCCTCTTCCGCCAGCTCTTCGTCGAGACCGACACACTCTTCGAGCGCGGGGTCGTCTCGGGCCGAACCGCCGCGGAGCGTGAGCGCGCCCTCGTGGAGCATCGGGAGCTGCTCGATCGCGGTGAGCTGGCGGTCCGGTGGGGCGTCGGCACCGACGGGCTGCTCGAGTGCACCGTCGTCGCACCGGACCAGACCGGTCTGCTGGCCGCGGTCGCGAGCGTCCTGGCGTTGCACGGCTTCGACGTGCGCGGGGCGTCGCTGTACGGCGACTCGTCGGCGGGCATGGCGCTCGAGGTGTACCGAGGGGTTGACGTGTTCGACCGGCTCGGCGAGCCCAACGGCCGCGAGCGGGTCGAGGTCGACCTGCGCGCCGCGCTCGCGGGTGAGCTCCCGCTGCGCGAGCAGCTCGAGGATCGCATCCGGCGCTACCCGCGTCCGCTCGACGCGGCGACCGACGACTCGGTGCGCGTGACCTTCGATCTCGACGCGTCGAGCGCCGCGACCGTCGTCGAGGTCGACGCGCCCGACCAGGTCGCCCTGCTCGCACGGGTCGCCCGGGTGTTTGCCGACCTCGACGTCGACGTCACCGCCGCACTCGTGGCGACGTTCGGCGCGCGGGTCGTCGACGTCTTCTACGTCCGCGACGCGCACGGCGCCAAGATCACCGACCCCCTCACCCTCGACCGCCTCCGCGCCACCCTCATCGCCCGTCTCAGTGCCGACGCCCTCCTGACCTGAGCTCGAGGTCAAGAGCGAAGGTCAAGAGCGAGAGCCGCTTCTTGGCACGTTCCCTCAGTCCATGTCTGAGGCAACGTGCCGAGAACCGGCCCTCGAGACCTTGGGTAGCCTCCGCGCATGAGCGAACCGCATGCCGTCTCTGCGTCCGACCTCCTGCGCTGGGCGGAGACGCTCTCCGGGATCGCCCGCACGGGCCTCGGCTTCACGCAGAGCCTGTACGAGAAGGAGCGGTTCGAAGAGGTGCTGAAGGTCGCGGCCGACATCCGGGCCGCTGCGCTCGAGGAGGCCGAGGCCGACGCACTCTTCGAGGAGTGGCTGTCGAGCGTGGGCGAAGGGGTCGCCGGCTACGTCACGCCGAAGGTTGCGGTGGCGGCGGTGGTCGGCAACGACAAGGACGAGATCCTCCTCACCCAGCGCGCCGACTCGGGGGTGTGGCTCTACCCGGTCGGCTGGGCCGACGTCGGCTACTCACCGGCCGAGGTCGCGATCAAGGAGGTCTACGAGGAGACCGGCATCGAGATCGAGGTGAAGTCCCTCATCGCGGTGTTCGACGGCCTGCGCCTCGGCTTCGCGCGCATGCCGCTGTACTCGCTCGTGTTCCACTGCGACATGATCGGCGGCGAGCTCGTGGGTCACCCGCTCGAGTGTCGTGACGTCGGCTTCTTCGCCAAGGACGCACTGCCCTGGCCGCTCGCCGGCGGCGCGCGCTGGGTCGAGACGGCCTTCGCCGCGATCGAGGGCGAGTCGCGCCCCGTCGACTTCGACGTTCCCCGCACCCCACCGTGGCGCGGGGAGGAGGTCTGACGCCGCGCGATGCGCCGGTGCGGGGCGGTGCTGACGGCGGTGATCCTGCTCACGAGCGTGCCGGCGTGTAGTGCCGAAGACCGCGGCGTCGCCTGTGACGGAGCCACGAGGTTGGCTGACGTTGTGGTCGACATTCGTGCGGACCTCGCCGTGGGACGGCAGGTCCGGTACATCGACCGCCGCTTCAAGCCCGGCTTTCGAAGCGTCGGTGGAATCCTGCATTACAGCATGGGGGGCGACTACAGCGGTGCTGCTCCGCGCGTGCTGCTCTACATGGACGAACGGCTGACGCCCGAGCAGCGCGCCGCCGTTCGTACCGATCTCGAGGCGGAAGCCGAGGTCGACTCCGTACGCTTCGAAGTGCGCCCGGGTCCGAACTCGATCCATCCCGGCGGGGAGTGCGCGTAGCCCCGCGCCTGTGCCCCTCGGTCAGACGCGCGTCGCCACGAGGACCGGGATCTGGCGGTCGGTATTCTCCTGGTACTCGGCGTAGGGCGGGTAGGCGGCGACTGACCGCTCCCACCACTTGGCGCGCTCGTCACCGGTGACCTCGCGCACGCGCACGGCGAAGGGCTCCGGGCCGTCCTGGATCGCGACCTCGTCGGGGTTCGCGACGAGGTTGTGGTACCAGCCGGGGTGCTCGGGCGCGCCGCCCTTCGACGCCACGATCGCGTACTCGCCGTCGTGCTCGACGCGCATGAGCGCGATCTTGCGGACCTTCCCGCTCTTGTGGCCGCGCATGGTCACGATGATCACCGGCATCCCGGTGTCGAGCAGGGTGTTGGCCTCCGTGCCGCCGGAGCGCTCGTAGGCCTCGACCTGGTTGCGCACCCAATCCCACGAGCTCGGCTCGTAGTCACCGGAGATGGTCATTGCTCCCTCGCCTTCAGGTCGCTCATTCGGAACAGGGGACGAAGCTCGACACCGGCCTCGGCGAGCGCCTCGGGGCCACCCGCCTCACGGTCGATGACGCAGAGCGCGACGTCGACGATCCCGCCCCGGTCGCGCAGGTCCTTCGAGGAGATCACGACCTGCCCGCCCGAGGTGACGACGTCCTCCACGACCGTGAGCCGCCGCCCGTCGAGCTCGCCCCCCTCGGCGAGCTGGCAGGTGCCGTAGGTCTTCGCCTCCTTGCGCACGAAGAGGGCGGGAAGCCCGGTGACCTGCGAGAGCATCGTGGCGAGCGGCACGCCGCCGAGCTCGAGCCCCGCGAGTGCCTCGGTCCCGTCCGGCACGAGCGGCGCCATCGCCTCGGCGATCGCCCGCAGCAGCACGGGATCCGACTCGAAGCGGTACTTGTCGAAGTACTCGTTGCTCACCGCGCCCGAGCGGAGGGTGAACTCGCCCGTGAGGTGCGCGCAGTCGTAGATGGCGCGTGCGAGATCGGCGCGGGAGTCGAGCGTGCGGGTCACGGTGTTCCTTCCGGTGTGGTGGCGAGCTCGGCGAGCAGCGCGTCGACGAGCGACAGGTCACCGCGGGCGCGCTCCCACGCGCGGCCGATGCGCTCGTGGTCCACGAGGCCGGCGGCGTCGGGTGCGATGCCGAGCGCGTCGGTGACGCATCGCCCGAGCGTGGCGGGCTCGATCTCGTCGCCGTACGCAGGGAAGCACTCGAGCCCGTCCCAGAGCGACGACGGTGCGAGCGCGCTCCCGTCGAGCACCGTCTCCCAGAGGTCCTCGTGCGTCACGCCCGCCGGACACCGGAACCCGGCCACCGGGTGCAGGCGCCACTCGAGCGTTGCCTCGCCGGGCCCGTCGGGGGTGAGCCACGTCTGGGTGCCGTTCACGTAGCGATCGAGCGGTGGCCCGAGGTGCTCGTCGAGCGCACGCACGAGCTCCGGCGTCGTGCGCCAGACGGTCGTCGGGGTGAGCTGGGCCACGCGTCAGGCGGCGGCCGCGGCGGGATCGATCGCCCCGTAGCGGACCAGGGCGTCGAAGTGGTCGATCGCGCTGCGGTCGTCGTCGAGG
>CAZKTS010000402.1:0-2270 GCA_964555735.1 uncultured Bifidobacteriaceae bacterium
CACTGCCTGCGCGACGAGGTCAACGACGTGATCGTCGGGATCGACCACGGGCTCACGTTCCACCCGGCGTGGAAGCTGCGCACGGTGATCTGGGACTTCGCGGGCGAGCCGGTGCCACCGGCGCTCGCCGACGACGTGTGCCGGGTGGTGGCCGAGACCGACACCGGCGAGCTCGGCGCGCGCCTCGCGACGTTGCTCTCGCCACCGGAGCTCGCCGCGTTCTCGATGCGCGCGGCCGACCTGCTGCGTGAGGGCTGCTTCCCCGAGCCCGAGCCCGGCTACCACTCCGTCCCCTGGCCGTTGGTCTGAGCCCCGAGAGCCCGTTCTTGGCACGCCGCGTCAGTCCATATGACACACAACGTGCCGAGAACGCGGTCGGACGGTGGCGGCGGCGCTAGGAGCCCTTGCGTTCGTAGACGGCGATGCCGTCGATCGAGCGCACGAAGCGGTAGTGCTGCTCGACGAACGCCTGGAGGCTCGGGAAACGTGTGATCGGCGAGTACTCGGCGCCGCGGATGCGGGCCGGCGCGGTGTCGACGATGAAGCGGGGCTCGTTCGAGGTGAGGTCCTCGAAGAACCAGTCCCACACGATCGGGCTGGTCTCCTCGGGCGCGGCGTCCTCGCCGGGGCGGCCCGGGTGGTTGCCGGCGAGGAACGAGTTGGTCGCCACGAAGCGGGTCGCGGGCTCGAGCCCGGACGCCCAGTAGATCTCCGGGGCGTTGCCCCAGACGAGCAGGGAGTCGTCGGGGTCGCTGTGCCGCTGCACGTAGGCGGCGACGCGCTCGTAGTGCGTCTCGCGGTTGAACGGCTGCATGAAGTAGCCGGCCGCGGAGAACGCGAGGGCCATGATCGCCGCCGCCGCGACGGTCCAGGTCGCGATCCGACGGCTGCCGCGCGCGAGCGCGCCCGCCGACAGCAACGCCAGCGGGGGCACGAGCTGGAGGTAGTAGTGGCCGAAGAACCGCAGCCCCACCATGACCGCGAGCGCGGCGGTGATGGCCCAGAGCCAGAGGTCGGCGTCGGTGCTGCCGTCGAGTGACGGGACCTTGCGGTCGCGCCACGCCACCGGGAGCCGCCAGACGATCGGGAGGTTGCACGCCAGCCACGCGATCGACATGACCAGCAGCAGCGAGACCACGTAGGCGGACGCGGTCTCGACGCCGACGTACGAGCCGTTGCCGAGCACGGTCCAGTAGATGAGCTGGCGCGGCCCCATCAGGATCGCGACGAGCGCGAGCGGGATCCCGAACCCGAGGCCCGCACGCAGGAGCCCGCGCCACCGGTCGTGCTTCCACACGAGGTAGAGGACGGGCAGCATCGTGACCGCGCCGGTCTGCTTCGCGAGCGTGGCGATCGCGACGGCGACGCCCGACGACGCGGCCCGCCCGCGGCGCGCGAGCAGCACGCCGGCGGTCATCGCCGGAAGCATGAAGATCTCGAAGTTCGCGGCCTGACCGTCTTGCGGCGCGAACGCGACCAGCGCGAACACGGTGAGCAAGCCGGCGATCCACGCCGCGCGGTCGCCGTAGCGGCGGCGCGCCTCGACCGCGAGGAGGATCGCGGTGAGGGCCCCGGCGAGTGCCGCGACCATCCGCACCGACCACAGCTCGGTGGTGTCGAGGATCTCGAACGTCCCCGCGTAGACGTACGGCACCATGGGCGGCTTGCGGTCCGCCGCGTCCTCGTAGAGGTTGCCGCCCTGCTGGATCACCTCGGCCTGGGTCGCGATGAACGTCTCGTCGGAGTTGAAGACGTCGACGAAGAACGCCGGGAGGTGCAAGAAGAACGCGAGGGCCAGGATCGCGAGCACGAGCCGGCCCCAGCGGAACGGTGTCCCGGCCGGAGCGGTGGCGTGCTCGGCCCGCGTGTCGCCGATCACCTTGGGTGTGACAGCGGCGGTGGTCATCGAGCGTCCCCGGAGGCATCGGAGGCGGGGGGCCAGGATACCGGCTGGATGCCCCGCATCCGGGGCCGCGCGGCGGCTCCAGCCGCCGCGAGGTCGTCGTCCTCAGGTGGGGACGAGCTCGTCGTCCAGGTACCGCCCGCGACACAGCGAGCGCTGGAGCTTCCCGGACGACGTCTTGGGCAGGGGCCCGGCCGGGACCAGCACCACGTCGAGCGGGGGGATGCCGACCGCGTCGCACACCCGGGCGATGAGGTCGTCGCGGATGGTGCCGGGCTCGCTCGCGCGGGTCTCGGCGACCACGACGATCCCTTCCTTGCCGCGGCGTCCCGGGGTGCCGAACGCGATCACGTTGCCCACTCGCACG
>CAZKTS010000403.1:0-4413 GCA_964555735.1 uncultured Bifidobacteriaceae bacterium
CCGAGTCGACGCGCTGCACGGCCTTGAGGATCGAGTCGAGGTGCCCGGGGTCGGCGAGCTCGAACTCGAAGCGCAGCCGGGCCACCCGATCGCTGCTGGTCTGGGAGGTGCTGGTGAGGATGTTGACGTGGTGCTCCGACAGGACGTGGACGACATCGCGGAGGAGGCGGGAGCGGTCGAGCGCCTCGACCTCCACGGAGACCACGAAGGTGGCGGTCTCGTCGTTGTCCCACTCGACCTCGATGACGCGCTGCGTCTGCGTGGAGAGCGCCGCGGCGTTCGCACAGTCGGCCCGGTGCACCGAGACTCCCCGCCCCCGGGTGACGAAGCCCATGATCTCGTCGCCCGGCACCGGGGTGCAGCACCGCGAGAGGCGCACCATGACGTCGTCGAGGCCCTCGACGTGGACGCCGACCGCGCGGCGGCCGCCCGTGCCCGTGGGCCGCGGCGGTCGCTGCGTGGTGACCGGGAGCTGCTCCTCGCCACCGCGCAGCTCGCGCGTCATGCGCTGCGCAACCGCGCGTGCGGAGACGTGCCCCTCACCGATCGCGGCATGGAGAGCGTCGAGATCGGCGTAGTGCATCGACTCGGCCACGCGAGCGAGCGACGCCGACTGGGCGAGCTTCTGGACCGGCAGCCCCTCGCGCCGGAGCGCCTTCACCAGCTCGTCGCGACCGGTGTCGATCGCGTCGACGCGGCGCTCACGCGAGAACCACTGCCGGATCTTCGAGCGGGCGCGGGGCGTGTGCACGAACTGGAGCCAGTCGCGGCTCGGGCCCGCGCCGGCGACCTTGCTGGTGAAGATCTCGACCGTGTCACCCGACGACAGCACGCCGTCGAGCGGAACCAAGCGGCCGTTCACCCGCGCGCCGATGCACCGGTGGCCGACGTCGGTGTGGATGGCGTACGCGAAGTCGACCGGCGTCGCACCGGCGGCCAGCGTGACCACCTTGCCCTTGGGCGTGAAGACGAAGACCTCGTCGTACTCGAGGTCCACCTTCAGCGTCTGCATGAACTCCGCGGGGTCGTCGGTCTCCTGCTGCCAGTCGACCATCCGCTGGAGCCACGCCAGGTCTTCCGACGGCGATCGCTCCTTGTAGCCCCAGTGCGCGGCGACGCCGTACTCCGCTCGACGGTGCATCTCGTGGGTGCGGATCTGCACCTCGACCGCCTTGCCGCGCGGCCCGATCACCGTCGTGTGCAACGACTGGTAGAGGTTGAACTTCGGCATCGCGATGTAGTCCTTGAAGCGGCCCTGCACCGGTGCCCACAGCGCGTGGATCGAGCCCAACGCGCCGTAGCAGTCCTTGACCGAGTCGACCACCACGCGCACGCCGACGAGGTCCTGCACGTCGTCGAACTCCTTGCCGCGCACGATCATCTTCTCGTAGATCGACCAGTAGTGCTTCGGTCGGCCTTGGACCTGCGCCTCGATGTGAAGGTCCGCCAAGCGGTCGCGCACCTCCGAGAGCACCTGCTGGAGCAGCTCGTCGCGCTCGGGGGCACGGCTGGCGACCATCTGCTCGATCTCCGCGTAGCGCTTGGGGTGCAGCACCGCGAACGCGAGGTCCTCCAGCTGCCACTTGACGTCGGCGATGCCGAGACGGTGCGCGAGCGGGGCGTAGACGTCGAGCGTCTCCTGCGCGATGCGGGTCTGCTTCTCTTCCGGCAGCGACGCGATCGTTCGCATGTTGTGGAGCCGGTCGGCGAGCTTGATCAACAGGACCCGGATGTCGCTCGCCATCGCGACGAGCATCTTGCGAAGGGTCGCGGACTGCTGCGCCTCCTTCGAGTCGAAGTGGATCCGGTCGAGCTTGGTGACACCGTCGACGATCGCGGCCACCTCGGGGCCGAACGCGACTTCGAGGTCGTCGAGCGTGACCGTGGTGTCCTCGACCGCGTCGTGGAGGAGGGCGCCGGCGATGGTGACGTCGTCGAGACCGAGGTCGGCGAGGATCATCGCCACCCCGAGCGGGTGGGCGATGTACGGCTCCCCCGACCGGCGCACCTGGTCGGCGTGGGCCTCGCGGGCGACCTCGAACGCCTGGGCGATGAGGTCGGTGTCGGCGCGCCGGTGCCGCCGTCGGAAGGCGGTGAGGAGCGGCGCGAGCTCCACGTCGACGTGCTGACGGCGCCACGGGATCGGCAGCACCGAACGCCGGTCGCCGCGGAGCTCGATCGTGCTCACGAGGTCGTCCTGGCGTCACGCGTCATGTGACACACCATCGTACCGGGGAAGGCGCGGGACACGGCGCCGCCACCCGGGTGACGCTCAGCGCCGCTTGCGCCGTCGCTGCTGGCGCGGCCGCGGCGCGACGCCGCCCGACGGCGGCCGCGGCGGGCTCGAGGAGGCGGGGCTCGAGGAAGCCGGGCTCGACGGGGTCGGGCCCGAGGCGGCCGAGCTCGGAGGCGGCCCGCTCGAAGGCGACGGCGACTCGCCCGCCGACGACGCGGCGGCCTCATCCGGCGCGTCGGGCGCGGCGGACCGAGGCGCGGCGGTCGGGGCCGCAACGGCCACGCCGGCCGCCTCGTCCCGGGCGAGCTGGACCTCGGCCCGCTCGCGGATGGAGCGGTAGCGCGGCTCGCGCTCCTTCAGCCAGGCGAGGATGGGCGTCGCCACGTAGATCGACGAGTAGGCACCGATCGCGAGGCCGACGAACAGCGCGAGCGCGAAGTCGCGCAGCGTCAAGCCGCCGAGGAGCGTCGAACCCACGACGAGGAGCGACGCCACCGGCAGCAGCGCGACGAAGGTGGTGTTGAGCGAGCGCATCAGCACCTGGTTCATCGAGCGGTTCACCATCTTCGAGTACGTGTCGGCGCGCTCGCTGCCGACCGACGGCGTGTTCTCCTTCACCTTGTCGAACACGACCACCGTGTCGTACAGGGAGAAGCCGAGGATGGTGAGGAAGGCGACGACCGTCGCGGGCGTCACCTCGAAGCCGGTGATTGCGTAGACGCCGACCGTCACGATGATGTCGTGGATCACCGCCACGATCGCCGAGATCGCCATCTTCCACTCGAGCCGGATGGTGAGGTAGAGCGCGATCAGCGCGAAGAACACGATCAGCGCGGTGAGTGCCTTCCGGCTCACCTGCTCGCCCCAGGTCGCGCCGACGTCGTCGAAGGAGACCTCGGAGGCAGGCACGCCGGCGTACTTCGCGAGCGCGGTCGTGATCTCCTGTCGGTCGGCGCGGGTGACCTCCTCGGCCTGCACGCGGACACCGTCGTCGCCGAGGATCAGGACCTTCGCGTCGGCCGCCGGCGTACCGGCGAGCGCGTCACGCACATCTCCCGCATCGGCGCTGCCCGAGGCCACCGTGAACTGCCACTGCGAGCCCCCGGTGAACTCGATGCCGAGGTTCAGCCCGTTGAGCACCAGCGCGCCCAACGACACGATGATGAGGACACTCGAGACCGCGAGCCAGGTCCGCGAGCGACCGATGAAGTCGAAGTTGGTCCGCTCGTGGTAGATGTCGGCGAGGGTCCCGCGCAGGCCGCGCTTCCTGCGGGTCGGCATCGCGGTCGCGGTCACGCCGTCACCCCCATTCCCGGGCGCCGGTTCACGCCGTCACTCCCGGCGCGTCGAGGCCGGCGGCGATGCCCACGCCCTTCATCCGCACCAGGTGCGGCCGGCGCGCCATCAACGACACCAACGGGTGCATGAAGAAGTAGGAGACGGCAAGGTCGAGCGCGGTCGAGAGGCCGAGGTAGAACGCGAAGCCCCGCACCGGGCCCACCGCCAGGAAGTACAGCGCGGCCGCGCCGATGAGCGACACGACATCGGCGGTCACGATCGTGCGGAACGAGCGCGTGAACCCGCGATCGACCGACGAGCGCACGGTCTTGCCGGTGCGCACCTCGTCCTTGAGACGCTCGAAGTACACGACGTAGGAGTCGACCGTCACACCCACCGACACGATGAGACCGGTGACACCGGCGAGGGTCAGCGTGAGACCCGCGGTCTCACCGAGATAGGACACGAGCGCGTACGTGGCACCCCCGGTCAGCACGATGCCGGCGATGACCACCAACCCGAGCAGCCGGTAGTACACGAGCATGTAGAGCGCGACGAGGAGCAGCCCGACGGCGCCGGCGATGATGCCCGCGTCCAGCTGGTCCTGCCCGAGCGTCGGCGAGACGTTCTGGACGGTCAGCTCCTCGAGCTGCACCGGCAGCGCACCGAAGTCGATGATCGTCGCCAGGTCGTCGGCCTCGTCGCCGGTGAAGCTCCCGCTGATCGAGACGTCGCCCTCGAAGGACGGCTGCTGGAACGCCGGCGCCGACTGCACGATCCCGTCGAGGACGATCGCGACCTCGTTCTGCGGCGGCGTGAGCGGGTACGACTTCTGCGCGAGCTCGTCGAACTTCTGCGCGCCTTCGTCGTTGAACGAGACGCTGACCGTGTACCCCTGC
>CAZKTS010000404.1:0-6636 GCA_964555735.1 uncultured Bifidobacteriaceae bacterium
CTCGAGCTGGACGGTGGCCCTCACCGGTGGGGCGATCAGCGCGGCCGACAGCGACGACGATCAGATCCTCCGGGCCCTGTTCGGCTTCGTGCCCCGAAAGCTCGGCGAGATGCTCCAGGTGTGGGCGCTGCGCGACCAGGGGAAAGAGCGCGACCGCACCGCGGTGCAGTTCACCCGCAACCCGCTGTCGCTCATCCGGGCCCTCGAGAAGCTCGACGCCGACCAGCAGCAGGTCACACGCGTGACCCGGGCGACGGCACCCCTCTGGATCGAGTTCCCCAAGCGCGCACTCGGATCGTCCGGCTCCCGGGCCACGCGGCGGCTCGCCAACGAGCTGCTGCTCGACGAGCGCATCGACCACCTGCGGGCCCTGGCCTCCCTGCCCCCCGAGACGCCGACGCCCCCGGAGACGACGACAGCCCCGAGCTGACGGCGCCGGGCTGACCCGGAAGCCGGGCATCCAGCCGGCCGAAGGGTTAGGGTCAGGCCACTCGTCGGCCGGCGGAGGCGCCGGCGCAAGGGCTCCGGGGGGAACGATGAGGGCCGTTCGTCGAACGCACAGAGCCGCACTGGCGTGTGCGACCGCAGCACTGATGGCAGCCGCCACGCTCGTGGTGACCGCGGCACCCGCCGGCAGCGCCGGGTCGACCAGCCGAGCCAGCGTCTACGTCTCCAATGTGGACGGCGCGTCGGTGTCGGTCATCGATCCCGCCACCAACGAGGTCTCCACGACCATCGACGTCAGCGGAGGCGGTTCGTTCAGCGAGCCGCGCAACCTCGCTCCCAACCCGGCAGGCACGTTCGTCTACGTGCCGATCCGGTTCGGGAGCACCGGAACGTCGACCGACGGCGCGCTCGGGGTCATCGACACCAGCACCGACACGCTCGTCACGATCGTGGAGCACGCCAGCTTCGACGAGCCGTACGCCGTGACGGTCTCCAACGACAACGCGTTCGTCTACGTGGCGAACAAGGCCGGCAACACCGTCAGCGTGTTCGACGCAGCGTCGGAGAGCGTCGTGGGGACGGTGACCGACGGCGGTGGATGCGTCGATTCGCCCGAAGGGGCCGTCACCGACCCTGTTCGCGCGCAGCTGTACATCGTGAACCGCAACGGCGACTCGGTGTGCGTCGTCGATACCACGACGAACGTGATCACTGCGAACATCACCGTGGGCAACGACCCGCGCTCCGCGGTCGTGACGCCCAACGGCGCGTTCCTCTACGTCGCCAACAACGGCGATGCGTCGGTCTCGAAGGTCGACCTCGCGACGAACGTCGTGACGCCGATCGCAGTCAATGGAAATCCACGCAACCTCGCGATCTCGAGCAACGGCGCGCTGGTGTTCGTGCCGACCCAGGACAACGAGCTGGCCGTCATCGACGTCGCGACGGACGGTGTCACGTACCAGCCGTTCACGCGAGCGGACGGGTGTGAAGCAGATCAGCTGTACGCCGCGACGGTGATCCCGGGCACGAACCTGGGCTACGTCACCGACGAGGACGAAGACCAGGTCTACGGCTTCGACGCCACGACGGGTGCCGAGGTGCGCACGAGCACTCAGGTGTGCCCGTTCGAGGTGACCCCGGAGTCGCTGCCGGTCGAGTCTCCTGACTTCGACACCACGCGTGCTATCACTTCGGTGGGCGATCCGGTGGAAGCACCTGAGATCGTCCTTCGCTTCACCGGCTGACCCCGGGCGCGAACCAGGGGAGCGTGTAGTGAAACAGGGCGGAATGCACGGGAGCACGTCGGGTCGCCGGGCGGTGGGGGCCATCGCCGCGGCCCTGGTCGTGGCGGCGTCGCTCGCGGTCTGGGCGGTGCCGGTGGGCGCCGGCGCACCGACGATCCCGGTGACGATCGTCAACACGGTGGTCGGCACCGATCCCGGGGTCGCGTTCCCGATCACCTTGACCTGCTCGTCGGAGGGGGTGGCCGACGACGACTCCGCATCGGTCACGGACATCACCGTCCCGAACGATGGGTCCATCGACGACTCGTTCCAGCTCCGCAACGGCGAGTCCGCGACGTCCCAAGTGACGCTGCCGCCGCAAGAGCCGGAATCCGTGACGTGCTCCGTGTCCGAGGCGCTCGAGTCGGTGCAGCTGCCTGACGGCTACTCGTGCACGGTCTCGGTGCTGCCGGCGTCCGCGTCGCTGTATCCGGATGCACCCGAGTCGGTCACGTTCGTGGTCACCAACTCATGTTCGGTCGAGGTCGAGGCGATCAACTTCACCGGCTGATCTCACCAGCGGTCGTCGTCGCGCCGCCACGCGTCGTCGTCGAACACCGCGGTCTCGGGGTCGAACGCTTCGTGATCAGGCCTGAACGGGCTCCAGGGCTCGCGGTCGAACAGCGCGAAGTTGTCGAACGCCGCGCCGTCGCGACCGATCTCGGGATGCTCTCGGAGATACCAGCGCGCCGCGGCACCCTTGAACGCGAGAGCCAGCAGCGTGCTCACGGCAATGATGACGAGCACGGTGAGATCGTCGAGGTCGACCGCACTGCGGAGCAGTGGGATGACCACGCCCACGATCCCCGGCGCAAGCGCGTACCAGTGGACGTCCGACCACGACTCGCGCAGGGTTCCGACGCCGATCCCGATCGCCTCGCCGACCGACCGGGTCGAGAAGGCCAGCGCAGGTGTCACGAACGTCAGCACGACGTCGAGCACGAACGCGACCGACAGACACGCCACGAACGTCGCGAGGCCGAAATCCGCGACCGCACTGACGGCGGTCATCAGGACCACGCTCGTGATCGCCATGTACAGGCCGAGGACGAAGAACCGGGTCCAGAACGCGCCAGTGAACGGCAGCACCTCTCGGAGCTCGAACCGATCGCCTGCGAACACGCGGAGATACCACACCCGTTGCGTGCCGTTGAAGCCGACTGTGGCCACGATCACGGCAAGTGTGATGACGGCGGACCAACCGGAGCCGAGACCGATGCTCGAGATCGTCAGTGGGGCCGCGGTGAGCGCGAGCGTGAGCACGACCAGGGCAGGCGACTGCTGCCACGCGCGCAAACTCGCCCGCAGGTCGTCGCCGAACCCGCCCCGCCCGCCCATCGGATCGTTCTAGCCCGTTCCTGCTGTCGGGGCGAGGGCTGAAGGGCGTGGCACACCTCCAACAACGCTCGCTCGCGCGAGCGCTCTTGGAGGTGCCGGGAGTCGAACCCGGGTCTTTCGAGTCCTTGGCGGGGCTTCTCCGAGCGCAGCCGATGGGAAGATCTCGGGCCGCCGCCGTCCATCGGCGCCAAGCGGTGACCCCAGCCTCACTGTGATGTCCCGCCGGGCCGTGAGGCGCATCCCGGCGGTGAGCTGCTCTTCATGACGCCCGGGCCGGACGAGCAGCAGGCCCGAGTTCCGAGCGTCGCTACCTGACTAGGTCAGGCAGCGAGTGCGAGGTCGTTGTCCTCGGCAGTTGTGTTTGGTGCCGGCTCTTTCACGACGATCCGGCGACGTCGGCTCGCTTCACCCGCCTCGATCCACGAAATCGAAGCCACGCACCCCCATGTCAAGGTGCCGACTCGTGCGCGTGAGCCAGCGGCTCCAGTGTACCGGAGCAGGGTGACAACCTTTCCGGCGCGCGTAATCGCCTGCTGGCGAAGTGCGTCATGACCGTGTCGCGGTGAACCGCCGCGCCCTGAGCCAGGAGGAAGCCATGCCCGCCGAGTTCAACGCCGTCCAGCTCCAGGCTCGCTTCGCCGCGATCAGCGCGCGCTTCGCCGAGCTCGAGGCCCAGGTCGCAATCCTCAGCGAGAAGGCCGGCGTCCCGTACCACCCGGCATCGGCCGAGGTGCCGGCCGAGGTGGTCGAGCTCGTCCGGGCGGGCAACAACCTCGAGGCCATCAAGCGCTACCGGGAGCTGATGGGGGCGACGGCCGACGAGGCACGGGACGCCATCGCCAAGGTCTGACCCCTCCGGGCCGGGAACGGGGTCGGGCGCCCAGGCGTTCTGCCTGGAGCACGCACCTTCCGGTCGGCCAGGAGGTTGACCATGCGAGACAGCATCCCGCTCGGTCGGGTCGGCGGCATCCCGGTGGGGATGCACTGGACCCTGATCGTGGTCCTCGGCCTCGTGACGGTCGACCTCGCGGGCGCGCTGGCGGCCACGGCCGACGGCGCCACCGTGCTCGTGGCCGCGCTCGCGGCCATCGGGCTCTTCGTGTCGGTCCTGGTGCACGAGCTGGCGCACGCCTTCGTGGCCCGGCGGCACGGTGTCGGGGTCGACGGCATCACGTTGTGGCTGCTCGGCGGGGTGGCGCGCATCGACGGCGACTTCCCGTCCTGGCGCGCGCAGCTCGAGGTGGCCGTGGCCGGTCCGGCAGCGAGCCTCGTGCTGAGCGGTGGGCTCGGCGCCGCTGCGGTGCTCGGTGGCGCGCTGGACCTCCCTGCGCTCGTCGTGAGCGCGACGGCGTGGCTCGCGGTGGTGAACCTGGTGCTCGCGCTGTTCAACCTCATCCCGGCCGCGCCGCTCGACGGGGGCCGGGTGCTCGCCGCGGTGCTCTGGGCCCGACGCGGCGATCGGGAGCGGGCGACTGCGGGCGCCGCACGCGTCGGCCAGGTCTTCGGTGTCGCGCTGGTGCTCATCGGCGTGTGGTCGCTGCTCACGGGAGCCGCGGGCGTCTGGTTCCTGCTCCTGGGTGGCTTCATCGCCGCGGCAGCCAGCGCCGAGCGACGAGTGGCGAGGATGCACGCCGTTGCCGGTGGTGTTCGGGTGCGGGACGTGATGACGCCCGTCGCCGAGCCGGCGCCGGGGTGGATCACGGTCGCGGCCTTCCTCGAGCGGTTCGTCGAGGGCCGTCACGCGCCGGAGGCCTTCGTGATCGAACGTTGGGAGGGCGGCACCGCCGGCGTCGTGCCGGTCAGTCGGCTGCTCGCGGTGCCGCAGCACGCCCGATCGTCGACCCGGGTCGTCGAGCTCGCGGTCGGCCTCGAGCACCTGCGCACGGCTTGCATCGACGACGATCTCGCGGAGGCCTGGCACCGTCCGCGGTCCGGTGTGACCCTGCCGCACATCGTGGTCGTCGACCACGGTCGGCTCGTCGGGCTGGTGACGCCCGACACGATCGCCCGGGTCGGTGCGGCGCGACGGTCGATCAGTCGCGGTCTCGGTCGCCCTTGAGGGCCCGCTCGGCCTCGCGCTTCGCGTCGCGCTTGGCGATGGTCTGACGCTTGTCGTAGCTGCGCTTGCCGCGGGCGACGGCCAGCTCGACCTTGGCCCGCCCGTCCTTGAAGTACACCTTGGTGGGGACGAGGGTCACGCCCTTCTCGGCGCTCGCGCGCGCGATGTCGTCGATCTCGCCGTGGTGCAGGAGCAGCTTGCGCTTGCGCATCGGCTCGATCTCGACACGGGAGTACGAGTACGGCGCGACGTGCATCTGGTGGAGGAACACCTCGCCGTCCTCCACGCGGGCGTAGGAATCCTGGAGCGTCGCTCGTCCTTCGCGGATCGACTTCACCTCGGGGCCGAGCAGCATGATGCCGCACTCGTACGTCTCGAGGATCTCGTAGTCGTACCGAGCGCGGCGGTTCGTGATCGTCTGGGTCCGCATCGCGGGGGAGGCCTTTGCCACCGGTCCACGGTACCGTCCCGCCCGTGACCGACTCCCAGCCATTGCCGGTGAAGACGCGGGTCAGCGAGATGCTCGGCGTCGACTACCCGATCGTGCAGGCACCGATGGGCTACATCGCGCGGGCGCAGCTCGCCTCGGCGGTCTCGAACGCGGGCGCGCTCGGCATCATCGAGACGTCGTCCGGGCAGCTCGACCAGGTCCGGGACGAGATCGCCAAGATGCGCGACCTGACCGACAAGCCGTTCGGCGTGAACATCGCGCAGATGCTCGTGCGCGATCCGGGCATCGTCGACTTCGTCCACTCTCAAGGCGTCCGCTTCGTCACGACGTCGGCCGGCAACCCCGAGGTGTACACGCCCGCGCTGCACGAGGCCGGCATCACGGTCTTCCACGTG
Organism: uncultured Bifidobacteriaceae bacterium; assembly: GCA_964555735.1. Taxonomy (GTDB): domain Bacteria; phylum Actinomycetota; class Acidimicrobiia; order IMCC26256; family PALSA-555; genus CAZKTS01. Next base: position 5,977 of record CAZKTS010000404.1, read on the forward strand.
ATCCCCAACCTGCACACGGCGTTGAAGGCCGTCGCGGCGGGGGTCGACGGCATCGTGGCCGAGGGCGGGGAAGGCGGTGGGTTCAAGAACACGCGCGACGTCGCGGCGATGGTGCTCGTGCCGCTCGTGTGCTCGAAGGTCGACGTGCCGGTCATCGCCGCGGGCGGGATCGTGGACGGACGCTCGATGGCGGCCGCGTTCGCGTTGGGCGCCGAGGGCGTGCAGATGGGCACGCGCATGGTCTCGTCGGCGGAGTCGCCGGTGCACGAGAACTACAAGCAGCTGGTCGTCGACAGCGCCGAGACCGGCACGGTCTTCCTGAACCGGTGGCACAAGCCCGGGTTCCGGGTGCTCGCGACGCCCAAGAGCGAGGCGGTCGAGCGGGCCGAGCAGCAGGTGATGCTCGGGACCCTCGACGGCATCCTGCGGCTCTACTTCGAGGGCGATCTCGACGCCGCGTTCGCGTTCGGGGGCCAGGTGGCCGGCCGCATCGACGAGGTCCGCCCGGTGGCCGAGATCATCCACGACACCATCACCGAGCTCCGCGACGTCCTCGCGGACCTGGCGCGAGTCTGAGCCGCGGTCAAGGTCCTGTTTGGTGGGTGGGTGAACCCCGGGGCGGTTGGGTGGACCCCACACACGAGTGGGCGGGCCCGGGGG
>CAZKTS010000405.1:0-2304 GCA_964555735.1 uncultured Bifidobacteriaceae bacterium
GCGCCCGACCCCACCATCATCTCGATGGGGTTGAACTTCTCGGCGGCCATCTCCTTCTCCATGGCCTCCCGCACGCGGTCGGTGGCGTCGGTCCAGATCTCGATCTCCTTCTGGCGACGCTCGTCGTCGGTGATGATCCCGCGGTCGAACTGCTGCTCGACCTTGTCCGCTTCGGTCTCGAAGTGGTCGAGCAGACCGGCCTTCGCCACGGGCGTCTTCACGTCCGCGATGGAGATGGTCAGCCCGGCCTTGGTCGAGTACTCGAACCCGAGGTCCTTCAGGTTGTCGAGGCTCTGGGCGACCTCGGCGCGGGAGTACCGCTCCACCAGGTCGCCGACGATCGCGGTGAGCTCACGCTTCTTGACCGCGCTCTCGCCGCTGGCGACGAACGGGAAGTCGGGCGGGAACGCCTCGTTGAAGAGCAGGCGCCCGAGCGTCGTCTCGACGAGGACCTTGCCGTCGCCGTTGGAGCCCGTGCGCTTGAGCACGATGCGGTCCGCGTGCTTCTCGTCCCGCTCGGGGAACTGGTCCTCGGGGAACCGGCCCGCCGGCATCCGCACCCGGATCTTGGCGTGCAGCGCGATGCCACCGGCGCCGTCGTCGAGCGAGGTCTGACCCGGCAGGAGCCGCTGGTCGTACGCGAGGACGGCCTCGTCGAGCGACGCGAACGTGCGTCCCTCGCCCTGGGCGCCCTCGAGCACCTCGGTCAGGTAGAAGCAGCCGATGATCATGTCCTGGCTGGGCACCGCGATCGGGCGACCGTGGGCCGGCGACAGGATGTTGTGCGCCGAGAGCATCAGGATCCGCGCCTCGGCCTGCGCCTCCGACGACAGCGGGAGGTGGACGGCCATCTGGTCGCCGTCGAAGTCCGCGTTGAACGCCGCGCAGACGAGCGGGTGGATCTGGATCGCCTTGCCCTCGACGAGCACCGGCTCGAAGGCCTGGATGCCGAGGCGGTGCAGCGTTGGCGCACGGTTCAGGAACACGGGGTGCTCCTTGATGACCTCCTCGAGCACGTCCCACACCTGCGGGCGGGCGCGCTCGACCATGCGCTTGGCCGACTTGATGTTCTGGGCGAACTCGAGGTCGACGAGCCGCTTCATGACGAACGGCTTGAAGAGCTCGAGCGCCATCTGCTTCGGCAGACCGCACTGCTGGAGCTTGAGCTGCGGGCCGACGACGATGACCGAGCGGCCGGAGTAGTCGACGCGCTTGCCGAGCAGGTTCTGGCGGAACCGGCCCTGCTTGCCCTTGAGCATGTCGGAGAGCGACTTGAGCGCGCGGTTGCCGGGGCCCGTGACCGGGCGGCCACGGCGGCCGTTGTCGAACAGCGCGTCGACGGCCTCCTGGAGCATCCGCTTCTCGTTGTTGATGATGATCTCGGGCGCGCCGAGGTCGAGGAGTCGCTTCAGCCGGTTGTTGCGGTTGATGACCCGGCGGTACAGGTCGTTGAGGTCCGACGTCGCGAAGCGGCCACCGTCGAGCTGCACCATCGGGCGCAGGTCCGGCGGGATGACCGGGACGGCGTCGAGCACCATGCCCATCGGGGAGTTGATCGTGCGGCCCTGGTCGTCGACGCGGTTGAACGCCGAGATGACCTTGAGGCGCTTGATGGCCTTCGCCTTGCGCTGGCCCTTGGCCGTGGCGATGGTCTCCTTGAGGAAGACCTCCTCCTGCGGCATGTCGAGACGCGAGATGAGGTCCTTGACGGACTCGGCGCCCATGCCACCGGCGAAGTACTCCTGGTAGCGGTCGACGATCTCGCGCCACACCCGCTCGTCGTCGACGAGCTGCTTGGGGGCGAGCTTCTCGAAGGTCGTCCACACCGTCTTGAGGTGGTCGATCTCCGCGTCGACGCGCTCGCGGATCTCCTCGTAGTCCTTGTCGCGCGCCTTCTGGAGCCGCTCGAGGTCGGCCTTGCGGGGGTTGCCGGTGGACGACGCCTGCTCGAGCTCGCCCACCTCCTTCTCGTGCTCCTCGTCGCGAGCGCGCAGCCGGAGGTCGCGCTCCTTCTCGAGGTCGCCGATCTCGGCCTGGATGTCGGCCTTCAGCTCCTCGAGGTCCTTGTGGCGGCGCTCGTCGTCGACCCACGTGATGAGGTGGGCGGCGAAGTAGATGACCTTCTCGAGGCTCTTGGGCGCGATGTCGAGCAGGTAGCCGAGCCGGCTCGGGACGCCCTTGAAGTACCAGATGTGGGTGACGGGCGCGGCGAGCTCGATGTGGCCCATGCGCTCGCGACGGACCTTGGAGCGCGTGACCTCGACGCCGCAGCGCTCACAGATGATGCCCTTGAACCGGACGCGC
>CAZKTS010000406.1:0-3662 GCA_964555735.1 uncultured Bifidobacteriaceae bacterium
AGGCGCGGAATTCGAAGGCGTCGAGCAGGCGGTCGTGCTCGCCGGGACGATAGCGGCCACCGCGAATCAGTTCCGCCAGCACGATCGCCCCGAACGCGCGTCCGGCCTCGGCCAGCGCCGCGTCCACGGTGGCGCCCAAGCGCCGGCCCGGCGTGACCTCGGCCACGAACAGGTCCGGTCCCTTGGCGCTGACGCTGCGGAGCGTTTCGACGACGCGCTCGAGCGCCTGGTGCGCGGCTCCCGCAGTGGGTGTGGCGGTGGGAAACAGCATCGCGAACGCCGCCGCGTCGATGCGGCCGGCCGCAAAGCGGCCCAGTTCGGCGGCGGCACGGGCTGCGCGTGTCGCCGGGTCTTCGGATTGCGCCGCAAGGAACGCGTCGGCCTGCAGCAATGCGCCCTGCACTGCGGCGCGGAATTCCGCCACCGGATGTGCCAGCGCCTCGAGCGCGGTTGTGATGCGGGGTTCAGACTGCATACCGATCGAGTTCCTGGTTGAGAAGTTGAATGCGTTCCGCGGGCGTGCGCGGCGGCACGCGACGCGTCTCTTCGTAACGGGGCCGTGAAGGATCCCGGAACAAGAGCCCCAAGTGAATGCGGTCGGTTTGCTCGGCCACATGCCGGGCGGCTTCCAGATCGTGCGGATCGTGCTGCACGCGGATCTTGTAGACCTTGTCGAGCTCCGGTGCCGAGATCCCGTCGTCGTGCGTCAACATGGCGATATTCACCGGATCTTGCACTGCCTTCTGGAACAACGCCGGCGTGAACACCGGGCAGCGCTGCAGGACGCGCACGAAGCTCAGTCCTTTGTGGTGATACGCCGCGCGCAAGGTGGCATACAGATGTGCGGGCGCCCATTCGGCGGTTTGCGCCACGAACGATGCGTTGGTCACGCCCAAGGACACCGACAGGGGATTGAGTGCCGGCAGCCAGCTGCCCGCGGGCTGGGTGTTGCTCTTGAAGCCCATGGGCGTCGTCGGCGACGTCTGATTCTTGGTGAGTCCATAGATGCCGTTGTCCAGCATCATCACGGTGAGGTCCGGGTTGTACCGCAATGCGTGCACCCAGTGGGCGGCGCCGATCGACGTGCAGTCGCCGTCGCCCATGACCACGAACACGTTCAGTTCGGGCCGGTGCAGTTTGATGCCGGTGGCGACCGGCAGTGCGCGTCCGTGGATGCCGTGAAAGCCGTAAGTCCGCAGGTAATGCGGGAACCGGCTCGAACACCCGATGCCGGACACGAACATGGTCTGTTCGGGGATCAACTGCTCGGCGGCGAGCAGGCGTTGCACGGCGGTGAGCACCGAGTGATCCCCGCACCCGGGACACCAGCGCGCCCGTGCGCCCTCGTACTCGGTCATCTCGTATTCGCGACCCTGCGTGTCATGGTCGACGAACTGCAGGAGGCCACAGGACAGCGTCATGCTTCACCTCCGTGCGGCACACGGCCGCGAATGGCTTGCAGAATGGCGCGCGGCTGGAGCGGCTCGCCGGGGACCCGCGTCCAGCAGTCGACGTCGACGAGCGTGGTGGCGCGCAGCAGGAAAGCCAGCTGGCCGCGCCGGCGGTTTTCCTCGTTGATATACGGGTCGGTGGGCTCGTCGCTGTAGTTGATCTCCACCGTCATGACGCGCTTGAACCGGCTGAAGATGTCCTTCAAGCCCGGCTCGAGCGGCGACAGGAAGCGCAGATGCACGGAGGACACCGAAATACCTTCGGCGCGCGCACGGTCGACGGCTTCTTCGATCGCGCCCTTGGTGCTGCCCCAGCCCACGACCAGCAGGTCGCCCGTCGGCTCCCCGTGGACGGGCGGCGGCGTGAGCACGCTCTGCAGCACCGCGATCTTGCGGCTCCGCATGGCCGACGAGCGCTGGTGAATCCCCGAACTGTAGGCCACCTTGCTGTTCTCGTCGTGGGACAATCCGGTCAACGTGAACATGCCGCCCGGCTGTCCCGGCACGATGCGCCGCGTGAGCCCGGTCTTGGGATCCCAGCCGTAGGGTTTCTCGCCGTCCACCACCGGCGCCAAGTTGATCGGCGCGGCCTGCCACTGCACGTCCAAAGTGGGGCGCGGGAAGGGCGACACGCCGGTCGCCAGGTTGGCGTCGCTGAGTACGATCACTACGGTACGGAACGCTTCGGCAATGCGCCGGGCCGTCACCATGACGTGGAAGCAATCTTCGATCGTGGCCGGCGCGATGACGACGTGCGGCGAGTCGCCCGGCTGTCCGAAGAGCGCCGCCAGCAGGTCCGACTGCTCCACCTTGGTGGGCAGGCCGGTGCTCGGTCCGCCGCGCTGCACGTCCACGACCACGAGCGGCGTCTCGGTCATGATCGCCAGGCCCAGGAATTCGGTCTTCAGCGCCAGACCCGGCCCCGAGGTGATCGTGAACGCCACCTTGCCGCTGTACGACGCGCCGATGGCGACCCCGGCGGCGGCGATTTCGTCTTCCGCCTGGTGCACGATGCCGCCGAAGCGCTCGAACACTTCACTGAGGTAGTGGGAAACGGATGTCGCGGGCGTAATCGGATACATCGCGCACAGTTCCATGCCGGACGCGATGCAGCCCATGCCGAGTGCTTCGTTGCCGTTCATGACCACGAGCGCTTGTTCTTGGGGCGTCGGCGGGACGACCACCCGGAAATCCAAGTTGTTCTCGGCCCACTGGTAGCCCAATTCCACCAGCGCCACGTTCTGCTTGAAGACTTCTTCGCTCTTCTTGCGGAACGCATGCGCGATCTGTTCCTTGATCCGCACCATGTCGCGGTCGTACACGCGCGCCAGCATGCCGAGTGCGAACATGTTCTTACCCTTGCGCGCGTTGTCCACCAGCGTCAGGCATTGCTCTTCCATCGGCACCGGCACGATGCGGTACGGATGGCTGGCCAGTTCGGCCATCCCGGCGTCCCAGGCGGCGACGATTTCCGGATCGTCCGAGTGTGCCCACTTGTTCTCCACGAGCAGGATGGCGTCGTCGGCGAGCGCGTTCAGCCGGTGTCGCGCCAGGAGCACCTGCTCGTTGAACGCCACGACCAGATTCGTCTGATCGCCCCAGTTGGTGATGGCGTTCGTGCCGATGCGGATGCGATTGCCGCTCGCGCCTTCGGGGACACGCGGCGGCGGTTGGATTTCGGCTGGAATGATCTCCACCGTCCACACGCCGTTGCCCATCTTGGCCGACACCGCCCCGAAGATCTGGCCGCATTTCTGCGCACCTTCTCCGGAATCGGAGACAATCTCGACGGTGTGTTCTTCGAGACGCAGGATGCGGGGAGGCATGGACACGGTGGTCCCGGATACGCTGGCATGGGGTTCGGGGAGCATGGCCTGGAGGCACCTCGACTCTTTGACGCCGGCTTGGGTCGGTCTCGTTTTCTGCCCACGGTGATTCAACGCACTTGCCGTATGTTTTGACCCGCCGGTCCCGCGAGCCAAATCGCACGGCTGTTGTGAATATAGGTGCGACTACCGGCACCCTCAATCGCCACCCCTCAGGAGAATCTGCGGCCCCCCCCCCCCCCCCCCCCCCCCCCCCCCCCCAAAACCCCCCCCCCCCCCCCCCCCCCCCCCCCCCAAACACCCCCCCCCCCCCCCCCCCCCCCCCCCACCCCCCCCCCCCCGCCCCCCCGCCCGCGCCCCAAAAATAACCAAGCCCCCACAACCC
>CAZKTS010000407.1:0-13848 GCA_964555735.1 uncultured Bifidobacteriaceae bacterium
CGTGCATCCCGGTGGCGGTCATCCTGTTCCTGCTCGCGCTGCGCCTGAAGGAGATCCCGCTGCGCGACCACACCGCGACGCCCGGCGACGACCTCGCCGTCGCGCTCGAGGGCTCCGCCATCGAAGCGGGCGGGTTCTGACATGAACGTCGAGACGCAGCGGAGGGCTGGCCGGACGGCCGGGAGCCCGGAGCGGAGTCGACCATGAGAGTCGGGTTTGTGGGGCTCGGGAACATGGGTGGGCCGATGGCGGGGCACCTGGTGGACGCCGGGCACGACGTGGCGGTGTTCGACCTCGCTCCGGAGCGGGTCGCCGAGCTCGAGGCGCGTGGCGCGCGGGCGGCCTCGTCGCCGCGCGACGCCGCGACGGGCGCGGAGCTGGTGAGCATCGTGGTGATGGACGGGGCACAGGTCGACGCGGTGTGCAGCGGCCCCGACGGTGTGCTCGCCGCGGCGGCGCCCGGGACCGTCGTCGCGGTCCACAGCACCGTGCACCCGCGCACGGTCGAGGTCGTCGCCGCGGCCGCGCCCGACGGCGTGGACGTGATCGACGCGCCGATCAGTGGCGGCGTTCCCGGCGCGCGCGGCGCGACCCTCTGCATCATGGTGGGCGGCGACGTCGCCGCCTTCGAGCGGGTGCGTCCCGCCCTCGACGCGATGGGCAACCTGATCCTGCACCTCGGCCCGCTCGGCGCCGGTCTGGCCGCCAAGCTCGCCCGCAACCTCATGGGCTACGTGAGTATGCTGGGCGCGCAGGAGGGCCGCCGACTCGCCGAGGCCGGCGACGTCGATCTCGACGCGCTGCGGTCGATCCTCGACCACACCGGCGCGGTGAGCCCGATGATGCGCTCGATGATGGACGTGCGCGGCGGCGACCCGGTGTACGCCGCGAACCTGCGGCCGCTGATCGACCTCGCCGCGAAGGACATGCAGGTGACGCTCGAGTTCGCTGCCGACCTCGGCGTGGAGCTCCCGGCGTCGGTCGTCACGCTCGAGCACATCGACGAGCTGTTCGGATGAGAGAGTGACGCCGTGAAGGTGAGCGTCGGACTCCCGACCCAGGCCGGCGAAGGCGAGCTGTGCACCGCGGCGGGGATCGCCGAGGTCGCCACGACGGCCGAGGCGCTCGGCTTCGACGCGGTGTTCGTCACCGACCACCCGTTCCCGACCGATCGCTGGCTCAGCACCGGCGGTCACCACGCGCTCGACCCGTTCGTCGCGCTCAGCTTCGCGGCGACGGCCACGACGACGCTCCGGTTGCACACCAACCTGCTCGTGCCGTCGTACCGGAACCCGTTCATCACGGCCAAGGCCGTCGCCACGCTCGACGCGCTGTCGGGCGGGCGCATGATCGTGGGGCTCGGTGCCGGCTACCTCAAGGGTGAGTTCGCCGCCCTGGGCGTCGAGTTCGACGAGCGCAACGACCTCACCGACGAGGCGATCGTCGCGATGAAAGCCGCGTGGACCGGCGAGCCGGTCACGATGGAGGGCCGCCACTGGCAGGCCGTCGACAACCGGATGCTGCCGCGCCCCGCGCGGGCGGGCGGCCCGCCGCTCTGGATCGGCGGCAACTCGAAGCGGGCGATCCGGCGCGCGGTGGAGCTCGCCGACGGCTGGATGCCGATGCCCAGCCCCGCCGGGTCCGAGAAGCGGCTCAAGACGCCGTCGATCTCGTCGCTCGACGAGCTCGCCGAGCGCCTCGACCTCGCGCACGAGCACGCCGAGTCGGTCGGGCGCACCGCGCCGCTCGAGGTGGTGTTCATGCCGCTCGGCCTCGACATGTTCACCAACGCGGGCGTCGACGTCGAGATGGTCGTGCAGAGCACCAAGGCGATGGCCGACGTCGGCGTCACGTACTCGACCGTCACGCTCCCCGGCGACGACCGCGACACGTTCCTCGCCAATCTCCGCCGGTTCGGCGAGGACGTCCTCCCCGAGATCGCCTGACGACGCTTGGCGGAGACCGTGGGGGGCATCCAGTGCCCCCTGGGCTCTCCACCAAGGTTTGGAGAGTCTCGGGGGTACCCAGTGCCCCCTGGGCTCTCCGCCACGGTCGTCAGAGGCCGCCGACGAGCTCCGCGAGGAGGTCGAGGGTCCGACGGCGGGAGCGGTCGCGCTCGGCGTCGTCGGTGCCGACGGCGAACACGCTCGCGGCGAGGTCGGTGGCGCCGGCGTCGCGGTACGAGCGGAGCCGGGCGCGCACCTCGTCCTCGGTGCCGACGGCCACGACGTCGGCCGGACCGGACGCGTCGCCGCGGTCGAGGATGCGCTGGTACGTCGGGATGTGCTCGTAGACGCTGTACGCGTGCGCGGCGCGCGCCCGGCCGGCGTCGGCGTCGTCGCACACCGAGACCGGCAGACCGATGACGACGCGCGGCGCGCCCCGGCCGGCCTCCGTCGCCGCGGCGCTGATGCGCGGCACCACGTGCTCACCGAGGGCGCGCTCGTCGGCCATCCACGTGATCGTGCCCTCGGCGCGACTCCCGGCGAGCGCGAGCATCAGCGGCGCGAGCGCGGCGATCAGCACGGGGACCGGCGAGGCCCCGGGCACCTCGAGCATCGCGTGCACGCGGTACAGCTCGCCGTCGTGGTCGACCTGCCCGGTGCACGCGAACGCGGCGTCGAGCACCTCGAGGTACTCGCGCGTGTGGCGCACCGGCTTCTCGTACGAGAGCCCGTACATGCTCTCGATGACGACCGGGTGCGACGGCCCGATGCCCAGCGTGAGCCGCCCGGCCGCGGCGGCCTGCACCGACAGTGCCTGCTGCGCCATCGCCAGCGGGTGGCGCGAGTAGGTGGGGATCACCGCGGTCCCGAGCTCGATGCGCGCGGTATCGCGAGCGACGAGCGCGAGGGCGGTGAGCGAGTCGAGGCTCCACGGGATGTGCGGCACCCACGCGGTCGCGAGGCCGCTCGCCTCGGCCGCGACCGCGTTGGCGACCAGCGTGTCGACGTCGGTGCGGTCGCCGCCGGCGTCGCCGACGAAGACACCGATCCGCATCAGGCCGGCTCCAGCACGACCGGCAGCGTGCGCGGGCCGAGGGCCCAGAACACCGGGTTGGGCTCGATGGTCGCCCCGGGTGCCAGGCGGAGCTCGGCGACCCGGTCGAGCACGGCCTCGACCCCGACCTGCGCCTCGAGCCGCGCCAGCGAGGCCCCGGGGCACACGTGCGGGCCGGTACCGAAGGCCACGTGGTCACGCGGGTCGGGCCGGTCGACGGAGAACGCGCTCGGGTCGTCGTAGTAGCGCTCGTCGCGGTTGGCCGATGCCACGCCGACGACGCACCGCTGCCCGCCGGGGATCTCGACGCCGGCGACCGACGTGGCCTCGGTGCACGACCGGGCGAGGATCTGGACCGGGCTGTCGTGGCGCAACGACTCCTCGACGGCCGCGGCCACGAGCGAGCGGTCGGCGCGCAGGCGCGCGTAGAGCGCCGGATCCTGGGCGAGCGTCGCCAACAGGTTGCCGAGCAGGTTCCGCGTGGTCTCGTTGCCGGCGACGATGAGGAACATCACCTGCGTGCGGACCGCACGCGGACTGAGCTGCTCGCCGTCGATCTCCGTCCGCAGGAAGCGCGTGATGACGTCGTCGGGCGGGTCAGTGTCGGCCTGGTGCCGGGCGATCTGCTCGTCGATGTACTCGGCGAACTCCGGGTGCGTGGCCGCGAGCGTCGACTCACCCGCGTGGTCGCCCTGGCGCTCGAGCAGCTCGTCGGACCAGCGCTTGAACGTCGTCGCGTCCTCGGTGGGCACGCCCAGCACGCGGGCGATCACCGTGGTGGGGATCGGATCGATGTAGCACCCCACGAGGTCGACGGTCGCGCCGCCGACCGCCGCCGCAACCGCGTCGTCGAGCAGGCCGTCGGCGAGCTCGCGCACGAACGGCTCGACCAGCGCCATCTTGTGCGGTGCCAGCACCGCGTTGATCACGCGGCGGATCCGCCCGTGCCGCGGCTCGCGGATCGCCGCGATCATCTGGTCGTCCTCGGGTGTCCCGAGCCCCGTGTCGCCGAAGCTGCCCACGAAGTGCTCGACCTGCTTGAGCGCGTCGACGACTGCGCCGCGCCCCACGAGGAGCCACGGCGCGTCCGCAGCGCCGGAGGGCGCGACCGGTCCCGCGGCGCGCAGCGCGGCGAGCGCCTCGTAGCGCGCGTCCGGCGACGGGTCGAACGGGTCGTACGTCGTCAGTCGTCCAGCTCCTCGAACACCATGGTCATCACCATCGGGTCGAGCTCCATGACGTCGGGGTTCACCGTGATCGAGCCGTTGGTGAAGCCCTGCATCATCGAGTCGGAGAACGACTGCCAGTCGTCGACGTCGACCTCGTAGAGCGCGAGGTACTGGCGGCCGGCGGCATCGTCGCCCGGCATGATCTGCGACGACGCGAGCTTGAAGCGCCGACACGAGTTCACGCCCGGCAGCGCCAGGACTTCCTTGGCGTGCACGTCGCTGTACCACTGGTTGAACTCGTCGTGGACGTCGTCGTTCGCGGCGTTGGTGAGGGCGAGGAAGACTCCCTTGGGCATGACTGGCCTCCTGGTCAGGTGGTGCTCGTAGTCAGTTGGTGGTCGTAGTCGTGTGGGTCGAACGAGCGGTGGTGGTGCGGCACCCGTCGACGAGCGCGCGCAGGGTCTCGGGGCTGGTGTCGTAGGGCATCGAGAGGCCGACGCGGTCGACGTCGCCGGCGTAGCGCTCGGCGAGCCGTGCGCCGATCTCGCCCGGCGCGCCGTGCACCACGAGCGTCTCGAACACCTCGTCGGGGATGACCCCGGGCAGCTCGTCCCACCGGCCCTCCTTGGTGAGCCGGTTGAGCTCGGGCTGGAGGTCACCCCAGCCATGGGCGTCGAGGGTGACGCGGTACGCGGGTGTGGAGCCGTAGAAGCCGAGCAGCCGCCGGACGCCCACCGTCGCGCGCTCGACCTCCTCGTCGGTGCTGCCGGTGCAGACGATCGGTGTGCACGACACCGTGAACGTCGACCGGTCGCGCCCGGCGCGCTCGAGCCCGCTGCGCACGCGCGGCATCACGTGCTCGCGCACGAAGAGGCCGGTGTGGAACGGGTGCACGAGCAGCCCGTCGCCCACCTCGCCCGCGCACTCGGTCATGCGGGGGCCGAGCGCGGCCACCCACACCGGCGGTGGTCCCCACGGGTTCTCGCCGGGGGAGAAGAACGGGGTCATGAGCGTGTGCCGGTAGAGCTCGCCGCGGAAGCCGAGCTTCTCGCCGGTGGCCCACGAGTGCTGGATGGCCTTGATCGCCTGCACCATCTCTCGCATGCGGGCGACCGGGCGGCTCCACGTCATCGAGAAGCGGTTCTCGATGTGCGGGCGGATCTGCGAGCCGAGCCCGAGCACGAAGCGCCCCTCCGCGGCGCGCTGCATGCTGTCGCTCATCTGGGCGAGGTCCATCGGGCTGCGGGCGAACGCGACCGCGATGTTGGTGAACAGCGTGGCGCGAGTGGTCACCTCGGCCGCGAGCGCGAGCGGGAAGAAGGGCTCGTGGGGACCCTCGGCCGTGTAGAGGCCGTCGAAGCCCGTGGCCTCGAGCTCGGTCGCGAGGCGCCCCGCATCGGGGAGATCGCCGCGGAGGTAGTGGTCGATCAGCACAGGGCGGCCGGACGTTACCCGCCGTCGCACTAGCCTGCCCGGCCCGTGGAGCTCGACCCGCGCCAACCCGTCCTCGTCGGTGCCGGCGTGGCGACGCCGAGCGCGGAGGAGGGCGACGCACTCGAGCCGACCGCACTCATGGCGCTCGCGGCCGAGGCTGCGGCGCGCGACGCCGGGGTGCCCGAGCTGGCGCGCTCGGTGGAGCAGATCGCGGTGCCCCAGGGCAACTGGTCCTACCCGGACCCGGCGCGCCTCGTCGCCGAGCGGATCGGCGCGGCCGACGCGCGCACGGTGCTCGTGGACGTCGGGATCCCGCAGCAGCGTGCGATCAACGACGCGCTCGCTGCGATCGCCGCCGGCGACCTCGACGTCGCCGTCGTCGTGGGCGGTGAGGCCAAGCGACGCGACGCCCGGGCGCGGCGGGCCGGTGCGACCGCGTCGACGACCAAGCAGCCGGGGGTGGAGCCCGACGAGCACCAGCGTCCGAAGTTCGGCGAGATCGTCGCTCCCGGCGAGATCGAGGCCGGCGTGGTCGTGCCGGTGCAGCAGTACGCGCTCATCGAGCAGGCGCTGCGCGTCGCCGAGGGCACGACGCTCGACGACATGCGGACCGAGGTCGCCGAGCTCTGGGACCGCTGCAACCTCGTGGCCGCCTCGAACCCGCACGCGGCGTTCCCCGAACGGCGCGATGCCGCGTTCCTGCGCGAGCCGTCGGCGGACAACCGGCCGCTGGCGTTCCCGTACAACAAATGGCACGCCACGCAGTGGACCGTCGACCAGGCCGGCGCGCTGCTCCTGTGCTCGGCGGAGCGAGCCATCGCGCTCGGCGTCGACCCCGAGCGCTTCGTGTTCCCGCTCGTCGCGCTCGACTCCAGCCACGCGCTGTCGCTCTCGCTCCGGCGCGACCTGCACCGATGGCCGGCGATGCGTGTCCTCGGTCGGGTGGCCGCCGAGCACCTGGACGGTCCGCTCGCCGATCTTGATCACCACGACCTCTACAGCTGCTTCCCGGTCGCGGTGCGGGTGCAGCAGCGCGAGCTCGACCTCCCGCTCGACGGCACGCCCACGGTCACAGGCGGCATGGCGTTCGCGGGGGGACCGTTCAACAACTACGTGCTCCAGTCGACCGCGGCGATGGTGGAGCGCCTGCGAGCGACACCCGGCACGCGCGGTCTCGTGAGCACGGTGAGCGGGCTGCTCACCAAGCCGGGCCTGGCGGTGTGGTCGACCGAGCCAGGGGAGCGACCGATGCTCCTGCGCGACGTCGCCGACGAGGCCGCGAGCGATGCCGCGGCCGTAGAAGGTGTCAGCGGCTATGAGGGCGACGCGGTCATCGCGAGCGCGACGGTCACCTACGACGGCCAGGCGCCGACGCGCGCGATCGTGATCGCGGACACGCCCGACGGCCGCCGGGTCGTGGCGGTGGCGGACGACACCGAGCTCGCAACGCGCGCGACGGTCGAGGACATCGTGGGCGAGACGGCCGCGGTGCGCGGCCCGACGTTCGGCACCCGTCAGGTGTAGAAGACGCTCACGCTCAGGCCGGCCACGGCCAGCGCGACCGTGCCGAGCGACACGGCGAGCAGCTGCCAGGGCTCCCGCGGCGGGGTGCCGACGACGCCCTCGGCGCGCCGGTGCCGGGCGACGATGCGGGTGCCGAGGATGCCGACGGCCCAGCCGAACCCCGCCGCCGCGGCCAGCGCGACCGTGAGGACGTCGGCGTCCTGCCCGCCCTCGGCGAGGACCCGGCGAGCGAGCACCGCGACGGCCGCGAGGAGCGCGAGCCCGCTCCGGGTCCAGGCGAGGTCGGTGCGCTCCTCGGCGGTGCCCTCGACCTCGAGCGACGTGTCGTCGAAGCTGGTCACGTCACCCCACGACGGAGACGACTGCGGCGATGATCGAGATCAGCGTCACGCCGACCGCGAGCACGAACGCCATCGGTGACTGCGGGAGCGGCTCGCGCAGGCGCATGGCTCGCTCGTTGGCGTACCAGTGGCGGTACGCGGCGATCGCCAGCGCGGCGCCCAGCAGGATCAGCGGGATCCCGATGAGGCGACGGCCGAAGTCGAGGTCGAACTTGGGGAGCAGCTGGGTCGCGGCGACGCCGGTCACCACGAGTGCGAGCGCGGTGCGACTCCACGCCAGGAACGTGCGCTCGTTGGCGTAGGTGAAGCGGACGTCGGGCTCGGTGCCGACGTCGCGCAGGTCCGGCAGGAACCGACGCACCAGGCCGTCCGCTACCAGAGCTGGTCGGTGTAGGTGTCGGTGCCCGGCACGGTCGCGAGGAACGGCGACGCGAAGACGATGCTCCCGAGCCCCGCGGCCGCGAAGGCGGCACCGAGCGGCGCGAACGTGTCGTCCCACTGGTCGAGCGGGCTGCCGTCGACCCAGCAGACGATGAGCACGCGGTTGTCGGCTTGCGTGTCGGGCACGTCGCCGGGGCGGTCGTCGCGCAGGGGCAGCGGAGTGCCGACGAGCGCGACGTCGCCGGGGCACGGCAGCCCGTCGAGCCACTCGGTCACCTGCGCGGGCTCGACGCCGTCGGCCATCTCGCCGATCAGCACCGCGATGCCGCCGTAGGCGCGGTCGAGCGCGAGCTCCACCGGCATGCTGCTGCCCGGTGCGTTGGCCTCACCCGCGTGCTCGTAGAGCGCGGTGTGGATGTGGTCGCGCTCCTCGAACATGCGGTCGTTGGCGTGGAGCCACGTGACCTGCTCGACGCCCCACTTGTTCCACTCGTCGTGGTGCTCGTCGAGCACCCAGTAGATCGCGAGGTAGGAGCCGATCGTCGGGTCGGGCGTGATCGGCGAGTCCTTCGGATAGCGCTTCTCCTTGCACGCCTTGGTGGCGATGTAGCGCGAACCGGCGAACTGCCACTTGCCGACCATGCAACCCGCGTAGAAGTGATCGCGCTCGTACCAGCGGTTGTACGCGACCTCGTGGCCCCGGTGGGGCTCGACCATCGTGAAGAGCAGCGAGCCGACGCGGATCGGGCGGTCGTCGCGGGGGACGTCGGGGCGCTGGTACCGGGTCTCGCTGGGGTTCACGGTGCCTCCTGGCAGTTCGGGCAGGTCGGGCCGGTGGTGGTCAGGCGAGCGCGCGCTCGGCGAGCTCGCGCTTGTCGATCTTGAGCATGGGCGTGATCGGCAGCTCGTCGAGCACGATCACGCGGTCGGGAGCCTTGTAGTCGGCGATGCGCGCGCGGCACCAGGCGCGCAGCTCGTCGTCGTCGGGCGGCGTGTGCCCCTCGGGGACGACGATGTACGCGACGCCGCGTTCGCCGAGCACCGGGTCGGGGACGCCGACGACGGCCGCGCGCGCGACGTCGGGATGCTCGGCCAGCACTGCCTCCACCTCCACGGGGTACACGTTGTAGCCGCCGCGGATGTACATCTCCTTGAGGCGCCCGACGATGCGGAGGTTGCCGTCGGCGTCGATGGTGCCGAGGTCGCCGGTGTGCAGCCAGCCCCGCCGATCGACGACCGACGCGGTGAGCTCGGGGTCGCGCCAGTAGCCGCGCATCATCGCCGGCGACCGGCACGTGATCTCGCCCACCTCGCCGGGTGCGACCTCGTGGCCGTCGGCGGGGTCGGCGATCCGCAGCTCCACCTCCGGCGCGGGCTTGCCGACGGTGTGGGCGATGACCTCGTCGGAGTCGTCGACCTGGGTGCTCGTGGTGACGCCGGCTTCGGTGCTCGTGTAGCGGGTGATCACCGGGCAGCGCAGCGTCTCGCGCATGCGCCGCACGAGCTCGGGTGCGATCGCGGCGCCGCCGAGCCCGGCGACGCGCAGCTCCGAGAAGTCGGTGCGGGCGAGGTCGGGATGCTCGAGCACCAGCGACCACTGCGTGGGCACGCCGGTGCCCATGGTGATGTGCTCCTCACGGATCAGGCGCAACGTCTCGGCCGCGGACCACGGCTCGCCGACGACGACGATCGTGGTGGTGTTCGCGAGCTCGTCCCACATGCGCGTCATGTAGCCCACGTGCGGGAACGGCAGCACGACGAGGCGACGGTCGCCTGGCGCGGTGAGCACGCCGATGTTGCGCGAGATCGCGGCCTGCGCCTCGTGATCGTAGACCGCGCCCTTCGGTGCGCCGGTGGTGCCGCTGGTCCACACGATGCACGTCGGGTCGGTGGGGGCGAGCTTCGGCAGCCGCGTGAGCGGGTCGGCCGCGAACGCCTCCTTCAGCGCGGTGACCGGCAGCACGACCCCGGGGTCGGGCCCCGGCGCGAGCTGAGCGCCGTCGCCGACCACCGTGACCCTGGGTTCGGTGCGGGTGACGATGCTCGCCTGCTCGGCCGGGCCGAGCCGCAGGTTCATGGCCGAGGTGATCGCGCCCACGCGCAGGGCGCCGAGGTAGCAGGCCGCGAACTTGATCGACGACGGCAGCAGGAGCCCGACGACCTCACCGGGATGCACGCCGTGCTCCACGAGCGTGGCCGCGAACCCGTCGGCGGCGCGGTCGAGCCAGGCGTAGGTGGCCCGCTTCTCGCCGTGGACGTAGGCCTCGCGCTCGGGCTCGCGCATCGCCGCGTCCCGCAGGAGGTCGGCGACCAGGGCCGGCGCGCGGGAGGGGGAGGCGCTCACGGACGCGCAGGTTAGGGGTTCGTTGCCCGCCAATCTGACGCCGCGTTAGGTTCGCTCGCCGGACCGGTCGAGGAGGCCCCCACATGCCCGAGCGCTTCACGGATCAGGTCACGATCGTCACCGGAGCGGGATCGGGGCTCGGGCGGGCCACCGCCACCCGGTTCGCCGAGGAGAAGGCGCAGGTCGCGGTGTTCGACGTCGCCGAGGGTGCGGCGAAGGAGACCGCGGACGCGATCGAGGCGGCCGGCGGCGTCGCGCGGCCCTACGCCGTCGACGTCAGCGACTTCGGCTCGGTCGAGGCCGGGGTGGCCAAGGTGGCCAACGACCTCGGACGACCCGAGGTGCTGGTGAACTGCGCCGGCGTCGGGACGTTCGTGCGCTCCGAGGAGGAGACGCCCGAGAGCTGGCAGCGCATCATCGGCGTCAACCTCACCGGCACCTTCTACATGTGCCGGGCGGTGCTGCCGCACCTGCTCGGCGGCGGGGGCGTGATCGTGAACGTCGCGTCCAACGCGGGCCTGATGGGGCAGCCGTACTCGGCGGCCTACTGCGCCTCCAAGGGCGGCGTCGTCAACCTCACCCGCGCGCTCGGCGTCGAGTACCGCGCGCGCGGGGTGCGGGTGAACGCGATCGCACCGGGCGGCATGAACACGCCGATGATCGAGACGTTCGGGTTCCCCGAGGGGGCCAAGGTCGAGGACTTCGCGTCCATCACCTCGCCGATCGGCTACGCCGAGCCGTCGGAGCAGGCGGGGCTGATCGCGTTCATCGCGTCCGACGAGGGCCGCTACATGATCGGCCAGATCGTGTCGATGGACGGCGGCATCACCTGCGGCTGAGCGCGACGCCGCGGATCTCGGGATGATCGGCGGGCCCGACGCCGGGCTGTGGGAGCTCGTCGAGGCGCGCGCCGCAGCGACGCCCGACGGGGTGCTCATCGTCGACGAGAGGGGCCGCACGCTCACCGCGGCGGGGCTGCGCGACGACGCCCTCCGGGTCGCGGCCGGGTTCCACGCGATGGGTGTCGAGACCGACACCCCGGTCTCGTGGATGCTGCCGTCGCGCATCGAGGCCGTCGTGCTCATGGCCGCGCTCGCGCGACTCGGCGCGGTGCAGAACCCGATGCTGCCGATCCTTGGCCGACGCGAGATGACGTTCATCCTCGGTCAGGCCGGCGCGCGTCTCGTGGTGGTGCCGGGGGAGTGGAACGGGCGCGACTACACCGCTGACGCCCAGGCCGTCGCCGACGGGCAGCCCGGGCTGGAGGTGGTGGTGTGCGACCCTGTGCTCCCGACCGGCGACCCCGCGACGCTGCCGCCCCCGCCTCCGTCCCGCGACCTCGCGAGCGGGCCGGTGCGGTGGGTCTTCTACACCTCGGGCACGACGGCCGACCCCAAGGGGGCGCAGCACACCGACCTGACGGTCCGGGCGTCGGCCGTCGGCATGATCGACGCACTCGAGATCACCGACCGGGACCGCGTCGCGATGGTGTTCCCGATCACCCACGTGGGCGGACTCGCGTGGCTGTACGTGATGCTGCTGACCGGCGCGACGTGCATCTTCATCGAGGTGTTCTCGCCGGCCACCTCGATCCCTGTGCTCCAGCGCGAGGGCGTGACGCTCGCGGGCGTCAGTACCGCGTTCCACCTCATGTACCTCGCCGCGCAGCGCGAGCAGCCGGACACGCCGCTGTTCCCCGAGGCGCGCGCGTTCCCGGGCGGTGCGGCGCCGAAGCCGCCGCAGCTCCACTACGAGGTGAAGGCCGAGCTCGGTGGCGCGGGCATCGTGGCGGGCTGGGGACTCACCGAGGCGCCGCTCCTCACGATGTGCTCGCCGCACGACACCGACGAGCAGCTCGCCGAGACCGAGGGCGTCGCGCTCGGTGCGGTGCAGCTGCGCACGGTGCGGCTCGACGGCACCGTCGCGCCGGCCGGGGAGGAGGGCGAGCTCCGGGTCAAGGGGCCGCAGGTGTTCCGCGGCTACCTCGATGCTTCGCTCGACGCCGACGCGTTCGACGACGACGGCTGGTTCCGCACCGGCGACCTCGGCGTGATCGACCCGGCGTCGGGCCACGTGCGCATCACCGGCCGGCTCAAGGACGTCATCATCCGCAAGGGCGAGACGATCTCGGCCAAGGAGGTGGAGGACGCGCTGTTCACCCACCCGGCGATCGCCGATGCGGCGGTGATCGGCCTGCCCGACTCGCGCTCCGGTGAGCGCGTGTGCGCGGTGATCGTGCCGTCTGACCGCACCGCGCCGCCGACCCTCGCCGACCTGTTCGACTTCCTGGTGGCCGACGGCTTCACCAAGCAGAAGGTGCCCGAGCAGCTCGAGGTGGTCGAGGTCTTGCCGCGCAACCCCACCGGCAAGGTGCTCAAGCACGAGCTCAAGGCGCAGTTCTCCTAGCCGTCGCGCGCGGCGGCGCGGGCGGCGGCGCGGGCGACGAACGTGTCGAACAGGCGCTGCTGCACCGGGTCGGTGGCCGCATTCTCCTCGGGGTGCCACTGGACCGCGACCAGGTCGACGCCGGGGAGCTCGAGCCCCTCGACCACGCCGTCGGCGGTGCGGGCGACGACGCGCAGGCCGTCACCCACCCTTCCGACGGCCTGGTGGTGATGGCACACGCACGCCCGCGGGTCGGTGGTGCCGATGCGCTCGGCCAGCAGCGAGTCGGGCTCGATGCGCACCTCGTTCACCGCGGGACCGCCGCCGAGTGCCGACGGAACGCCGTGGCTGCCGAGGCCCTCGCGGCCGGTGATGTGCTGGTCGAGCGACCCGCCCCGCGCGACGTTGAGCAGCTGCAGGCCGCGACAGATCGCCAGTGTCGGGATGCCCGTCTCGAGCGCGGCGTGGAGGAGCGCGAGCTCGAAGGCGTCGCTGTCGGCGTTGATGCCGACCGTCTTCTCGTGCCGCGCCTCGTCGTAGAGCGAGGGATCGAGGTCGTCGCCGCCGGTGAGCACGAGGCCGTCGAACCGTCCGAGCAGCGCGGCCGCGTCCTCGGCGCCGAGCGGTGCCGATTCGACGGGCGGTGGGTCGAGCAGCACGGGCAGGCCACCGGCGCGCCGCAGGCCACCGAAGTACGCGGACGGAAGCGCGGTCGCGGGCTCGGCCCAACCCTTCACCGCACCACCGCGCAGCGGTCGGCCGACGACGGCGATCAGAGGCTGGCGGCCGGGCTCCACGAGCGCCTCAGTACTGCTCGAAGCACCGGCGGCGCTCCCAGTCGGTGACGACGTTGGCGAACGCGAGCCACTCCTGCTTCGCGGTGTTCACGAGGTGCGCATGGACGTCATCGCCGAACGCGGTGCGGGCGAGCGCGCTGCCCTCGAGCGCGGTGATCGCGTCGACGATGTTCCACGGCACCCTCTCGACGTCGGTGGCCTCGTAGGCGTTGCCGGTGAAGATGGGTCCCGGGTCGAGCCCGCGCTCGATGCCGGCGAGCCCCGCCGCGATCGTCGCCGCGAACGCGAGGTAGGGGTTGACGTCGGCGCCGGGAATCCGGTTCTCGACGCGCGAGCTCGCGCCGCCGTGGCCGACGACCCGGAACCCGCAGCTGCGGTTGTCGCGACCCCACGCGATCGCGGTGGGCGCCCACGACTCCGGCTGGTAGCGCTTGTACGAGTTGACCGTCGGCGCCGAGAGCCACGCGAGCTCG
>CAZKTS010000408.1:0-4379 GCA_964555735.1 uncultured Bifidobacteriaceae bacterium
AACGCGAGGTCGACGCAGGTGGTCGGGGGGTTGTGCTGAAACGAGAGGACGATGACCGTCGGGTGCGGCCACGAGTCCTCCCAGGACTCGAGCAGGTTCTCGAAGAAGTCCTGCTCCGGGCCGAGTCGGACGTGGCGCACCTCCGCGCCGGCGAAGAGCGGGCCCCAGATGTGGATCGGGTACGAGGGGCTCGGCACCATCGCCGCGTCGCCGGGGCCGAGGAGCACCCACATGAGGTGCGAGAAGCCCTCCTTGGCGCCGATGGTGGTGCACGCCTGCGTCTCGGGGTCGAGCTCGACGCCGAAGCGCCGCCGGTAGAGGTCGGTGATCGCCAGACGCAGCTTCGGGATGCCGCGGCTCGACGAGTAGCGGTGGTTGCGCGGGTTGCGCACGGCCTCGACGAGCTTCTCGACCGCGAGGTCGGGTGACGGCAGGTCCGGGTTGCCGAAGCCGAGGTCCACGACATCGTCGCCGTCGCGCCGCTGCTCCATCTTCAGCGCGTCGATCGTCGCGAAGACGTAGGGCGGCAGGTTGGTGATGCGTCGGAACTCTCGGGCCATGTGCAGCCCAGGGTACCAAAGGCCCTTCGGAACCCCGGCTCGGGTTCTTCGTGGCCCTCGGTCTCATGGTGGCTAGGTTGCGGCGTCGTGACGCCGCCGCTTGCGCTCGCCGATGTCGACGCGGTGCTGCTCGACGTCGGTGGCGTGTTCCACCTTCCCGCGCACCATCGCGTTGCGGCCGCGCTCGCGCGCGTCGACACGGAGACCGATCCCGCGGTGCTCGACCGCGCCCACTACGAGGGCGTCGCGGCGCTCGACTCGTTCCGCGACGGCGACACCAGCGTGTGGCACGCCTACAACCGCGCGTTCGCGCACGTCGCCGGGGTGCCGCACCACCGCCTCGACGACGCGACCGCCGAGCTCCTCGCCGAGTTCGGCCGCGGTGGGGCCTGGGTCCGGATCATCCCGGGCAGTGCCGACGCGCTGCGCGCGCTCGCCGACCTCGGGCTCGCGCTCGCGGTGGTGTCCAACGCCGACGGCACCGTCGAAGCCCAGCTCGCGGCCGACGGCATCTGCCAGGTGGGCGACGGCCCCGGAGTCCCGGTGGGCGCAGTCCTCGACTCCGGCGCGGTGGGCGTGTCCAAGCCGGACCCGGCGATCTTCCGCCTCGCGCTCGATCGTCTGGGCGTCGAGCCGGAGCGAGCGATCCACGTGGGCGACACCCCCGCCGCCGACGTCGACGGAGCTCGGGCTGCGGGCGTTCGCCCGGTGCTCATCGACCCGTTCGATCTGCACCCGGACGCCGACTGCACGCGCGTCACGTCGCTCGCCGCGCTCGCCGAGCTGCTCCGCAAATAGGATCGGCCGCTCGCTCGACCGTCGCCGTGGGGCGACCGGACCGCACGCACCGGGCGCAGCCCACCAACCGACACCGGGCGCAGCCCACGACCAGGGGAGACGGCAATGGCCGAACGACTCGACATCTCCACCGAGCACTGCATCGCCGAGCGCGACGGCGGCGTCGTCATCCTGACGATGAACCGCCCGGAGAAGAAGAACGCGCTCAGCCCGGACATGCTCGTCGGGCTCGCCGACGGCTACCAGTACGTCGACGAGACCGACGACGTGCGCGCGGTCGTGCTCACGGGCGCGGGCGGCAGCTTCTCGTCGGGCATGGACCTCACCGCCATGAACCAACCGCGCAGCGAGTACGTCGACCGGCGCATGGCCGAAGAGCCCGACCTCCACTGGAAGGGATTGCTGCGCAACTACCGATGCACGAAGCCGATGATCGCCGCGGTCGAGGGCTTCGCCGTCGCGGGCGGCACCGAGATGCTCCAGGGCACCGACATCCGGATCGCGGGGCAAGGCGCGACGTTCGGCGTCTGGGAGGCGCGTCGCGGGCTGTTCCCCCTGGGCGGCTCCGCCTGCCGGCTCCCGCGCCAGATCCCCTACACCGTGGCCATGGACATCTTGCTGTCGGCCCGCGCGGTGAGCGCCGACGAGGCGCTGCAGATCGGGCTCATCGGGCGCGTCGTGCCGGACGGTCAGGCGTTGCCCGTAGCCGTCGCGGTCGCCCAGCAGGTGGCCGAGTGCGGCCCGCTCTCCACCAAGGCGATCCTGCGCGCGTGGCGCGAGACCGAGCACATGTCGGACTACGACGCGATGCAGCATCAGGACAAGATCGGCTGGGAGGTCTTCGCGAGCGAGGACGCACAGGAAGGGCCGCGCGCGTTCGCAGAGAAGCGTCCGCCGGTCTTCAAGGGTCGCTGAGTGCCGGACGACGCTCCTCGCGCGGGCACCCGGGCGCGTCAGCGCCTCGCCGATGCCGTCCGCGCGCTCAACGACGCGGTCCTCACCGCCACGGCAGCGAGCGACGAGGAGCTCGACCGCGCCAGCGCGGCCGCCGAGCAGGCCCTCGCGGCGCTCGCCGACGTCGAACGCATCCCGCGCCGCGACGCGGATGTCGAGCACGCCGACTACCTCGTGCGCAGCCCGGTCCTCGGTGCTCTGAACCCGATGTCGCCGCCGTTCGAGTACGAGCTCGACGGTCCCGCACTCCGAGCCTCCGGCACGCTCGGCGCCCCGTTCGAAGGTCCACCCGGCTACGTGCACGGGGGCTACGTCGCGCTGTTGTTCGACGAGGTGCTCGGGACGGCCAACGTCTCGGGCGGCACCCCGTCGCTCACCGGCCGGCTCACCGTGCGCTACCGCCGGCCGACCCCGCTGGGCGCCGCGCTCGAGCTGCACGCGCGGACGGCGAGCATCGACGGTCGGCGGGTGACCACCGTCGCCACCCTCACGGCCGACGGGCAGCTCACCGCGGAGGCCGAGGGACTGTTCGTGACCCTCGGTGCCGAGCGCGCCCTCGAGTACTTCGGCGAGCGCCCGTCCACGCCCGAGCCGACCGACCCCCTCCCCTGACACCTGGCCGCGGCGCGCCGCCGCGCGCGGCACACGGGATGACACCAGCGGCGGGGTGTGGCCGCCCTAGCGTGTCGGCATGAAGCGACGGGACTTCCTTCGGGGGGCCGCCGCGGTCGGGGGCGCCGCGGTGCTCGGGGGCGCGACCTACGCGTTCCTGCACGATGACGACGAGCCGCAGGTCGAGTCGGTCCTGCACCACTCGGCCAAGGAGGCGCCGATCGACACGGTCGTCTTCCTGATGCTCGAGAACCGCTCGTTCGACCACTACTTCGGTTGGCTCGGCGACGACCATGCGTACCTCGAGGCGGGCCGCTCCAAGTTCGGCAAGTCGTTCCGCGTCGACGCGACCAACAAGCTCGAGTACCCCTTGCCCGACGGCACCGTCGTGCCGACGGCGTACCTCCCCACGGCACCGAACGAGATCCAGCCGTACCGAGGCTGCGGCCACCCGGTCCCGGGCCACGACTGGGTGCAGGGGCGGGTCGAGCGCGACCTCGGCTTCCTCGGCGAGGGCTCCGGGAACGACGCGTTCGCCCTCGGCTACTACCTCGGCGAGGACCTCCCCATGCACGCCCGCCTCGCCGAGCGGTTCACGATCTTCGACCAGTACCACGCGTCGCTCCTGGCAGGGACGTTCCCGAACCGTCAGTACCAGCACTCGGCGACGTCGAACGGCCAGATGTACGACCCGGTGCCGCTCGAGCTCGGCATCTACCCGGGTGCCACGATCTGGGACAAGCTCGACGCGGCCGGGGTCGACGCGGCCTACTACTACACCGACCTCCCGGTCCTGCTCCTCTGGGGCGAGCAGTACGCCAAGTTCATCCGACCGATCGAGCGCTACTTCTCGGACGCTCGCGAGGGGAAGCTGCCGCAGGTCGCGTTCGTCGACCCGGGGTTCGGGCCGCCGCTGCGCACCGACGACCACCCGCGCGGCGACGTCCGTCTCGGCCAGCGCTTCCTGCGCGAAGTCTTCCACCAGTTCGTGCGCAGTCCACAGTGGGAGCACGGCGTGTTCTTCCTCGCCTACGACGAGTGGGGCGGCTTCTTCGACCATGTGCCGCCGGTGGTGCTGCCCGACGACCGCGAGAGCCCGAACGACCTCGAGAACTTCGGTCAGGCCGGCTTCCGTGTGCCCGCGGTGATGGCGTCGCCGTACTCGATGCACGGCGGCATCGATCACACCATCTACGACCACACGTCGATCCTCCGCTTCATCGAGTGGCGCTTCTTGGGCGCCCCACCCGAAGGACCGGGGCGCCCGACCGACGACTGGTTCCTCACCAAGCGCGACCGGTTCGCGAACAACATCGGCCGCACGCTGCGCGACCGCGATCCCGACCTCGAGCTGCACTACGACGCCGACCTGCCCATCGAGGCGTTCTCCCTCGGGTGCGACGAGATCCAACGGGGCACGGCAGAGTCGCTGCTCGAGAACATCGACGAGAGCGA
>CAZKTS010000409.1:0-7299 GCA_964555735.1 uncultured Bifidobacteriaceae bacterium
ACGAGTGCGTCGCACGCGGCGCGGGTCTCGTCGTCGAGGGTGGCGTCGAGGATGCCGAGGGCGTCCTCGAGCTGCTCAACCGTGCGGGGGCCGATGATCGGCGCGGTGATGCCGGGCTGGTCCTTGCACCAGAGCAGCGCGAGCTGCGACGACGTGAGGTTGCGTGCCTTCGCGAGGCCGGCGAGGTCGCGCGCCACCTCGATCGCCGCGGGGGAGATGCGGGCCTCCATCTGTGGCCGTCGCTGCGCGCGCGAACCCTCGGGGATCCCCTGGTCGTACCGGCCGGCGAGGATGCCGGCGGCGAGCGGTGACCACGGGAACACCGCCAGGTCGTACTTGCGGCACAGCGGCAGCAGCTCGTTCTCGATGCGCCGGTCCACGAGGTTGTAGGGCGGCTGCTCGCTCGCGTACCGCGGCAGGCCGTCGCGCTCCGCGATCGCGAGTGCTTCCATCACCATCCAGGCGGCGTGGGTGGAGCACCCGATCGCGCGCACCTTGCCCGCGTCGATCAGCTCACCGAACGCGGCCAGCGTCTCCTCCTGGGGCACGCCGGCGAACGTCGGCCGGTGGAGCTGGTACAGGTCGATGCGGTCGGTCTGGAGGCTGCGGAGCGACTGCTCGCACGACGCGACGATGTGCTCGCGTCGATGCCACTGCGCCGGGTCGCCCTTGCCGCGAGGCATACCGACCTTGGTCGCGAGGACGATGTCGTCGCGGCGACCGTTGGCGGCGAGCGCGGCGCCGAGGATCTTCTCGCTCTCGCCACCTGCGTAGACGTCGGCGACGTCGATCATGTCGATCCCGCCGTCGAGCGCGACATCGACCATGCGCGCCGACTCGGCGGCGTCGGTGGGGTCACCGAAGTTCATGACGCCCAGACAGAGGGGCGCGGTGGACATGCCGGTCGTACCGATGGCTCGTCGCTGCGTCATGCGAGCGACGTTATCCCCGACAGCACGAACGCGGTTCAGGCAGCAACCTGCACGGCGTCGGCGTCGAGGTCGACGGGCCGGACGCTGACCACCTCGGCGTCGCGCGACCGCACGAACGCGAGCGCGAGGAGGCCGGTGACGACCGCGGCGACCGCGCCGATGGCGAGACCGGCGCGCGGTCCGGCCGCCTCCGACACCCAACCGGTGATCGGTCCGCCGATCGGTGTGCTGCCGAGGAACGCGACCGAGAGCAGGGCCATCACGCGTCCGCGCATCATCGCGGTCGTCTCCTCGTTGCAGACGCTGGTGGCCATGCACAGCAGGACCATCGAGGTGAGGCCCACGGCAGGGAGCACGGCGAGCTCGACGGTCAGCGTCGGCGCCACGGCGGCGAGCGCCATCGACACGCCGAGCCCGACGGCCGCGCCGATCATGATGCGGGTGCTCGCCCGTCCGTAGTGGGCCACCCAGAGCGCGCCGACCAGCGAGCCCACGCCGACCACGGCCATGCAGACGCCGATCGTCGTGGCGTCGCCGGCGAAGACGTCCTCGGCCATGAGCGGGATCGAGACCTGGAAGTTGAGCGCCAGCGTGCCGATCACCGCGGTCACCAGGAGCGCGAGCCGCACGGGACCGTTCGCCCACGCGTAGCGAAGGCCGTCGCGGAGCTGGTGCCCGCCGCGCACGACCATCGGCGACGGACGGAGCTCGGACGGACGCATCGCGAGCAGCGCCCACACCACGGCGACGAACGAGACGCCGTTGAGGAAGAAGCACCACGCCACGCCGAAGGCGGCGATGACGATGCCCGCGATCGCGGGGCCGATCACGCGCGCGGAGGTGAACACGGTGCTGTTGAGCCCGACGGCGTTCGGCACGTCGCGCGCCGGGACGAGCTCGGGGACGAACGCCCGACGGGTCGGGTTGTCGACCGCGGTGACCATCCCCAGACCGACCGCGAGCACGTAGATCATCCAGACCTGCGCGACGCCCGCGAGCGTGATCGCACCGAGCACCAGCGCCAAGGACGCGTCGGCGGCGGCGGTGAGCACGAGCAGCTTGCGCTTGTCGGCGCGGTCGGCGAGCACGCCCGCCCAGGCGCCGGCGAGGAGCATCGGCGCGAACTGGAGTGCGACGGTGATCCCGAGCGCGACGCCGCTGCCCGTGAGGCTCAGCACGAGCCACGCCTGGGCGACCATCTGCATCCAGCTCCCGGTGCCGGACACGACCTGGCCGAGGAAGTAGAGGCGGAAGTTGCGCGTGCGCAGCGACGAGAAGGTGCGCCGCGCGGCGCGTTCGATCGTGGTCATGGCTCCTCCTCGAGGAGCCGGTCGAGGAGCACGGTGGCGGCTGCGAGCGTCGCGCGCTCGTCGTCGTCGAGGGACTCCAGCCGGCTGGACAGGAATGCGGTCTTGCGGGAGCGGTTGCGGGCGAGCAGGCGCTTGCCGGCCGCCGTCGCGGTCACGCGCACGACCCGGCGGTCGGTGCGGTCCGGTGTGCGCCGCACGAGGCCCTCCTGCTCGAGGCGGCCGACCGCAGCCGTGACGGTGGGGGGCTGCACGCGCTCCGCCGCCGCGAGCTCGCCGAGCGTGATGGGGCCCTGGCGCTCGATCGTGGCGAGGGCAGCGAGCTGGGTCGGGGAGGCGTCGAGGCCGGTCTGCTGCCGCAGCCGCCGGGCCAGGCGGGTCACCGACAGCCGGAGATGCTCGGCCAGATCGGTGCTCGGTCGGGGTGCCGGACGGGCGGCGGGAGCGGGGGCGACGGCGGTCGGGCTCATGCTCAGAAGTTTAGTTTGACAAACGAATGAAATCCAGCGGCCGGCCCGACCTGCGATGCTGCCGCTCGTGCCCGACGACGCCACAGCCCACGACGACCGCCCCGCACCCGAGATGCGCGACTGGGGCACGGTGGCCCCGGGCGAGCTCGACCGCATCGTCATCGTCTCGCCGCACCTCGACGACGCCGTGCTCGGCTGCTCCTACCTCATGGCCGCGCATCCGGGGACGACGGTGATCACCGTCTACGCCGGCCGTCCGGTCGAGTACCCGAACCCCATGGAGCGGTGGGACGGCATCTGCGGCTTCGAGCCGGGCGACGAGGTGCACGTCGCCCGCCGCGCCGAAGATGTCGCCGCGCTCGGGGTCCTCGACGCCACGCCGCATCACCTCGACTTCGTCGAGCACTCGTACCTCGCCCGCCCGGACTGGGTCGGGGCCGACCAGGTCGTCGACCGGCTCGAAGCCGAGCTGCGCGCGCTCGCGCCCACCGCCGTGTTCGCACCGTTCGGCCTCGCGAACCCCGACCATGACGCGACGCACGACGCGGCGATGCTGGTGCGCGACCGCTACCCGGACCCGTCGTGGTTCCTCTACGAGGACATGGGCTACAAGCACATCCCCGGGCTCTTCGCGTGGCGCATCGCCCGACTGTTCAAGGCCGGGGTCTGGCCGACGCCCGCCGCGGTGCCGGTCGCGGTCGACCACGAGCGCAAGATGAAGGCGGTGG
Organism: uncultured Bifidobacteriaceae bacterium; assembly: GCA_964555735.1. GTDB lineage: Bacteria > Actinomycetota > Acidimicrobiia > IMCC26256 > PALSA-555 > CAZKTS01. The sequence goes on from CAZKTS010000409.1 coordinate 3,438, forward strand.
GCTGCTACCCGTCGCAGCTGCGCGCGCTCGAGTACGACTGGCAGATCTCGGTGAAGCTCGCGGCACCGTCGCCCGAGCAGTACTGGCGCCTGGCGCCACCCCCCGAGGGCTGGGGCAACCTGGCCGACGCGATCTGACCCCGGAGAGAGTGAGCACACCATGAGGTTCGGACTGGACATCGCGCAGCAGCGGATGCCGTGGGCGGAGATCGCGAGCCGGGCTCGGCTCGCCGACGGCCTCGGGTTCGACGGCGTCTGGGGCTTCGATCACTTCGAGCCGATGTACGGCGAAGGCCCCGGTGAGTGCTTCGAGGGCAACACCACGCTCGCCGCGCTCAGCGGGGTCACGGAGCGGGCGCGCCTCGGGCTGCTCGTGACCGGCATGACCTACCGGCACCCGGCGATCTTCGCCGCCGAGGCGATCACCATCGACCACGCGTCGGGCGGTCGCCTCGAGCTCTCGTACGGCGCGGCGTGGCACGAGAGCGAGCACCGCGCGCTGGGCATCCCCTTCCCGCCGCTGAAGGAGCGCATCGACGGGTTCGAGGAGGCGGTGCAGATCGTGCGCGGCCTGCTCACCACCGACGGCTTCACCTTCGAGGGGGAGCACTTCTCGGTGACCGACGCGACGCTCTTACCCCGGCCGGTGCAGCAGCCGCACCCGCCGATCTGGATCGGCGCCTCCGGCGAGCAGCGCATGATGCCCATCGCGGCGCGCTACGCCGACGTCTGGCACTGCTTCGGGCCGCCGAGCGTGCTCGTTGAGAAGTCGGCGCGCATCAGCGCCCACGCCGAGGCCGCGGGACGCGACCCGGCGTCGATCGTGCGGGCGGGCTCGCTCTCACTCGAAGACTCGCTCGACGACATCGCGCGCACCGTCGACGAGTGGCGCGACGGTGGCTTCGACTACCTCGTGTGCGGGTGGCCGCCGGACGGCGCGCGCACCGTCGAGGCGTTCGCGAGCCGCTTCCTCGGCTGACGCGCTACGAGAGCGGCGACCAGGCGGTCGTGCGCAGGAGCCGGCTCTCCCAGTCGTCGCGCACCTTGAGCGCGTCGTTCATCCAGGTGCCCGGCGCGCGGTGCTCGGGCGGGATCTCGGTGTAGAGGAGGCCGAGCAGGCGCTTGGGATCGGTGACGCGCTGCCAGAGCACGACCTCGCTCCGTCGGCCCGCGCTGTGCGCGGTCTGCCAGACGCTCAGCAGCTCGAGCATCGACCGGCCGCCGTGCCGGCCCTCGGCCAGGCTCGGCGCGTACTGGTCGTGCGCGGCCGAGAGGTAGTCGTCGAGCTTGCCCGGATGGGGCCACGCGGTGTCCTCCATGAACAGCGTGAGCTCGTGCGCCTGCGGCTCGCCCGGCACGTCGTCGAGGTCCGCCACCGGCGGCGCCGACCACGGGACGGGGAGCACCACCTTCCCGGTGACGCCGTGGCGCATCTGGTCGACGTCGCGCGCCCAGGCACGCAGGTCGCCGTCCTGGATGCGCCGGGCGACCCGTTCCCATGCGGCACCGTCGCGCACCGCGGTGATCGTGACGACGGTGTATGCACGGCCCGAGCCGTGCGCGAGGTGCATGAAGTAGAGGAGGCGCGCGTCGTCGCCCGCCGCGAGGTCGGGCAGGAGCCGGTCGCGGAACGCGGCCTCGAACTGATCCTCGTGCGTGCCGCGGACCCGGTGGACTTCGTGGAGCAGGAGCATGAGGTCATCCGAGCACCTCGGCGCGCGGCCCGTCCACTGCCCGCCGCGTCCCCTCGTTGGCCGGGTGGTCGGGCAGGCTCAGGACGAGCCGAGCTCCTGGATCACGTAGTCGATCGCCCGCGTCAGGATGGCGAGGTCCTCCGGCTCGATCGCCGGGAACATCGCGATGCGGAGCTGGTTGCGACCGAGCTTGCGGTACGACTCGGTGTCGAGGATGCCGTTGGCGCGCAGCGCGGCGGCGATGGCAGTGGCGTCGACGCCGTCGAAGTCGATGGTCGCGGTGACGTGGCTGCGCTCCGACGGCTTCTCGACGAACGGCGTGGCGTGTGCGCTCGCCTCGGCCCAGCCGTAGACGATCTCGGCGGACCGGTCGCACCGCGACGCCGACCACTCGAGCCCGCCGTTGTCGAGCATCCAGTCGAGGGTGTCGGCGAGGAGGAAGAGGGTGGTGAGCGCGGGCGTGTTGTAGGTCTGGTCGAGCCGGCTGTTCTCGAGCGCGATCGGCAGACTGAGCGACGGCGGCTGCCACCGGTCGGTGGCGCCGACCCGCTCGATGCGCTCGATGCCCGCGGGCGAGCAGCACGCGAGCCACAGCCCGCCGTCGCTGCCGAAGACCTTCTGGGGCGCGAAGTAGTAGATGTCGGTCTGCGCGGGGTCGACGCGCAGCGCGCCGGCCGCCGACGTCGCGTCGACCAGCACCAGGGCGTCGGGCGTGATGCCGTCGGGACGGCGGACGTCGGTCATGACGCCGGTGGAGGTCTCGTTGTGGGTCAGGGCGTAGACGTCGACCGTCGGGTCGGCGACCGGCTCGGGATGGGTGCCGGGCGCGGACTCGACCACCAGCGGCGCGTCGAGGTGCGGGGCCGCGGCGACGACGCTCGCGAACTTGGCCGAGAACTCGCCGAAGGCGAGGTGCTCGCTGCGGTGCTCGATCACGCCGAAGGTGGCCGCGTCCCAGAAGGTGGTGGTGCCGCCGTTGCCGAGCAGGACCTCGTAGCCGTCGGGCAGCCCGAACAGCTCGCCGAGGCCCTCGCGCACGTGCCCGACCAGGCTCTTCACCGTGTCGCGCCGGTGGCTGGTGCCGAGGAAGCCGGTGGCGGCATCGGCGAGGTGGGCCACTGCCTCGGGCCGCACCTTCGAGGGCCCGGACCCGAACCGGCCGTCGGAGGGCAGGAGGTCGTCGGGAAGGATGATGTCGGCGGCGTCGGCCATCACCACCGAGGTTAGCGACGGGCCTTCAGGATCCCGGCCTCGATTGCTTGAGGCGGTCGGCGCGGCGGCCGGTCTCGTCCTCGTACCAGCGCGGGCGCTTGGTGCGGGCCCACCAGGCCGAGACCGAGCCGCGGGCCATCCCGCGGAGCGCGTCGGGATCGCGGAACGCGAACACGATGTGGGCGACGACCGCGATCCAGACGCCGAGTGCCAGCCAGTCGTGCACGAAGGTCGCGCCGGTGCGCCAGTCGAGGGGGAACGGCTCGAACCACTTCATGATGCTGCCGGTGGCAAGCATCACGACGATCGCCGCGCCGAGGAACGCGGCGTTCAGCTTCTGGCCCGGGTTGAACTTTGCGAGGCGCGCACTCGGCCGCGTGCTGCGGCGGAGCCAGCGGCGGTCGTCGGTCGACCATCGGTTGAGGCGGCCGAGGTCGGCGCGCAGGCGGCGGCCCCACCGACCGAGCAACCCGACGATGATCGGGACGGGGAGCGCGAGCCCCGCGACGACATGGACGGTGCGCACGAGGTCGCGGCGGCCGACGACGGTGCTGATGGGGCCGGCGTAGAGCGCAGCGCCGGTGAGCATGAGGACGAGGAACAGCGACGCGGTGGTCCAGTGGACCGCGCGCTCGACGCGGTCGAAGCGCAGGATCGCGTCCTCCTGGGGGCCGGAGCCGGCTCGGGCCGTCGCGATCGTCGTCATGTGGCCTCGTCGTCGCGGCCGTTCGAACGGCCGACCCACGCGTCGACGTCGTAGCCGCGGACCTCCCAGTAGCCGGGGCGGACCCGGTCGGTGACCTCGATCGCGCGCAGCCACTTCAGCGACTTGTAGCCGTACATCGGCGCGACGTAGAGCCGTACCGGCCCGCCGTGCGCGCTCGAGATCGGCTCGCCCTCGAGCTCATAGGCGACCATGACGTCGCCGCGGCGAGCCTGCTCGAGCGTGAGGCTCTC
>CAZKTS010000410.1:0-3675 GCA_964555735.1 uncultured Bifidobacteriaceae bacterium
GCTCCACGACGGCGACGTCGCGATCATGATGGTCGAGGCCGGCGGCACCGACGCCACGTGGAAGCTCTACGAGGACGGCGCGCCGAAGGTCACCGAGGACGTGATCGCCGACGGCCTCGAGGCGTCGAAGGAGTGGATCAACGCTTCGATCGACCTCCAGCTCGAGCTGGTCAAGCGGGTCCAGGAGGCCCACGGCCCGATCGAGGTGAAGTCCTACGACGAGAAGGTCGACTACCAGCCCGACGTCTTCGACGCGGTGGCCAACGAGTGCCGCGACGAGGTCTCGACCGCGATGACCATCGCCGACAAGTCCGAGCGCAACACCAGGCTCGACGAGATCGAGTCGGCCGTCACCGCGACGCTCGTGGGCGGCGACGAAAACCCCGGCCAGTTCGCCGGTCGCGGCGGCGAGGTGAAGAAGGCCTTCCGCTCCCTCCAGAAGCAGGTGGTGCGCACCCGCATCGTCAACGAGGGCATGCGCATCGACGGCCGCAAGACCGACGAGCTGCGCCCGATCTCGTCCGACGTCGGGATCATCCCGACCGCGCACGGCACCGGGCTCTTCCAGCGGGGCGAGACGCAGGTGCTCAGCGTCGCCACGCTCGGCATGCCGCGCATGGAGCAGATGGTCGACTCGATCGGGGTCGACGACCGCAAGCGCTACATGCACCACTACAACTTCCCGCCGTTCTCCACGGGTGAGACCGGTCGCGTGGGTTCGCCCAAGCGGCGCGAGATCGGCCACGGAGCGCTCGCCGAGCGCGCCATCGTGCCGGTGCTCCCCGACGCGGTGGAGTGGGCCTACACGATGCGCGTCGTCTCCGACGTGCTCGCCTCGAACGGCTCGACGTCGATGGCGTCGGTCTGTGGCTCGACCCTCTCGCTGATGGACGCCGGGGTGCCGATCAAGGCGCCGGTCGCGGGCATCGCGATGGGTCTGGTCTACGCCGACGGCAAGTACACGACGCTCACCGACATCCTCGGCACCGAGGATGCGTTCGGCGACATGGACTTCAAGGTCGCCGGCACGCGTGAGTTCGTCACCGCGCTGCAGCTCGACACCAAGATCGACGGCCTGCCGGCCGACGTGCTCAAGGGCGCGCTCCAGCAGGCGAAGGTCGCCCGGCTCCAGATCCTCGACGTGATGGCGGACGCGATCGGTGCACCGCGCGACGACGTGCGCCCGACCGCACCGAAGATCATCAGCTTCGAGATCCCGATGGACAAGATCGGCGAGGTGATCGGCCCGAAGGGCAAGGTCATCAACACGATCACCCAGGAGACCGGCGCCGACGTGTCGGTGAGCGACGACGGCGTCGTGGGCACGGTGTCGATCGGGTCCAAGGACGGCGAGGCGGTGGCCGAGGCGCAGCGCCGCATCGAGCTGATCCTCGACCCGCCGACGGCCGAGCTCGGGGCCAACTACACCGGCAAGGTCGTCAACATCACGAAGTTCGGTGCGTTCGTCAACATCCTCCCGGGTCGTGACGGCCTGCTGCACATCTCGAAGATCGGTGGCGGCAAGCGCATCGACCGGGTGGAGGATGTCCTCAACCTCGGCGACGAGGTCGTGGTTCGAGTCGACGACTTTGACAACTCCGGCAAGCTCTCCCTCAGCCTCGCCAGCGACGAGCCGCCCGCACCGGGCGGCGACGACGGCGGCGAGCGGGCTCCCCGCGAGCGGTCGTCCCGGCGTGAGGGCGGCGGCCGCGAGGGCGGCGGGCGCGACCGTGATCGCGACGCCGGTGACCGGACCGACAACGGTGGCGGTGGCGACCGCGAGACGGCCTCCTTCGAGGACGCCTGGGAGAACCAGGCCAAGGAGGAGTTCGGAGACCTCGGTCCGGCCGAAGCGACCCGCGGCGGCGGCAGCGGTGGTGGTGGCGGCGGTCGCCGCGGTGGCGGGGGTCGGCGGCGTCGCTAGATCGCTGCGACAACTGCACTCCATTGCGCCGCGGCGAACGCCGATGAAGGCTGCATGGCGATGAGCAACGGCGGGCCGGGGATTCGGCGGACGCGACTCGAATCGGGACTCCGCGTCGTGACCGAGGCGATGCCGTCGCTGCGCTCGGCTGCGGTCGGTTGCTGGGTCGGCACGGGCTCCCGTGACGAGCCCGACGAGCTCGCGGGCGCGAGCCACTTCCTCGAGCACCTGCTGTTCAAGGGCACCGAGCGCCGCACCGCCGCCCAGGTGGCCGAGGACATCGAGTCGGTCGGCGGCGACATGAACGCGTTCACCGCCCAAGAGCTGACGGCCTACTACGTGCGTGTGCCCGACGAACGCCTCGCGCTCGCGGTCGAGATCCTCTCGGACATCCTCTGGTCGCCGGCGCTGCGCGACGAAGACGTCGACGCCGAGCGGCAGGTGATCCTCGAAGAGATCCACATGCACGACGACTCGCCCGAGGACATCGTGCACGACATCTTCGCCGAGGCGGTGTTCCCCGAGCATTCGATCGGCCGCGAGGTCATCGGCTCACCGAAGACGATCGAAGCGATGACGCCGGCCGACATCGCGGACTTCCACGCTCTGCACTACTGCCCGAGCAACGTCGTCGTCGCGGCCGCCGGCAACGTCGACCACGACGAGGTGGTCGCGCTCGTCGAGGCCGGTCTCGTCGCCGGCAACCTCGGCACCCGCCCGCCACGCGACGTCTATCCCGGCGACCCGCCGCCCCGCGCGGCCGCGGTCGTCGAGCGTGACACGGAGCAGGCGCACGTCGTGCTCGGGATGCGCTCCATCCGTCGTGACGACCCCGACCGCTACGCCCTGACCGTCCTCAACCAGGCGTTCGGCGGCGGCATGTCGTCCCGCCTGTTCCAAGAGGTGCGCGAGCAGCGTGGGCTCGCGTACTCCGTGTACTCGTACCGGGCCGCGTTCGAGGAGACCGGCGCGCTCGCGGTCTCGGCCGGCACGTCGCCCGAACGGGTGGACGAGCTCCTCGGCGTGGTCGACGCGCAGCTCGAGCGGCTCGTGGCCGACGGCGGCGTCTCGGACCGTGAGCTCGATGCGGCCAAGGGTCACCTGCGGGGGTCGCTCGCCCTCTCGCTCGAGAGCTCGAGCTCCCGGATGCACCGCCTCGGTCAGAGCGAGCTGACCCTGGGGGAGGTGCCGACGCTCGACGACCTGGTGGCAAAGGTCGACGCAGTCGGCGCCGACGACGTCGCGAGGGTCGTGGAGCGGGTGGTCGCCGGCGACGCGCGCACGCTCGCCGTGGTCGGCCCGTTCGCCGAGGACCGGTTCTCCGGGAACGGATCTTCTCGGGAGCCCGTGGCGCCCAACGCCTAGCCTGCCCATCGTGGCTGCACAGCGGATCAAGGTCGGCGTCTTCGGCGCGGGCGGCCGCATGGGCTCGACCGTGTGCGCCGCGGTCGTGGGCGACCCGGCGCTGGAGCTGGTCGCCGCCGTCGATCCGCACCACGCGGGCATCGATCTCACCCAGCTCGGCATCGACGGCGCGCGGGTGCAGGTGGCCCGCCACGCGGACGCGCTCGCGGACGCGGGCGCCGAGGTCGCGGTCGACTTCACCGTGCTCGACGCCGCCCGGGGCAACCTCGAGTGGTGCGCCGACCATGGCGTGCACGCGGTCGTCGGCACCACCGGTTTCTCCGATGACGACCTCGGCTCGCTCGCGAAGCGCTTCGCGGCCAACGATGCGAACGCAGTCATCGCGC
>CAZKTS010000411.1:0-8498 GCA_964555735.1 uncultured Bifidobacteriaceae bacterium
CGATGAGCTGGTCCGCGTTGCCGCCGTAGAAGATCCCTGCGTCCGCACCGTTGGTGGCCGCGAAGAACCCGACGAGGAGCGTCCCGGCGATGCCGCAGGTGCCGTGCACCGACACGGCGCCCACCGGGTCGTCGACCCTCACCCGGTCGAAGAACCAGATGGAGCCCACCACGAGTGCGCCGCAGATCGCACCGATGAGCACCGCGCCCACGGTGCTCACCACGTAGCAGCCCGCAGTGATGCCGACGAGGCCCGCAAGCGCACCGTTGGCTGCCATCCCGACGTCGGCCTTGCCGTGGGTGGTCCACCAGGCGACGAGCATGGCCACGACGGCACCGGCTCCCGCCGCAAGGGTCGTGGTCGTCGCGATCTGGCCGATCGCCAGACCGTCGGCAGCCAGGTACGAGCCCGGGTTGAAGCCGTACCAGCCGACCAACAGGATGAACGTCCCGAGGACCGCGTACGGGATCGAGTGACCCTGGATCGTGCGGGCCTTGCCGTCGGCGCCGTACTTGCCCAGGCGCGGTCCGAGTGCGATCGCACCCATGAGCGCCGCAACACCACCCGTCGCGTGGACGATCGTGGATCCGGCGAAGTCGATCGGCACCGTGTCGAGCTGCGCCAACCAGCCGCCGCCCCAGAGCCAGTGGACGACCACCGGGTAGATGAACGCCGTGATCACGATGCTGTACAGGAAGTACGACTTGAACTTCGTCCGCTCGGCCATCGCGCCGGACACGATCGTCGCCGCCGTCGCCGCGAACGCGAGCTGGAACACGAAGAAGACGAAGACGTTGACGGTCAGGCCGCTGGTGTAGCTGTCGGCACCCGACCCGAGGAAGAACCCCTTCGTGCCGATGAACTGCTCGATGCCATCACTCGATGGCGGTCCGAAGGCGATGGCGTAGCCGACACAGAAGAACGCCAAGACGCCCACCATGAAGTCCATCAGGTTCTTCATCATGATGTTGGCGACGTTCTTCGCTCGCGTGAAGCCGGCTTCCACCAACGCGAACCCGGCCTGCATGAAGATCACGAGGACGGCGCAGAGCAGCACGAACGTGTTGTCGAGGTGGCCCTGCACGATCTCCGGGCCCAGCTCCTGCGCGTTCGCAGGTCCGGCGCCGAGGAACAGCGCGCCACCGCACACAGCGGCAACGAGCGCGGCTCGTCGTTTCAAAGGGTTGCTCCTTCCATACCCCGGCCGAGGCCAGGCGGTGCGAGACGGCGCGCGCGATCCCGTCGTGCTGGAGGGAACGAGGACGCGCCGGGGCCCGGGAGTCGGACGCCTAGGCAGCCGGTCGGGTCGAGGGAGCGCCGCCGCCCACGGGGGGCTCGGTCTCCAGCTCGCGCGTGCATCTGGTCGGTTCCTCCCGCTGCGGGGGACATGTCCGCCGCTCTTCGCGACGGGCCGACCAGACTTCCCGGCTCACCTGGACGCAACGTACGGACGCCCCGTGGCGGCGCCGTTGCGACGAGGTGAACGGCGCGTCGCGAGACCGGACGCGTCGCGGCGCGCGACCTGACCGCTCGGTGACGCGATCGAGACCGTCACCCGACGGGGCCGCCGCCCTACGGGACGCTCGGCTGCTCCTCACCCCGGTCACGCTCGCTCGACGGCCGGGTACCGGCCGCCGCCCTACGGGACGCTCGGCTGCTCCTCGAGCAGGCGCTTGGCGACGACGAGGCGTTGCACCTGGTTGGTGCCCTCGTAGATCTGCGTGGCCTTGGCGTCGCGGAACATGCGCTCGGCCGGGAAGTCGCGTACGTAGCCCATGCCACCGAGCACCTGCACCGCGTCGGTGGTCACCTGCATCGCCATGTCGGACGCGAACAGCTTCGCCATCGACGACGCCTTCGAGGTTCCCGGGCCACCGGCGTCGAGGAGCGCGCACGCCCGATAGACCAGCAGCCGGGCGGCCTCGAGTCGTGTCGCCATGTCGGCGAGCAGGAACTGGACCCCCTGGAAGTCGGCGATCGGCGCACCGAACTGCGTGCGCTCGCTCGAGTACCGAACCGCGAGGTCGAGTGCACCCTGGGCGATGCCGACGGCCTGCGCACCGACGATCGGTCGCGAGCCGTCGAGCGCACCCATCGCGTACGCGAAGCCCTGGCCCTCCTCACCGACGAGGTTCTCGGCAGGGATCGACACGCCGTCGAACACCAGCTCACCGGTGGGTGAGCCACGCATGCCGAGCTTCGCCTCGAGCTTGCCGACCTCGAAGCCCGGGCGGTCCCGCTCCACGACGAACACGCTGATCCCGCGTCGGCCGGCCTCGGGATCGGTCTTGGCGAACACGGTGTAGAAGTCGGAGATCCCGGCGTTGGAGATCCAGGTCTTGCGGCCGTCGATCACGTACCGGTCGCCATCGCGAACGGCCCGGGTGCTCATCGACGCGACGTCGCTGCCGGCGTGCGGCTCGGAGAGGCAGTACGAACCCTGCCACTCCCCGGTCACCACCTTCGAGACGACGCGCTGCTGGAGCTCGGGGCTGCCGTGGGCGAGGATCGCCTCGCAGGCCAGTCGCGAGATGAACACGAAGAGCGCCGACGCCGCGCACACGCGGGCGACCTCTTCGACGAGGATCGCGTAGGCCACGGTGTCGGCGCCGTCACCGCCGAACGACTCGGGGTACGGCATCCGGATGAAGCCCGAGTCCCGATAGGCCTCGAACGACTTCCACGGGTACTCGGAGCGCTCGTCGGCCTCGGCCGCGTGCGGCGCGATCTGCTCCTCGGCGAAGCGCCGGACCGCGGAACGGAGCAGCTCGTGCTCCTCGCTCAACAAGAAGATGCCATCGCCCATCGGGCGAGGAGCGTAGCCCGGTTCCCTGACGTTGACGTCAGTGTCGGCTGACGCCGGAGTCAGTCCCCGGCTGGGTGTCAGAGGTCGGCGAGCGCCCCGAGCTCGCCGGAGGCGACGCGCTGGAGGGCGGTCCGCACCTCGGGCAGTCGAGCGACGAGGGCCTTCGGGGCCAGCCGCAGGGCGTCGAGGTCGACGGCGTCGCACAGAGCCCGCCGCCGGGCGTACTCGTGGCCGGCGCCGGCCACCGCGGTGGCCCGCCATGCCGCGAACCCCGGGTCGGCACCGCCCTGGTAGCCGAGCACGAGCATCGCGGACTCGATGTCGTGGAGGACCGGCGCCCGTCCGTAGGAGGCGGCCCGCTGCATCGCCATCTCGGCGACGACCGCGACGGCATCGTGGATGTCCTCGTTCGGCGCGAGGGCGAGCCGGTCGCGCGCCCGCTCGGCGAGCGTCACGGCGTACCCGACGTTCGGACCGGGCGAGCCGAGGAGCTCGCCCGTGGGCTGGCCGGCACCGTGGAGGTCGCCGGGCCGGTCGGCGACCCAGGCCCGAGCGGGTGGGATCCGGACGCCCGGAGCGAGGTTGGGCTCCTGACGCGGCAGATCGTCGAGGTCCGGGGCGACGAACGGGTCGGTCGGCATCCCGGGAAGTTAGCCCGACCGACCCCGCGTCAGGAGCGGGAGACCTCAGGAGCGGGAGAGCAGGAGGCCGTAGACGAGCGAGTCGTAGAGGGCCTGCCACGACGCCTCGATGATGTTCTCGCTGACGCCGATCGTCGTCCACGAGCGATCGCCGTTGGTGGAGTCGATGAGCACGCGCGTCACTGCGCCTGTGCCCTTCTGCGTGTCGAGCACGCGCACCTTGTAGTCGGTCAGGTGCACACGATCGAGCGCCGGGAACCGCCCGCCGAGCGCGCGACGCAACGCCGAGTCGAGTGCGTTCACGGGGCCGTTGCCCTCGGCCGTGGCCACGTGGCGCGTCCCGTCGACGTGGACCTTGATCGTCGCCTCGGTGCTGACACCACTGGCCGCCGCATCGGCACCGGCTTCCGACGACGGAACGAGGTCGTCGGTGATGACGCGAAACGACTCGACCTCGAAGAAGTCCTGCTCCCAGCCGGCGGCTCGGCGCATCAGCAGCTCGAGCGACGCGTCGGCCACCTCGAAGTGGTAGCCCTCGTGCTCGAGTCGCTTGAGCGTGTCGACGACCTCGTTGACCTGTGGACCGTCGAGCTCGAGGCCGAGCTCTTCGGCCTTCAGGACGACGGTGGAGCGCCCGGCCAGCTCCGAGACCACGAAGCGAGTGCCGTTGCCCACCGCGTCCGGCGTGACGTGCTCGTACGCGTCGGGTCGCTTGATGATCGCGCTGACATGCAGCCCCGCCTTGTGCGCGAACGCCGACGAGCCCACGTACGGCGCCTGCGGGTTCAGCGCCATGTTCACCAGCTCGGCCACGTGGTGCGCGACGGGCGTCAGCCGCTCGAGGCGATCGGCCGGGATCGTCTCGAGGCCCATCTTCAGCGTGAGGTTCGGGATGATCGTCGTGAGGTTGCAGTTGCCGGTGCGCTCGCCGTACCCGTTGATCGTGCCCTGCACCTGGACCGCGCCCCCGCGCACACCGGCGAGCGCGTTCGCCACGCCGGTGCCGGCGTCGTCGTGCAGGTGCACGGCGATCCCGACATGGTCGTCGGGGCGGAAATGATCCACCACCTCGCGCACGACCGCCTCGACCTCGTGCGGCAGCGATCCGCCGTTGGTGTCGCAGAGCACGAGCCGAGTCGCGCCGTGCTGGGCGGCCGCCTCGAGCACGCGCAGCGCGAACTCCGGGTTCCGCTTGTAGCCGTCGAAGAAGTGCTCCGCGTCGAAGAGGACCTCGAGCCCCGCGTCGCGCAAGAACGCAACCGACTCGGCGACCATCGCCTCGCCCTCGTCGAGCGTGGTGTTCAGCGCCTCCAGCACGTGGTAGTCCCACGACTTGCCGACGATGCACACCGCCGGTGCCTGCGCGTCGATCAGGTGCCGCAGCGTGTCGTCGGAGTCGACCTTGCCCTTCGGGCGGCGCGTCGAGCCGAACGCGACCAGCGTGCTCGTGGTGAGATCGAGCTCGCGCTGCGCACGCCGGAAGACCTCGTCGTCCTTCGGGTTCGCCCCCGGCCACCCCGCCTCGATGTAGTCGACGCCGAGCCAGTCGAGCTGCTCCGCGATCCGCAGCTTGTCGTCGACCGTCAGCGAGATCCCCTCGAGCTGCGACCCGTCGCACAGCGTCGTGTCGTAGATCTCGACTTTCTTTCTGGTCGCGCTCGCTGCGGCCGGGGATACCCCGGCCGCGGACGCTCGCTGCTCCTGCGAGCTCCCTCGCTCCGCTCGCTCGCCGCCCCCAGTCGAGGCGCGCTTTGCCTCGTCGCTACGCATCGTTGGGGTACTCCAGCCAGTCCTGGTACTTCTCGACCTCGCCGTGGACGGTGGCGAAGTACGTCTCCTGGACCTTGCGCGTGATCTCGCCCGGGTCCCCGATCTCGCGATCGTCGACCTCGCGGATCGGCACGATCTCGGCGGCCGTGCCGGTGAGGAACGCTTCGTCGGCGAGGTAGAGGTCGGTGCGCAGGAGGTGGTCCTGGCGCACCTCGTAGCCGAGGTCGCGCGCGATCGTCATCACCGTGTCGCGGGTGATCCCGTCGAGCGCCCCGGCCGACAGCGGCGGCGTCGTGAGCACGCCGTCCTTGACCACGAAGATGTTCTCGCCGGTCGCCTCGGACACCGTGCCGTTGGTGTTGAGGAGGATCGCCTCGTCGTAGCCGCCCTTCAGCGCTTCGACCTTGGCCAGGCTCGAGTTGATGTAGATGCCGGTGCCCTTGGCCGCGACGGGGTTGATGTTGGGGTCCATGCGACGCCAGGTGGAGATCTTCATGCGCACGCCGCGCTTCACACCCTCGTCGCCGAGGTAGGTGCCCCACGGCCACACCGCGATCGACACCTGCACCGGGCACGGCAGCGGGTTGAGTCCCATCTCGCCGTAGCCGAGGAACGCGATCGGCCGGATGTAGCAGGACTCGACCTCGTTGGCCCGGATCGTCTCCTTCGTTGCCTCGACGAGCTCCTGGACGGAGTACGGGATGTCCATGAGGAGCAGCGACGCCGAGTCGTGGAGGCGCGCCATGTGCTCGGTGAGGCGGAACACCGCCGGCCCGCGCGAGGTCGGATAGGCGCGGATGCCTTCGAAGACGCCCGAGCCGTAGTGCAGGGTGTGCGTGAGCACGTGGACCTGGGCGTCGGCCCAGTCGACGAGCTCGCCGTCCATCCAGATCTTCTTCGTGGTCTCGAGCGGCATCTGCGTGTTCCTTCCCCGGTCCCCGCGCCCGGTCAGGCGCTCTGCACGAGCTCGGCGATCTGGTCGCCGATCTCGCTGGTCGATCCCGCCACCTCGTCGGACTTCGCGATCGCATCACGCACGCGCGCGGCGGCCACGTCCTCGCCGAGGAACTCCAACATCATCGCGGCCGAGATGATCGCGGCGCGCGGATCCGCGGCGCCCGTGCCGGCGATGTCGGGCGCCGACCCGTGCACCGGCTCGAACAGCGACGGCCCGGTGCGATCCGGGTTCAGGTTGCCCGACGCGGCTCGGCCGATCCCGCCGCCCACCGCGCCACCGAGGTCGGTGAGGATGTCGCCGAAGAGGTTGTCGGTCACGATGACGTCGTAGCGCCCCGGGTCCTGCACGAAGTAGATGCACGCCGCATCGACGTGGTGGTACGCGGTCTCGACGTCGCCGAACTCGGCGGCCACCTCGTTGAAGGCCCGCTCCCAGAGATCACCCGCGAACGTCAGCACGTTGGTCTTGTGGACGAGCGTGAGGTGCTTGCGCTCCCGCGAGCGGGCGAGCTCGAACGCGTACCGCACACACCGCTCGACGCCGTGGCGGGTGTTCACCGACCCCTGCGTCGCGACCTCGAACGGGGTGCCCTTCCGCAGGAAGCCGCCCTCCCCCGCGTACGTGCCCTCCGTGTTCTCGCGGATGACGACCATGTCGACGCCGTCGTTGAGCGGGCCCGGCGGCGCCACGAAGGGGCGGAGGTTGACGTAGAGATCGAGCTCGAACCGCAGGCGCAGGAGCAGCCCACGCTCGATCACGCCCGGCGGCACCCCGGGCGTGCCCACCGCGCCGAGCATCACCGCGTCGAGCCCCCGGATCGCCGCGAGATCGTCGTCGGGGAGCACCTCGCCGTCGCGCAGGTAGCGCGCGCCACCGAGGTCGAAGGCCACGGGTGTGTAGGCCACGCCGGCTGCATCGACGGCCTTCATGGCCTCGGCGACGACCTCGGGGCCGATGCCATCGCCTCCGATGATCCCGATCCGGTGACTCATGTGGTCCCTGGTGCTCCCGCTGCGAGGTGGTGGTGGAGGGCCGCGAAGCCCGGGCAACGAAAAACCGCCCGCCGAAGCGGACGGTCGAGAGCGAACGCCGGGTGCCGGCGCTCGCTAGGAAATGACGATGACGGTGGTGAGAAGCGTCATGGACCGACGATTTTCGCAGGCGGACCGCTGCGGTGCAAGGCAGATCGGGTCACAGGGCGATGAGCACCACGGCGACACCGGCGAGGGCGACGCCCACGGCCTGGTGCCGCTCGAGCCGCTCGCCGAGGAAGCCCTGGGCCAGCGCGATGGTGCTCGCCGGGTAGAGCGAGACGATGACGGCCACCAGCGTGAGCAGGCCCTCGCGGTTGGCCAGCAGGAAGAGGGCGTTGGCGGTCATGTCGAGCACACCGGTGCCCACGACGGTCAGGCGCGTCCCGCCGGGGATGGCGAGCGTCCGCCGCAGGAGCAGGGCGATGGCGATCGCGATGACGAACGTGGTCGTGCGCGAGGCCACGAGCGGCCACATCCCGGCGTCGTCCCCGGTCTGGTCGAGGAACACGAAGAAGGCGCCGAAGCCCAAGCCGGCGAGGAAGGCCAAGGTGAGCACCCGGACCCGGTTCGTCGGCACCCGCTCGCGGGCGCCCGCCGTCTGGCGCGACAGCAGGGCGACGGCGACGATCGCGAGGGCGACGCCGCAGAGGGCCACCGCCGAGGGCCGCTCGCCGAGCGCGAGACCCGCCGCCACCGGGACGACGGCCGAGGTGACCGCGGTGACGGGGGCCACGACGCTCATCACGCCCTCGGCGAGCGCCCGATAGAAGAGGATGACGCCGAGCCCACCCCCCACGCCGGCCGCCGCACCCCAGGCCAGATCGGCCGACGTCGGATCGCCGCCGGTCGCGGGCAGGAGCACCACCAAGAGCGCGACTCCCACCGCCGACGACACCGCGACGACGCCCAGCGACTCGCCGATCCGCTTCGTCGCGATGCCGCCCAAGAAGTCACCGGCGCCGTAGGTGAGCGCAGCAACGATCGCGAGCACGACGGCCATCGCCCGTGTTCCTACCAGGGGGTGAACGGGCGTTGAACGGGTAACCTCTCCCGATGGACGAGGTGCACCTCTCGCGCGACGCGTACGAGCGGCTCCAGACCGAGCTGGAGGAGCGCAGCGGGCCCAAGCGCGTCGACATCTCGAAGTGGATCGAGCGGGCGCGCGAGCACGGCGACATCCGTGAGAACGCCGACTACGACGCCGCGAAGAACGAGCAGGGGCACAACGAGGCCCGGATCCGTCACCTCGAGGCCTTGCTGCGCGACGCCACGGTGGTCGAGGCCGGGAC
>CAZKTS010000412.1:0-16278 GCA_964555735.1 uncultured Bifidobacteriaceae bacterium
CGTCGTCGGTCCACGTGCTCGCGGTCGCGCCGTCGTCCTTGTAGTACTCCCGCTGCTTGCCCTGCATGCGCATGAGCAGCTCGCCGACGTCGCGGGCCGGCAGGTCGTTGCCGTCGTCGTCGGCGATGCGGATCTCCATCGGGCCGACCGGCTTGCCCACGGATCCGACGCGGTTCCGGATCTCCTCCTTGGGCATGACGATGTACGCCGGGCCGGCCTCGCTCATGCCGAAGGAGTTGCCCACCGACGCGTCGGGCAGGCGGTCGATGAGGCGCAGGTGCGTCTGCGGCGCGAGGGGTGCGCTGCCGATCGACACCTGCACGAGGCTCGAGAGGTCCGCGGTGTCGAAGTCCGGATGCGCGACGAGCAGCTCGGCGAACGCGGGCACGAGCATCGCGTGCGACGGTCGTTCGGTGGCCACGTACTCGAGCCATCGACCGGCATCGAACTTCGGCTGGTAGTAGGCGGTCAGCCCCATCTTCATCGGGTTGTAGATGAACGCGATGCCGGCGAACGTGAACATCGGTGCGCCGTGCAACCAGCCCGTGCCAAGCCACTGCGGCTCGTGGTTCGGGATCATCGCGACGTTGTCGTGGCGCACGGCGATGCCCTTGGGGAGCCCGGTCGTGCCCGACGTGTACATGACGTCGGCCAGGTCGCTGCCGGCGCGCGGCACCTGGAACTCGCTGGCGTCGTCGTCGAGGAGGGCGTCCCAGTCCGCGTCGCCGACGAGCGTCCGGATCGACGGCACTGCCGCCGCCACCTCGCGCGCGGTGTCGACGAGGGCGTCGCAGGTGAGCACGAGGACGGCTTCGGCGTGGCCGAGGATCGTGGTGAGCTCCGGGACGCTGAGGCGCACGTTGGTCGGGACGACGACGCCACCCGCCTTGTGGACCGCGGCGTACGCGACGATCCAGTGCAGGACCTCAGGAGCGGGGAGGAAGATCGACACCCGATCGCCGGGCTGGACGCCTGCCGACACCAGGCCGCGGGCGAGCCGGTTCGACTCCGCCTCCCACTCGGCGAAGGTCATCGACGTCGAGGCGTCGAGGTTGCGGTACGCGAGCGCGTCGCCGTGCGTGCGCGCCATGAACCGCAGCTGGTCTTCCTGGAGGTCTCCCCACTCCGGCACGGGGCGAAGGTAGCCCAGCGACCCACCGACCTGACAAGGGCGTCAGGGTAAGGTTCGGGCATGACTGACGCAGTGATCGTGTCCGCGGCCCGCACCGCCATCGGGACCGCTCGCAAGGGCTCGCTGATGAACTTCACCGCCTTCGACCTGGGCAAGTTCGCGGTCGAGGAGGCGCTGAAGCGCTCGGGCATCCCGGTCGACGACATCGACGACATCGTGCTCGGCGAGGTGCTCCAGGGCGGCGGCGACATCGCGCGCTACGCGGCCGTCGAGCTCGGCATGACCAACGTGCCCGGCATGGCGCACAACCGCCACTGCGCGTCGGGCATGGCTGCGGTGCAGACCGCGGCGGCCAACATCAAGTCGGACATGGACTCGGTCGTCATCGCCGGCGGCACCGAGAGCATCACGCAGTCGCCGTCGGTCTTCAAGAAGCTGCCCGGGGCCTACTCCGGCGTGCAGCCGTGGCTCTCGCCGAGCCACCCCGAGACGCCCGACGCGCCGACCATGGACATGTCGATCACCGTGGGTTGGAACACCGCGCAGAAGGCCAACGTCACGCGCGAGGAGATGGACGACTGGGCGTACCAGTCGCACATGCGCGCGATCGCCGCCACCGACGAGGGCCGCCTGAAGGACGAGATCTTCGCCGTCGAGGTCCCGGTGGGGAAGGGCGAGACGAAGATCTTCGACGTCGACGAGCACCCGCGGCGCGAGACCACCCTCGAGAAGCTCGCGAGCCTGCGGCCGCTGCACCCGGAGATCCCCGACTTCTCGATCACCGCGGGCAATTCGTCGGGTCTCAACGACGGCTCGTGCGCGATGGTGCTCACCTCCGACGAGTACGCGAAGGCGCACGGTCTCGAGCCGTTGGCGATCATCCGCTCGTGGGCGTCGGCGGGTGTGCCGCCGGCCGACACCGGGCTCGGGCCCACGTACGCGATCCCGAAGGCGCTCGACCGCGCCGGGCTCGCGATCGAAGATGTGAAGCTCGTCGAGATCAATGAGGCGTTCGCCTCGATGGCCGTCGCATCGAGCCGGATCCTCGGGTTCCCCCACGAGATCGTCAACGTGAGCGGGAGCGGCTGCAGCCTCGGCCACCCGGTCGCGTGCACGGGCGCGCGGATGATCACCACGCTCACCTACGAGCTGCGGCGACGGGGCGGCGGCATCGGCGTCGCGAGCATGTGCGCCGGCGGCGGCATGGGCTCGGCGACGGTCATCGAAGTGCTGCCCGGCTAGTCCCGCCGCCCGCACCGCCGAACCCGTGACCTCCGGCCCCTGGGGCGACGACCTCGCGCTCGCACTGTCGCTCTGCGACGACGCGGACCCGATCACCACCGCGCGCTTTCGCGCCCACGACCTGCACGTCGAGACCAAGCCCGACCTCACGCCGGTCAGCGAGGCCGACCGCGCCGTCGAGGAGGCGGTGCGGGCGCGCCTCGAACGGGACCGCCCCGGCGACGCGGTGGTGGGTGAGGAGTTCGGAGTGACGGGTTCGGGCGATCGTCGCTGGATCATCGATCCGATCGACGGCACCAAGAGCTACGTGCGCGGCGTGCCGGTCTGGGCGACGCTGCTCGGCCTCGAGGTCGACGGCGAGATGGTCGTGGGCGTCGTGTCCGCACCCGCGCTCGGTCGGCGCTGGTGGGCCGCGAAGGGTGACGGTGCGTTCCTGAACGGCGAGGCGATCCACGTGTCCGAGGTCTCGCACCTGGCCGACGCGCACCTCTGCGCACCGAACGACCGCGAGTTCGACACGGCGGGCATGCTCGCTCCCTACCTCGATGTGTCGCGCCGGGTGTGGCGCGCGATCGGATACGCCGACTTCTGGGGGCACCTCATGGTCGCGGAGGGGTCGGTCGACGTGATGATCGAACCGATCCTCGCCCTGTGGGACGTCGCCGCGCTGCGTCCGATCGTGAGCGAGGCGGGTGGGCGCGTGAGCGATCTCTCCGGCGACGGCTGGGCCGACGACCAGCCGTGCGTCACGACCAACGGTCGACTGCACGACGCGGTCCTCGAGATCATGCGCGCGGGCGCGACGTCGTGAGCTGCCCGCCATGACCCGCGAGGTGACCGTCGGCATCGACATCGGCACGTCGTCGGTGAAGGCACTCGCGGCCGACGGCGACGGCAACGTCGTCGCCACCGCGCGTGTCCCGCACGAGGTGCGCGTGCCGAGCGCGGGCCGCTTCGAGCACGACGCCGAGGCGGCGTGGCGTCGCGGGCCGCGTGAGGCGCTGGCGGCGGTCATGACCGATCTCGACGTGCGGGCGGTGAGCGTCGCCGCGATGGTCCCGTCGCTCGCCGCGGTCGACGCCGACGGCGTGCCGCTCACCCCGGGTCTGCTCTACGGCGACGAGCGCGGGCGCGCCGACGACGGAGCGACGAGCGGCGGGAGCCCGGCCGAGAGCGGCGAGCTCCTGGGCTTCCTGCGCTGGGTCGCCCGCGAGGCACCCGGCGCCGCCGGCTACTGGCCCGCGCAGGCCGTCGCCAACCATGCGCTCTGTGGCGACGGCGTGCTCGACACGTCGACCGCTGCGACCGCGCACCCGCTGTTCGACTGGGTCGGCTGGGACGCGGACATCGCCGCGAGCGCGGGCGCCCGTCCCGAGCAGTTCCCGCGCCTAGTGCCGACCGGCTTCGAGGCCGGGCGGGTGTCGCTCGCGGGCGAGACCGACGGGCCGCCGCTCGCCTCGGGCTGCATCGATGCGCTGGCCGAGCAGCTGGTGGCCGGCGCCGACGAGGAGGGCGACGTGCTCGTCATCCTCGGCACGACGCTGATCGTGTGGGTCGTGGCGCCGAGCCCGGGCGAGACCATGCCCGAGGTGCCGGGCTACTGGACGATCCCGCACACCGCGACCGGGAAGCTGCTCATCGGCGGGCCGAGCAACGCGGGCGGGCTGTTCTGCAACTGGGCCTCGCACCTGCTCGGTGAGCCGTCCGGCCCGATCGAGCCGGGTCGCGTGCCGGTGTGGGCGCCGTACCCGCGCGGCGAGCGCGTGCCGATGCACGACCCGTACCGCCGCGGTGTGCTCGCCGACCTCGACCTCACGCACGACGGACCGGCGGCACGGCGCGCTGCGTTCGAGGCATCCGGCTTCGTCGTGCGAAGGATCCTCGACGCCGCGCGCGAGCACGCGGGCGTCGAGCCGCGTCGGCTCGTCGCGACCGGGGGTGGGACGCGCGTCGACGAGTGGGTGCAGGCGGTCGCCGACGCGACCCAGGTGCCGGTCGAGTGCGTCGCGGTTCCCGAAGGCGGTGCCCTCGGCTCGGCCTGGCTCGCGCGCATCGCCGCGGGGCTCGAGGAGCCGATGGCGATGACACAAGGACGACGGTGGGCGCGCATCGGCCGAACCGTCGACGCGGACCCGGCGTGGGTGCGCGCCACCGAGGATCGCTATTCACGCTTCTTGGAGCTGTCGTAGTCTCGTGACGCTGACGACCCGGGGGACGAGCACGTGACGGTCGGCATCGACGAGGTACGCGAGCCTGCATGGGATCCGATGGGGCAGTTCCCCATGGACGGCCCCGGCGCTCGCAACCCGTATCCCGAGCTCGCCGAGAAGCGCCGCGCCGGGCGCGTGGGGTACCGGCGGGCGTGGAGCGCCGAGGGCCAGGAGGTCGACGCGCTCGAGGTCTACCGCTACGAGGACGTCGCTGCCGTCATGCGCGACAACGAGACGTTCTCGTCCGCGAGTGTGCGCGCCGGCATGGAGCCCGTGATGGGCAAGTACGTCCTGGTCGGCATGGACGAGCCGGAGCACAAGCGGCTGCGCGACCTCGTCGCGACGGGCTTCCGCCCCAAGTCGATCGCGCACTGGGAGTCCGACATCGTCGTCACCGTCGTCGACGAGATGATCGACGGCTTCGCGGACCGCGGCGAGGCCGAGCTCGTCCAGGAGCTCACCTTCCGATACCCCGTGCAGGTGATCGCGGCGATCCTGGGGCTCCCGCTGGAGGACCACCGCCAGTTCCACGAGTGGGCGTCCGCGATCATCAACCTCGTCGCCGCGCCGATGGAGGGCATCACCGCCGCGGCCGAGCTGCGCGAGTACCTCACCGGCGTCCTCGACGATCGACGCGCGAACCCGTGCGGCGACTTCGTGAGCGAGCTGGCCGCGGTGGAGCTCGACGGCGAGCGCCTCGGCGACGAGGAGATCTTCTCTTTCCTCCGGCTGCTGCTGCCCGCCGGGGCCGAGACCACGTATCGAGCAACCGGCAACCTGCTCTACGGGCTGCTCAGCAATCCCGCGCAGCTCGATGCGGTGCGCGCGGACCACGAGCTCGTGGTGCCCGCGGTGGAGGAAGCGATCCGGTGGGAGACGCCCCTGCTGATCACGTCGAGGGTGGCGACGCGTGACACGGTCGTCGCCGGCGTCGAGGTACCGGCCGGCATGCAGGTGATCCCCAACGTCGGTGCCGCGAACCACGACGAGACGCGCTGGGACCACGCCGAGGACTACGACCTCTTCCGCGAGGCGAAGCCAATGATCTCGTTCGGCGTGGGCCCGCACATGTGCCTCGGGATGCACCTGGCGCGCATGGAGATGCGCACCGCGCTGCTGCGCCTGCTCGAACGGTGCCCGAACCTGCGCTTCGACGATGCGGCCCTGGAGCGCGACGACGTCCACATCCACGGCGAGACGTTCCGTTCGCCGACCAGCCTGCCCGTGCTCTTCGACGCGGCCTGACCACGGGGGAGCGAGTGGCGCTGCGGATCGAGATCGACGCGGAGAAGTGCATGGGGTCTGGCAACTGCTCCTTCTGGGCGCCGGCGACGTTCGACCTCGGTGACGACGGCGTCGCCTTCGTGCTCGATCCCGACGGTGACCCGGTGGACAAGGTCGTGCTCGCGGCGTCGGGCTGCCCGACCCAGGCGATCGCGGTCTGGAACGGCGACGAGAAGCTGGCCTGAGGTGGCCGCGGAGCCGACGCCGCTCGTGCTGGTGCACGGCGGCGCGCACGGCGCGTGGTGCTGGGAGCCGATGCTCCCGTTCCTCACCGGCACCGTGCTCGCCGTCGACCTGCCGCCGAAGGCGATCCGTGGCGTGCCCGCGTCGGTGGCGGCGCCACCCGAGCTCGCGACCACCACGCTCGACGACTTCGCGAGGTCGGCGATCGCCGATGTCGATGCCGCGGGCATCGACCGCTTCGTGCTCGTCGGGCACTCGATGGGCGGGCTGACGATCGCGGAGATGGCGCGTCGGATCCCCGACCGCATCGAGCGCCTCGTCTTCGTGTCGTGCATGGTGCCGCCGGAGGGAACGGTCGCCGCCGAGGCGGTGCCGAGCTCGGTGGGCGAGGAGACCAAGGAGGCGCTCGCGGAGCTCGAGGGCGACGACTCGATCGGGATCGAGGAAGCGACCATCCGCCGGATGTTCTGCAACGACATGACGGAGGAGCAGACGCGGCTCGTGCTCACGAAGACGGGCACCGAGGCCGCGGGCATCTTCGGCGAGACGATCTCACGCGTCGGCATGCCGGCCGAGCTGCCGAAGTCGTGGGTGCGCCTGCTCCAGGACCAGGCGCTCACACCCGGGGACCAGGACACGGGCATCGCCGCGCTCCGCGCGTCGCCCGGCGGCGACGTCGACGTGGTCGAGCTCGACGCCGGCCACGACGCCATGATCAGCGCCCCCGACCGCCTCGCCGAGATCCTCGAGCGCCTCCGTTAGCCCTTGTGGGCGGCGTAGAGCTGCCAGGAGTCGGGGACGCCCTTGAGCTCGTGCTCGCCGCGGTCGGCGAACGTGAGGCCGGAGCCGGCGACGAGGTCCTTGACGACGCGGGTGACGAGCACCTCTGACGCGCCGGCGAGGGCCGACACCCGGGCGCCGATGTGGACGGCGATGCCGCCGACGTCGTCGCCGCGCAGGACGATCTCGCCGGTGTGGACGCCCGCACGGATCTCGAGGTCGTGGGCGCGCATCGCCTCGGCCGCGGCGAGCGCGCACTCCACCGCGCGCGCCGGGCCGTCGAACGTGACCAGGAATCCGTCGCCCGCCGTGTCGATCTCGCGTCCGCGATGACGCTGAATCTGCTCGCGCAGGGTCCGGTCGTGTGCGTCGAGGAGAAGTCTCCACTTGGCGTCACCAAGACGCGCCGCGGTCTCGGTCGACCCGACGATGTCGGTGAACAGCACGGTGCTCAGCACCCGCTCCTCGGACAGCGCCGGCGCCTCGCCGGTGACGAACGCCTCGAGCTGGCGGGCGAACTCCTCGGTCGCCATCGCGTCGCCGTGGCTGCCGGTGATCTCGACGAACTGCGCACCGTCGACGTGGTCGGCGATGTAGCGCCCCAGACGCTCGGGCACCTGCTCGTCGGCGGGCGAGTGCAGGACGAGGGTCGGAACCTGGATGACCTCGAGGACCTGACGCACGTCGGTGTCGATGATCGTGTCCCAGATCCGCTGCAGTGCCCCGGGCGACGCGGCCTGCCGTTCGAGCCGCGCGATCTGCTCGACGTCCCACTGCTCGTCGCTGCCCGAGAAGAACGCTCCGAGGCCCTCGCCGGTACCCCAATGCTCCGCCACCAGCGCGGCGAACTGCGCGACGAGGTCTTGATCGAGCCCGATCGGATAGCCGTCGTCGGCGATGAGGCGCGCCCACGAAGCCGTGAGCACGATCCGCTCGGTCCGGTCAGGGTGCGCCGCCGCGAAGAGCAGGACCATGGGCCCGCCCTCGGAGTTGCCGACGAGCGTGGCGCGCTCGATGCCGGCCGCGTCCATCACGACGCGCACGTCGTCCATCCGCTCTTCGATCGTGCCGACCGGGACGTTGCGGTCGGAGAGACCGATGCCTCGCTTGTCGAAGCGGAGCACGCGCCCGAAGCGCCCGAGGCGCTCCATCATCGCGACGAACGGCGGGAGGTCCCACAGCGCTTCGAGGTGCGAGACGAAGCCGGGCACGAGCACGATGTCGTGCGGACCGTCGCCGGACACCTGGTATGCGAGGTGCACGTCCCCGTTGCGCGC
This sequence comes from uncultured Bifidobacteriaceae bacterium, assembly GCA_964555735.1. Taxonomy (GTDB): domain Bacteria; phylum Actinomycetota; class Acidimicrobiia; order IMCC26256; family PALSA-555; genus CAZKTS01. Next base: position 8,109 of record CAZKTS010000412.1, read on the forward strand.
GTACTTGGTCTCGGGCCCCGGCACGGCCGCAGATTACGGCGTTCGCCCGCTCTTGGCCGTCGTTCCTAGGATGCGCGCCATGCCGATCGGGATCACGGAAGAGCACGTCGCGTTGCACGAAGCGGTGCGGGGATGGCTCGAACGACACTGTCCGCCGGAGGTCGCACGGGCGTCGCTCGAGGCGTCGCCCGACGCCCGCCCCGCGTTCTGGGACGACCTCGCGGCCCAGGGCTGGCTCGGACTGCACGTGCCCGAGGAGCACGGCGGCTCCGGGTACGGCGTGCCGGAGCTGGCCGTCGTCCTCGAGGAGCTCGGGCGGGTCGTCGCACCGGGGCCGATGGTGCCCACGGTCATCACGAGCGCGGCGCTGGCGACGGTTCCCGACCGCGCGGCCGCAAAGTCGCTGCTCCCGAAGCTGGCCAGCGGCGAGCTCGTGGGCGCACTGGCCGGCGGTCCCGGTTGCGGCTTCACCGCCGAGGCGACGGCCGACGGCGTCGTCGTGCGCGGCACCGCCCGCCCGGTCGTGGGCGCGCACCTCGCGGACGTCGTGCTCGCCCCGGCCCGCTCGGGCGACGACACGATCTGGGTCGCACTCGACACGAGCGACCTCACCGTGACCGAGCTGCCGAGCGTGGACGCGACCCAGCGCGTCGCCGAAGTGGTGGCCGACGACATCACCGTGCCGACCGACCGCGTCGTCGAAGGGCTCGACTCCACGCGGGTCAGCGCGCTCGTGGCCACACTCGTCGCGGCCGGCCTCGTCGGTACCGCGCAATGGTGCGTCGACACCGCCGCGGAGTACGCCCGCGACCGCGTGCAGTTCGGGCGCCCCATCGGTCAGTTCCAGGGCGTCAAGCACAAGTGCGCCGACATGATCGCTCGCACCGAGCTGGCGCGAGCCGCCGCCTGGGATGCCGCTCGCGCCACCGACGACGACATCGGTGACACCGACCTGGCGGCGGCGAGCGCGATCGAGCTCGCCCTCGATGCCGCGTTCACCAACGGCAAGGACTGCATCCAGGTGCTCGGCGGCATCGGCTTCACCTGGGAGCACGACGCGCACATCTACCTCACGCGCGCGTCGGCGACGGCGAACCTCCTCGGTCCGTCGTCGCGGTGGCGCGAGCACCTCGCCCGGCTCGCGCTCGACGGCGTCCGCCGTCGCCTCGCCGTCGACCTCGGGCCCGAGGCCGACGCGGTGCGAGCCGAGGTGCGGACGTTCCTCGCCGAGGTGAAGGACCTGCCGCCGGAGGAACAGCGCCGGCGGATGGCCGACGACGGGTACATCGTCCCCACGTGGCCCGAGCCGTGGGGGCGGGCCGCGAAGGCCGTCGAGCAGCTCGTGATCGAGGAGGAGTTCCGGGCCGCCAAGGTGACCCGACCCGGGATCATGATCGGCGGCTGGGCGCTCCCGCCCGCGATGGTCTACGGCACGCAGGAGCAGCAGGAGCGGTGGATCCCACCGACCCTGCGGGGCGAGATCAGCTGGTGTCAGCTGTTCAGTGAGCCGGGTGCGGGCTCGGACCTGGCCAACCTGTCGACGCGAGCGACGCGCACCGACGGCGGCTACCTCATCAGCGGCCAGAAGGTCTGGACGTCGATGGCGCAGTTCGCGGACTGGGGGATCCTGCTCGCCCGCACCGACCCGGACGCGCCGAAGCACAACGGCATCTCGTGCTTCTTCGTCGACATGAAGAGCACCGAGGGCATCGACATCCGTCCGCTGCGCGAGCTCACCGGCGACGCGATGTTCAACGAGGTGTTCTTCAACGACGCGTTCGTGCCGGAGGACTGCCTGATCGGCGCCGAGAACGACGGCTGGCGCGCCGCGCGCACCACGCTGGCCAACGAGCGGGTCTTCATGGGGAGCGGCATGTCGTTCGGCCACGGGCTCGAGACGATCATCCAGGGCGTGGCCGACCGCGGCCAGGGCGACGACCAGCACGTGCTCGACGAGGTGGGCGGCCTCGCGTCGACCGCCCACGCACTCGGCTGCCTCGGCTTCCGGCTCACGCTCGCCGCCCTGGCCGGCGCCGACCCGAGCGGCTCGGAGGCGTCGGTGCGCAAGCTCCTGGGCGTCGTGCACGACCAGCGGGTGCAGGAGGTCGGGCTCGGCCTCCTCGGGCCCGAGGGCGCCGTGGCCGAGGGTGACGGCGCGCAGTGGAGCCGCGGCTTCCTGTTCAACCGCAACCTCACCATCGCTGGCGGCACGAGCGAGATCCAGCGCAACATCATCGGCGAGCGCGTCCTCGGCCTCCCGCGCGACCCCTAGGGGTTTCGGCGTCAGCAACGGGCGCTCCGCGCCCCGTTGCTGACGCCAGAAGCCCTCAGACCGGCGGCAGGGCGATCAGCTCGCCCGGGTAGATGACGTCGAGATCGCCGCTCGCCAAGGTCGGCGCGTTCGCGTCGCAGACGCGCACCCAATAGAGCGCGAGCTCGGCGACCGGGATCGATGCGACGTCGCGTCCCGTCGTGCTCGCCAGGTGCGCGGCGGCGATGCTCCAGAGGTTGTCGCCGTCGACGACGGTGTGCAGCGGCAGTGCGCTCGCGGCGGGTGCCGGTGGGGGCGTCGGGGTGGCCCCGTCGGGAACGCTCGCCGACGCCGGTACGTCGGCACCGGACGTCGGGTTGGGCGCCTCCGGCTCGGGCGACGGCTCGGGCTCGGGTCCGGGTGCGGGCGGTGCGGGCGGGGTGCTGTCGGCCGGCGGCTCGTCGTCGGTGTCGTCGGCGACCGGGGTGACGGCGTTGGGGTCGCCGGTGCGTCCGGTGCGCACGACGACGGAGGGCACGGGCACGCTCGGCACCGGGACCTCCGGCACCGGCAGGGGCACGTCGACGGGTGGGTCGGTGGGCACGGGATCGTCGTCGGCGCCGGCCGGTGGGGCGAGCACGAGCGCGCCGATGGCGAGCTCGGCGGCGAGGACGCCGACGGTGATGGGGGAGCGTCGCACGAGAGTTCCTCCTCGGTTCGGTGTGCAAGGGTCCCGGCCATGACCCGCGTCCTCCTGGTCCGTCACGCGCGTCCGACGGGTTCGTGGGCCGATTCGCCGGATCCCGATCCCGGCCTCGACGCCCGCGGGCACGCGCAGGCCGCCGCCCTCGCGGCCGACGTCGGCGCGGGTGCGGCCCGGCCGATCCTCTGTTCGCCGATGCGACGCACGCGCGAGACCGCGGCACCGCTCGCCGCCGCATGGGCGGTCGACGTGAGCATCGAGCCCGCCGTCGGCGAGATCCCGTCGTCGTCGGGATTCGCCGACGTCGACGAGCGGGGGGCCTGGCTCCGGCAGGTGATGGCGGGCACCTACGCCGACGCGGACGCCACGATCCGAGCGTGGCGCGACGCGCTCGTGCGCGCCCTCGTCGCGCTCGAGCAGGACACCGTCGTCGTGAGCCACTTCGTGGCGATCAACGCGGCCGTCGGCGCGGCGCGCGGCGACGACGGCGTGCTCCAGTTCCGCCCCGACCTGGCGTCGGTCACCGAGCTGGCCGTCGTCGACGGCCGACTCGAGCTGGTGCGCCTCGGGCCCGAAGCCGACACGCAGGTTCGCTGAGCGACGACCCGGAGAGCGAGGGTTCGGTAGCGTCGCCGTCAGCATGAGTCCCGACGAGCCCACGACGGGCGACCAGCACCCGCTGTACCTCGACTACCTCCGCAACGCGTTCCGCGAGGTCGCGTTGCACAAGCTGCTCGACCTCTCGTTCGTGGAGACCGGCGACGGCTCGGTCATCGTGGAGATGCCGGTGCAGCCGGGTGCGTTCAACGGCTCGGGCAACCTCCACGGCGGCGCGCTGGCGACGCTGATCGACGTCGCCGCCGGATCGTGCGCCGCCCGGGCGTCGGGCTTCGACCCGGTCACGCAGAGCCTGGTCACCGCCGACCTCCACGTGCGCTACTTGGGCCGCCCAAAGGGCGACGTGGTGCGGGCCGAGGCCAAGGTGATGCGGGCCGGCCGGCAGCTCATCGTGGTCGAGGTGCGGGTCCTCGACCCGCTCGACAACGTCATCGCGTTCGCCGACTTCTCGTCGATGATCGTGGGCCGTCGTGAGCCTCTGAGCGGCACCGTCGAGTCCGACCCTCGGAACCCGGACCTGTAACCCGGCGGGGCCGCGGGCCGTCAGAACGAGGTCACGCAGGAGGTCGGCGGCCGGTGATACGTTGCCGCGGCTCCAGAGATCCACTACCGGGGGTACACCGTGATCGCGTTGGACATCTTCGAGAACTTCGGGCTGAACTTCCTCGCCCGTTGGGCGCACGTGCTGGCGGGCATCACGTGGATCGGCCTGCTCTACTACTTCAACTTCGTGCAGGTGCCGGCGTTCGCGCAGCTCGACGCCGGCGCCCGCAACCAGGCGATCGACAAGCTCGCCTCTCGCGCGCTGTGGTGGTTCCGCTGGGCGGCGGCCGCCACGTTCCTGTTCGGCCTGCTCATCGGCGTCATCCCGCTGGGCGACGGTGACGGCGCCTTCATGCAGTCGGGCTACTTCAAGAGCGCGTCGGGTGTCAGCATCGCCACCGGCATGCTGCTCGGCATCACGATGTTCCTGAACGTGTGGGGCGTCATCTGGCGCAACCAGAAGGTCGTCATCGCGAACGCGCGCAACGTGCTCGCCGGTGGTGAGGCCGACCCGGCCGCGGCCGACGCCGGTCGCGCGGCTGCGCTGGCCTCGCGTCAGAACACGATCTTCTCGTTCACGATGCTGTTCTTCATGCTCGGCACGTCGCACTTCTTCGGCGGCTACGACACCTCGGACAACCGAGCGGTGTACTGGATCATCACGCTGATCCTCTGGGGTGTGCTCGAGCTCAACTGCCTCGGCATCATCGGCGGCAAGGGCCAGAACATCACCAACTGGATCTACGAGGACCACAAGCGCGCCATCGGCGCCGGGTTGGTGCTGGTCGTCATCTGGTACGCGCTCTGGGAGATCCTCTTCGCCGTCTGAGCGGAACCCCGCCTCGATCGAAGACACCGCCCGGCTTCGGCCGGGCGGCGTCGCGTCTGGACCTCGTTGGCGGAGAGCCTCAGGGGCACTCCGTGCCCCCTGGGCTCTCCAAACCGGGGGTTCAGACGCCGAGGAGGGTGGCGATGCGGGCGCGGTGCTCGGCGGCGGTGCCGAGCAGCTGGGCGTCGGTCTTGGCGCGGCGCACGTAGAGGTGCATGTCGTGCTCCCACGTGTACCCGATGCCGCCGTGGATCTGGATGCCCTCCGTGGTGAGGCGGTCCTGGCAGTCGCCGGCCGCGGCCTTGGCCGTCGACGCGGCGAGGGCGCGGCGCTCGTCGTCCTCGGCGATGGTGAGCGCACCGAAGTAGGCCGTGGCCCGGGCCCGCTCCACCAGGATCAGCATGTCGGCAAACTTGTGCTTGATCGCCTGGAACGAACCGATCGGCACGCCGAACTGCTCGCGCTGCTTGGCGTAGTCGAGGGTCACGTCGAAGATCGTCTGGCACGTGCCGACGCACTCCATGGCGAGGATCACGACGGCCTGCTCGACGGCGCGCCGGACGGCCCGCGCGGTCGCGGCGCCGGGCTCACCGAGCAGCCGATCCGCGCTCACCGCGGCGCCGTCGAGCACGACGTCGGCGACGGGACGCGTCGCGTCGAGCGCGTTGGTCGGCTCGAGCATGAGGTCGGCGCCCGGCACGACGAACACCGCGACGCCGTCGTCGCCCTGCGTACCGGCGACGCGGGCGACGACAGCGATCTCGTCGGCGGCGGTGGCGCCGAGCACGGCACGCTTGCGACCGCTGAGCACCCACGAGTCACCCTGTGGGGTCGCGGTCGCCTGGAGGTCGGCCGGGTCGATGCTGCCGGTCTCGACCAGTGCGAGCGCACCCCTGAGCTCACCCGCCGCGACCGCGCCGAGGTAGGCCGCTTGTTGCCCTTCGGAGCCGGCTTCGGCGACGACCGCCGCGAACTGGGCGACCGTCGGCACGAAGGGGGTGGGGGCGACCGCCCGGCCCAGCTCCTCGGCCACGACCGCGAGCTCGACCGCGCCGAGCCCGATGCCACCGTGCTCCTCGGGGATCGTGAGCGCAGGCCAACCGAGGTCGACCATCTGCTTCCAGAGCGCGTCGCTCAGCTTGGCGGCCGTCTCGGCGCCGTCCTCGACGATCGCCCGCACAGTCCCGATGGGGCACTCGCGCTCGAGCACCGAGCGCACGCCGTCCCGCAGCTCGTCCTGATCGTCGGTGAACTCCAGCTCCATCGGAGACGGACGCTACCTGACGCCGCCGTCAGGAAGCGGGGTCGTCCGGGAGGGCGGCGAGCGCCTTCCGGTCGATCTTCTCCATGGCGGTGAGTGGCAGGGCGTCCACCACGCGCAGGTGCTCGGGGAGCTTGTAGGCGGCGAGCTGGTCGCGGCCGAAGTCGCGGAGCTCGGTGAGCTCGGGCGGTGCCGCGGGGTCGCGCGGGACCACGAACGCAACACCGACCTCGCCCATCACCGGGTCGGGTCTCGGGACGACGGCGACCGCGGCGACGGCAGGGTGGGTCGAGAGCACGCCCTCCACCTCGACCGGGTACACGTTGTACCCGCCGCGCACATACATCTCCTTGGTGCGGCCGACGAGCCGGAGTCGTCCCTGCTCGTCGAGCCAGCCGAGGTCGCCGGTGCGCACGAAGCCGTCGGGCGTGAACGCGGCCGCGGTCGCCTCGGGGTCCTGCCAGTAGCCGCGCATCATGGCGGGGGAGCGCAGGCACACGGCGCCGACCTCGCCGGCCGGCACCTCGCGGTCGTCGTCGTCGAGCAGCTGGAGCTCGACGCCGGGCAGCGGGTGCCCGACGCTCACGATCGCGTCCTCCTCGCGTGCGTCGAACGCGGTGCCGAGGCCGATGCCGGCCTCCGTGCACGAGTACCGCGTGGCGAGAGGGGCGCGGAACCGCTCACGCGCCTCCTCGGCGAGGCCGGGGGTGACCGGGCCGCCGCCGACGACGATTGCCCTGACGTGGGAGAGGTCGAACGAGTCGAACTCGGGCTCGCGCAGCATGAGTGCGAGCTGCGCGGGCACGCCGGCCACCGCGGTCATGCGCTCGCGCGCGATGAGCTCGAGCGCGCCGCGGGCACTCCATCTCGGCATGATGAAGGTCGTCCCGCCCTTCCGCAGGTTGCCGGGGAGCTTGCTCATGAACCCGAGGTGCGCGAACGACGTGCCGCTGAACGTGCGACCACCCGCGCCCCAGGTGTCGCCGACGTCGGTCTCGGTGATGAACGCGAGCTGCCGGTTGCCGTAGAGCGCGCCCTTGGGCGCGCCCGTCGTTCCCGACGTGAAGACGATCGCGACCGGCCGGTCGGGGTCGTCGGGAAGGTCGGGCGCCACATGGCCGGCCAGGCGGAAGTCGGCGAGCACGGCGTCGGGGCCAGCCGCGGGCTCGACCTCGACCGAGGGGTGCACCGACGAGCCGAAGCCCGGCGCGGCGATCACCAGCTTCGGCTGCGCCCGACCGAGCACGACCTCGCGCTCGTCGGCGGTCAGCCGGTCGTTGACCCCGGCCGTGATCGCGCCGACCTTCGCCGCCGCGAGGTAGGCGACGGCGTACTCGGGTGACGGTGGGAGCACCAGGGCGACGACGTCGCCTTCGCCGACCCCGCTGCCCGCGAGGCCACCCGCGACCTCGTCGGCGCACTGCTCGAGGTGGCGATACGAGAGCTCCCAGCCGCCGGGGGCCACGTAGGCCACCGAGTCGCCGAAGCGCCGAGCGGCCTCGCGTAGGGTTCGTGCCAGCATCTCGGGGTCTGGAAGCCTTGGGGTTGGTTGAGGTCGGGGTTCGGTCGAGGTCGGGTTCGACGGGCGGTCGAAGGCGCGACGGAGGCGCAGTGGCGGCATCGTACAAGTCGGGCGGGAAGACCGGCTCGCAAGAGCCCACGTCCGACCGCGAGACGTCCGGAACGCCCGCCCGCCGACGGGAGCTGCGCGCGCAGGGCAAGCGCACGATGGCGCGCCTGCTGGATGCGGGGCTCCGGGTGTTCGCCGAGCGCGGCTACCACGCCGCGCGCGTCGACGACATCGTCCGAGCCGCCCGCACGTCGCACGGCACCTTCTACCTGTACTTCACCAACAAGGAAGACCTGCTGCGGGCGCTCGCGGTCGACTGTGCCCACGAGCTCACCGACATGGCCGACACCATCGGCCCGATCACGCCCGACGACGCCGGTCGGGCCGAGCTGCGG
>CAZKTS010000413.1:0-5741 GCA_964555735.1 uncultured Bifidobacteriaceae bacterium
GGTCACCCGCAGGCCGTCGGCGTGCGCTTCGACCGCGACGCCGAGCGTTGTGAGCTCCTGTTCGAGGGTGGCGATGCGATCGCTCTCCTTGACGCGGAGCTCGGCACCGTTCGTGACCTCGGTGACACCCTCGGCGAACGCCGCGGCGACCGCGAGCGCGGGGATCTCGTCGATGATCGGCTCGGCGCACACGATGGACGTCCCCCGGAGCGCCGACGAGGCGACCCGCACGTCGCCGACCGGCTCGCCGAGGCGCTCGCCGCGCTCGGTCACGGTGATGTCGGCCCCCATCCGCAGCAGCACGTCGACGAACGCGATCCGCCCCGGGTTGAGGAGGACGTCCTCGAGCACGATCTCGGAGTCGGGTGCCACCAGCGCCGCGACCACGAGGAAGGCTGCCGAGGACGGGTCGCCGGGGACGTCGAGGTCGAAGGCGCGCGGGCCACCACGCGTCACCCGCACGGTCCGGTCGTCGACGGTCTCGACGGGCGCACCCAGCGCTCGGAACAGCCGCTCGGTGTGGTCTCGGCTCGGCGCCGGTTCGACAACCTCGGTCGCGCCGTCGGCCTGGAGACCCGCCAGCACGATGGCGGTCTTCACCTGCCCGCTCGCGACGGCGAGCTCCACCCGGGTGCCGCGAAGCGCTCCGCCCCGCACCACGAGTGGGGCCAGTCGGCCACCGTCGCGCGCGTCGACGTGGGCGCCCAGTGCGCGCAGCGGCTCCGCGACGCGCGCCATCGGCCGGCTCGAGAGTGATGCGTCGCCCGTGAGCACGGTCAGGAAGTCGACGCCGGCCACGAGACCGGCGAGCATGCGCATGGTGGTGCCGGAGTTGCCGCAGTCGACGACGGCCGCGGGCTCGTGCAAGGAGCCGACGCCGCGACCCCGGACCGTGAGGCCGTCACGGTCGGCGTCGATGCGGACACCGAGAGCCTCGAGCGCGCGGCGCGTGCTCGCCACGTCCTCGCCCGGCGCGAGATGGGTCAGTCGGCTGACGCTGTCGGCCATGGCCGCGGCGAGCAGCGCGCGGTGCGAGATCCCCTTGTCGCCGGGCAGCCGGAGGCGGCCGCGGAGCGGTCGAGCACCGACGATGCGCAGCTCCGTGCGCGAGCCCGTGCTCACGGCAACGCCGAGCGCGAGGGGTGGTACCCGCGCTCGGTCAGGGCGGCCTCGAACGCCGCGGTGTCGGTGTCGGGGATGAGGAGCACCAACACGCCGCCCCCGCCCTCCACCGAGTGGGCGATCTCGAGGTCGGCGATGTTGACGCCCATCGTGCTCGCCAGCGTCGTGACCTCGGCGAGGACGCCGGGCCGGTCGATCACGGGCACCCGCAGCTCGGCCGCGGTGACACCGAGAGGTGTCGCGGTGGGAAGGCGGCGCCGCGCCTCGCGGGCGCGCTCGAGGAGCTGGAGGAGGCCGTCACGGTCGCCGGCCTCGACGAGCGCGCGCACGGACTCCAGCGCACCGACGTACTCGTCGAGCGCGGTCACGATCGCGTCGCGGTTGGCGATGCAGATGTCGGGCCAGATGCCGGGGTGCCCCGCCGCGATCCGGGTCATGTCGCGGAAGCCGCCCGCGGCAAGGCGCAGCAGCGTGGCGTGCTCCTCCCCTCTCGTCGCGGCGACATCCATGAGGGTCGTCGCCGCGAGCTGGGGCACGTGGCTCACCACTGCGACGAGCGCGTCGTGCTGCTCGGGCGTCATCGCCAGGACCTCGGCACCGAGCAGACCGAGCAGCGCGCGCACCGCGGTGAACGCCGCGACCTCCGTGGTGGGAGTCGGCGTCAGCACCCAGGTCGCGCCGGCGAAGAGGTCCGGGTCGGCCCCGGCGAGCCCATCCTGCTCGGAGCCCGCCATCGGGTGTCCACCGACGAAGCTCGACGCGCGGTTCGGGCGGGCCTGCTCGACGGCGTGGACCACCGGCACCTTCACGGAGCCGACGTCGGTCACCACGGGTGCCCCGGCGTCGAACGCCGCGGCCACCGCGTCCGCAACGTGCCCGACCGGTACCGCCACCAGGACGATGTCGGCGCCCTGCACCGCGTCGCTCAGGGACGCGCCGATCTCGTCGACCGCACCCACGGCCCGGGCCTGCTCGAGGCGAGCCACGTCCCGGTCGAAGCCCGCGACGGTGACGCCGGCGCGACGCAGTGCGCAGCCCACGGAGCCACCGATCAGGCCGGTGCCGACGATCGCGACGCGATTCACGCGCTCATCCGGAGCTCGGGTCACTCAGGGAGGTCGTCGCGGAGCGCGCGGGCTCCCCCGAGGTACACGTGGTGCAGCTCGCTGCGGGGTTGGTCCGTGTAGCAGTGCACGAGCACCCGGACCACGCGCTTCATGCCGTGGCCGATGTTGAGCTCCCGGGCACAGAGCAACGGCACGTCGCCGAGACCGAGCTCGCGTGCCGCGACCGCCGGGAACTCCGACGTGAGGTCCTCGGTGGCCGTGAAGATGATGCTGACCAGGTCCTCGTGATCCACCGAGTTGCGGGCCAGCAACGCCTCGACCAGCTCACGGGTCTTGGCGTCGATCTCGGCCTTGGTGTCCTCGTCGCACGTGATGGCGCCACGGAGCGCGCGCAGCTGCACGGGCCGGAGGTTAGTGCCCACCCTCTTCGACCTTCGGGGTGGTTCCGCTCGCCGCCTCGTAGAGGCTCCGGACCTCCGCCGGGTCGAGTGCCCGCCACTCCCCCGGAGCGAGGCGCGTGTCGTGGAGCGACCCGATGCGCGTCCGCACGAGGCGACGCACCGGATGGCCGACCGCGTCGAGCATCCTGCGCACCTGGCGGTTGCGCCCTTCGTGGATGCTGAGCTCCACCGCGGCGTGGTCACCACGCCGTTGCACGAGGCGGGCGCGGGCCGGCGCGGTGAGCCCATCGTCGAGCATCACGCCCTCGCGAAGCGAGCGGAGGGCTCCCGCGCTCGGGACGCCGTCGACCTCGGCGAGGTACGTCTTGGTGACGCCGTGGCTCGGATGGGTCAGGAGCTGCGCGAGCTCGCCGTCGTTGGTGAGGACGAGCAGCCCCTCCGTGTCGGCGTCCAGACGGCCGACCGGGAAGACCCGCGGTTCAGCGGGGACGAGGCCGACGACCGTGGGGCGCCCCTGGGGGTCGTCGGCCGTCGTGATCACTCCGACCGGCTTGTTGAGCACGTAGTGGACGAGGTCGGTCCGCGTCACCACGCGCGCCCCGTCGAGGGTGACCACCTGGACCTCGGGGTCCACACGGTCACCGAGGCGCGCCACGACCCCGTCGACGGCGACCCGTCCGTCGGCGATCAGCTCCTCGCACGCGCGCCGCGAGCCCAGCCCGGCGCGAGCCAGCACCTTCTGGAGCCGCACGCGCGTGTCGGCGTCGGGCGCAGGTACCTCCCCGGCCGGCCCCGTCGGCACCGGTCAGTCTTCGGTGACCGCGTCGTCGTCGGGTGCGTTCGGGTCCTGCGAGAGCCGCAGGCCGCGCTCGAGCGCCTCGACGACGTTGGCCTCCGGCACGAAGTCGCCGAGCGGCGGGAGCTGCCCGATCGAGTCGAGCCCGAGCCGTTCGAGGAAGGTGGACGTGGTGCCGTAGAGCACCGCGAGCCCAGGACCGGGGTCGCGCGCGACCTCCTCGACGTACCCGCGCTGCACGAGCGTGGTGAGCGTCGTCTCGACGTTGACGCCGCGGATCGCCGAGATCTGTCCGCGCGAGATCGGCTGCTTGTAGGCCACGATCGCGAGGGTCTCGAGCGCCGGACCGGAGAGGCGGACGTGCTGGCCCTCCAGCACGAACCGCTCGACGTAGGGCGCGAGGTCGCTGTGCGTCTGGAACCGGTAGCCACCGTTGACCCGCATCAGGGCGAAGCCGCGTCGTTGGTCCTCGTACTCCTGGGCGAGCTCCGCGCAGAGCTCCTCGACGCGCGTCACCGGGAGCTCGACGAGCTGCGCGAGGAAGCGCGGCTCGACCGGCTCCGTGGAGGCGAGCACCACGGCCTCGATCGCCCGGCGCGACTCGTCGTCGACCGGGAACGGAGCCGGTGGCGCGTCGGCGGAAGCGTGGCTTCCCGCACCGGTCTGGGTCGGTCGGTCGGTGTACCACCAGGTCATCGCGGTTCGGGCTCCGGTTCGGGGGTGGCGTCGTCCCAGTCGGCGATGCTGCGCGCGTCCAGCGCCCGCTCGCCGTCGCCCAGGCGGCGCACGGTCAGCGTTGCGAAGTTGGAGAGCTGCTCGATGTCGACGACGCCCTGCTTGAACAGCTCGAGCACGGCAAGGAACCGCACGATGACGTCGAGGCGCGTCTCGGCGTCGGCCGCGAGGTCCCGGAAGGTGACCGGGCCGTCGGACGGCATGCGGAGGAGCACGGCGGTGATCGCGTCGGCCACGCTGGCGCGGATCGGTGCGATGTGGTCGGTGCGGACCAGCTCTTCGGGCTTGGGGGCGAGGGCACGCCGGGCCGCGTCGCGCAGCGAGGTGAGCTTCACGCGCTCGAGCGGGTCGGGCACGAGCGAACGGAACGGCTCCTCGGGACCGGCGACGCGCGGGAGGCTGCGATCCGCCCGGCGCATGACCGAAGCGAGCGCGTCGGCGGCGTCCTTGAAGGTCTTGCACTCGAGGAGCCGTGCGAGGAGCAGGTCCCGCTCCTCGAAGCGGAGCAGCTCCTCGTCGAGCTCCAGCTCCGCGGGCCCGGGCAGGAGGCGACGGGACTTGAGCTCGACGAGCGTGGCCGCGATGAGGAGGAACTCCGTCGCCAGCTCGAGGTCGAGGTTCTCCATGCGGTCGAGCTCGGCGAGGTAGGCGTCGACGATCGTCGCCAGCGAGACCTCCCACAGGTCGACCTCCTGGCGAAGGATCAGGTGCAGGAGGAGGTCGAAGGGCCCCTCGAAGACCGTGGTCTGGACCTCGTAACCCATCGTGGCCGAGGGTACCCGCGGCCGTGGTCGTCTCCCGGCATGCCGTCCGGGCGAATCGTTCCCGCCGATCGGGCGGGCCCTCGCTAGGTTTGCGCCGATGTCACGGGTGTTCTCGGGGATCCAACCGACCGGTGAGATGCACCTGGGCAACTATCTGGGCGCGGTCCGCCACTGGGTCGCGGAGCAGTCCCGGAGCGACGCCATCTACTGCGTCGTCGACCTCCACGCGATGACCGTCCCGTACGAGGCCGGCTCCCTCGCCGAGCGCACCGAGCGCACGGCGGCGCTGCTGCTCGCGGCCGGCCTCGATCCGGCGAGCTGCCTCTTGTTCGTGCAGAGCCACGTGCGCGCCCACACCGAGCTCACGTGGATCCTCAACTGCGTCGCGACCTTCGGCGAGCTGCAGCGCATGACCCAGTTCAAGGAGAAGGGGCAGGGCCGGGAGTCCGTCAGCGTGGGGCTGTTCGACTACCCGGTGCTCATGGCCGCCGACATCCTCGCCTACGACACCGACCGGGTGCCGGTGGGCGACGACCAGCGCCAGCACCTCGAGCTCGCCCGCGACGTCGCCATCCGCTTCAACCACCGCTTCGGCGAGACGCTCGTCGTGCCGGAGGCCGCCATCCCGCCGGTGGGCGCCCGGATCATGGACCTGCAGGATCCGACGTCGAAGATGTCGAAGTCGGCCGACTCGCCGCAGGGCACGATCACGCTCCTCGACGACCCGAAGGCGATCACGAAGCGCATCAAGAGCGCGGTCACCGACTCCGAGACCGATGTCCGCTACGACCCGACCGCCAAGCCGGGTGTCTCGAACCTGCTCCAGATCCTCGCCGCCACCACCGACCGCCCGATC
>CAZKTS010000414.1:0-4330 GCA_964555735.1 uncultured Bifidobacteriaceae bacterium
GGCGGGGCCGAGGTCGCCGGCGGCGATGTTCACCACCCGGTAGGGCAGCCCGAGCCCACCGACGATCGACTCCTCGATCGCGAGGATGCGCTCGTGCTCGTCGTCGGACGCGTCGGGCGAGCTGAACGTGAACATCTCGACCTTGTCGAACTGGTGGACGCGGAAGATGCCCTTCGTGTCCTTGCCGTAGGTGCCGGCCTCGCGCCGGAAGCAGGTGGAGACGCCCGCGTAGCGCACGGGCAGGTCGGCGGACGCGAAGCGCTCGCCGCGACCGAGCGCGGCAAGCGGCACCTCGCTGGTGCCGACGAGGAAGAGGTTCCGAGCGTCGTCGTCGTCGTCCGTGACGCCGGAGCCCACCTCGTACACCTGGTTGCGGTCGGTCGGGAAGAAGCCGGCTTCCTCCATCGCCGCCTCGCGCACCATCACCGGCGGCGCGACCGGCGTGAAGCCCTGCTGCACGAGCGTGGTGAGCACCCACTGCACGAGCGCGAGCTCGACCAGCACCGCCTCGCGCGTGAGCGAGGCGAACCGCGACCCGCTCATCTCGACCGCGTGCTTCGTCTCCACGAACCCGAGTGCGTCCGCGAAGGCCGCGTGGTCGCGCGGTGGCGGCGGTGTCTCGGCACCGACCACCCGCAGCACCTCGCCGTCGTCTTCGCCACCGTCGGGCACCGACGGGTCGGCCGAGTTCGGCACCTGGAGGGCGAGGTCGCGCAGCCGCCGCTCGAGCACGCCCAGCTCGTCGTCGGCCGCCTGCAGCTCCTGCTTCAGGCCCGCGGCCTCCGCCGCCTTCGCCGCGCGCTCGTCGGCCGGGGCTCGACCGATCTCCTTCGAGATCGCCTTCTGGCGCGACCGCATCCCCTCCACGACGGTCTGCTGGGCGCGCTTCTCCGCGTCGAGGGCCAGGACCTCGGCGACGAGCCCCGGGCCGACGCGTTTGCGCTCGATGCCGGCGCGGTACTCCGGTTCGTCGCGCAGGCGACGGAGGTCGATCACGCTGGGTGCCTCTCGTCGCTCGTCAGTCGGGACGGACCTGCGCGCGCAGGCCGTCGATCCACCCGCTCGCGCTGATCCAGGCCTCGGACGCGGCGCGCCGCAGCTCGGGACCTTCCTCGCCGGCGACGGGATACGACCCGAGGAACTTCACTTCGGCCTGGTTCGCCGCGAGGTTCTTCAGGCAGTCGGCCACGACCTCGTCGGCGATGTGGCCGCGGAAGTCGATGAAGAAGCAGTACTCCCCGAGGCCTCGCTTGATCGGCCGCGACTCGAGCTTGGTGAGGTTGATCGCGCGCGCGGCGAACTCCTGGAGGATGGCGAGCAGCGAGCCGGGACGGTCTTCGCGCTGGAAGCAGACGATCGACGTCTTGTCGTGACCGGTCGGCGCGGGGACCCCCCGGCCGACGAGCACGAAGCGCGTCTGGCTGTCGGGGTGGTCCTCGATCTCCGATGCGAGGATCTCGAGGCCGTGCAGGCGCGCCCCGCCGGCGTTGGAGATCGAGGCGAGGTCGGTGCGGTCGGACTCGGCGACCTGTCGGGCGGCCTCCGCCGTGGAGTTGGTCACGACCAGCTCCGCGGTCGGGAGCTTGGTGGCCAGCCAGCCGCGGGACTGCCCGAGCGGGTTGGGGTGCGAGACGACCGTGGTGATCGCGGCGATGTCGGTGCCGGGCTTGGCACACAGGTGGAGCGAGACCGGAAGGTCGACCTCGCGCTGGACGAGCAGGTCGGTGTCGAAGGCCAGGGTGTCGAGCGTGACGGTGACGGTCCCCTCGATCGAGTTCTCGAGCGGCACCAGCCCGAGGTCGACGTCGCCCGCGTCGACCGCGGTGATGACCTCCGGCACGGTGCGTAGCGGCACCGCCTCGCCGGCCGCGAGGTCGGGCTGCGAGAGGAGCGCCTCCTCGGCGAACGTGCCACGCGGGCCCAAGTAGCCGGTCTTCACAGCCGTCGATGGTAGCGGTGGCCTTCTGGCGCACCCGGGCGATTCGCACGCCGGCGCGCGTATGGTCACGTGGTGCGCCACTGGACCCTGGACGAGGCGACGGCCGTGCTCCCGGAGGTGCGCGCGACGGTGCAGCGGATCCGCGCGCTCGTCGCGGCGGCACAGGAGCGCGCCGAGCGCGCGGGCGGGAACGGCGCCTCGGTCTCCGGCAACGGCCACGGCCCCGCGGTGCGAGGCGACGACCGCGAGCTCCAGGCGCTCGTGGCGACGCTGGTGGATCGCGGGATCATCGTGCGGGATCCGGCCCGCGGCCTCATCGACTTCCCGGCCGCGTCGTCGACCGGGCGCACCTACCTGCTGTGCTGGCTCGACGGCGAGGACGCGATCGACTGGTGGCACTGGCCCGACGCCGGGTTCGCCGGCCGGACGCCCCTCGCCCAGCCGCCCGACTGACCGCGACGCCGCGCTACGGCGCGGTGCGTGCGGCGAGCGCCGCGCCGACGATGCCCGCCTCGTTCAGCAGCATCGCCGGGACGACCTCGGCGCGGGTCTCGAGCCGGGGCAGGAACTTCTCCGACTTCTTCGAGACGCCGCCGCCCACCACGATGAGATCCGGCCAGAGGAGCGCCTCCAGCGCGGTGAAGTACTCGTTGAGGCGCTTCGCCCACTGCTTCCACGAGAGCTCCTCGCGCTCCCGCGCGCTCTCGGCCGCGCGCTTCTCTGCGTCGCGTCCGCGCACCTGGAGGTGTCCGAGCTCCGTGTTGGGCACGAGCGTCCCGCCCACGAAGACCGCGCTCCCGATCCCCGTGCCGAGCGTCACCACGATCACCGTGTCGTGACGATGGCGCCCCGCGCCGAACTCCATCTCGGCGATGCCGGCCGCATCGGCGTCGTTGACGACGGTGACGGCCGAGTTGCACGCCGCGGTGAAGAGCGCGCCGGCGTCCTGACCGATCCACGACTGGTCGACGTTGGCCGCGGTGCGGACGGTGCCGTGCTGGACCACGGCCGGGAACGTCGCGCCGATCGTGCCCGTCCAGTCGAAGTGCTCGGCGATCTGCGCCACGGTCTCGCCGACCGCCTCCGGCGTGGCCGGATGGGGCGTCGGGATCCGAAAGCGCGGCGCGATGAGCTCGCCCGTACGGGTGTCGACCGGCGCGCCCTTGATGCCGGTCCCACCGATGTCGACTCCGAGCACCGTGGCCATGGCTCCCCCTCGTCCGCACGAGAGGCTACCGGTGCCGGTCGCGCGAGGTCCGCGCCTGGTCGCCGGACGCGAGAGGATGGGCGCCCGAACCGGGCCGACGACGACAGGGGTGGCGAGTGGCCGAGCGCATCGACCAGACCGACGAGTGGGCCGCGCTCCAGAGCCACGCAACCGTGGTACAGGGCTTGCACCTGCGCGACCTGTTCGCGGCCGACGCCACGCGCGGCGAGCGGTTCACGCTCGAGGCCGGCGGCCTCTACGCCGACTACTCCAAGAACCTCCTCACCGACGACACGCTGCCGCTCCTGCGGGCGCTCGCCACGCGTGCCGGCCTCGAGGCCCGGCGCGACGCCATGTTCGCCGGCGAGAAGATCAACGTCACCGAAGACCGCGCCGTCCTGCACGTCGCGCTCCGCGCGCCCGAGAGTGAGCACATCGAGGTGGACGGCGTCGACGTCGTGCCCGGCGTCCACGACGTCCTCCGGCGCATGGCCGACTTCTCCGACCGGGTGCGGTCGGGAGCCTGGACCGGCCACACCGGCAAGCGGATCCGCAACGTCATCAACGTCGGCATCGGCGGCTCCGACCTCGGCCCGGCGATGGCCTACGACGCGCTGCGCGACTACTCCCAGCGAGACATGACGTTCCGGTTCGTCAGCAACGTCGACGGCATCGACTTCTGGGAGTCGGTGCGGGACCTGGACCCCGCGGAGACGCTCTTCATCGTGTGCTCGAAGAGCTTCGGGACACTCGAGACGCTCACGAACGCCCGCACCGCCCGCGACTGGGTGCTCGCGGGGCTCGGTGGCGACGACACGGCCGTCGCCAAGCACTTCGTCGCGGTGTCGTCGAACGCCGACAAGGTCGCGGCGTTCGGCATCGACACCGCCAACATGTTCGAGCTGTGGGACTGGGTGGGTGGCCGCTACTCGTACGACTCCGCGATCGGGCTGTCGCTGATGATCGCGATCGGGTCCGCGCAGTTCGGCGAGATGCTCGAGGGCTTCCACGCGATGGACGAGCACTTCCGCACCGCGCCGCTCGACGAGAACCTGCCGGTGACGCTCGGCCTGCTCGACGTCTGGTACGACGAGTTCCTCGGTGCGCAGACCCAGGCGATCCTCCCGTACAGCCAGTACCTCGACCGCTTCCCTGCGTACCTCCAGCAGCTCGAGATGGAGAGC
>CAZKTS010000415.1:0-5054 GCA_964555735.1 uncultured Bifidobacteriaceae bacterium
GAGGAGCGCGACGGGCGCGACTACCGCTTCATGAGCACCGAGGAGTTCGAGCAGCTCCGCGACGACGGCGGGTTCCTCGAGTGGTTCGAGGTCTACGGCGACCTCAAGGGCACGCCCCGGGCCCCGATCCAGAAGCACCTCGCCGCGGGCGACGACGTGCTCGTGGAGGTCGACGTCAACGGCGCCCTCGCCGTGCGCGACGCCCTGCCCGAGGCCTTCCTCGTGTTCGTGCGGCCCCCGAGCCGGGAGGTGCAGGAGCGCCGGCTGCGGTCCCGGGCCGAGGAGGAGGCCGCCCGGTCGGGGGAGCCGGTCGACGAAGCCTCGATCGAGCGCCGCCTCGCCCGGGCCGCGGCCGAGGAGGCCAGGGCCGAGGAGTTCGACGCCGTGGTCGTCAACGACGACCTCGACCGGGCCGTCGACGAGGTCGCAGCCCTCCTCGACGCCCGCCGCGACCGGTCCTGAAGGGCTCTTGGCGGGCTTTCGCGGGGTCGACTGCTAGTCTGGAGGCCCGCGCGGCGCCGGACCGGCTGCCCGCGTCCCCCTGATCGACACCGCCGATCGACACCTCGAACACCCGGGAGCACCACTCATGGCCGAACGCCGCGCCTCGCTCATGGAGCCTCGCATGGAGCACCTCCTCGAGCGTGTCGACTCGAAGTTCACGCTGGTCACGCTGGCGGCCATGCGGGCCCGGGAGATCAACGACTACTACAACCAGCTCGGCGAGGGCCTCGGCAAGATCGTCCCGCCGCAGGTCACCTCGGTCTCGCGCAAGCCCCTCACCACCTCCATGGAGGAGATCGAGGCGGGCAAGATCGAGTCCGCGCCGCTCCCGCCCGAGCCCGAGCCCGAGGCCGAGACCACCGAGGCCGAGCTCACCGGCGACGAGCCCGTCGCCGAGTAGCGCGCCCCCGCTGGCCCTCGAGCCTTCTTCGCGTCAGGCCTCGGGACGGCAGGTGATGGACGACCAGCAGACGGCGATCCTGCGTGGCCGCCGCGTCGTGCTCGGCGTCTCCGGTGGCATCGCGGCCTACAAGGCCGTCGAGGTCTGCCGTCGCCTGGTCGATGCCGGCGCGCACGTCGCCCCGATCCTCACCGAGGACGCCCTCCGCTTCGTCGGCGCGCTGACGTTCTCTGCGCTCGCATCGGAGCCCGCGCGCACCTCGATCTTCGAAGCGGTCGACGACCCGATCCCGCACACGCGGCTCGGCCAGCAGGCCGACCTCGTGATCGTGGCCCCCGCGACGGCCAAGACGCTCGCCAAGTACGCGGCCGGGATCTCCGACGACCTGCTCACGGCGACGCTGCTCGCCACCCGCGCGCCGGTCCTCGTGGCACCGGCGATGCACACCGAGATGTGGGAGCACCCCGCGGTGCAGGACAACGTCGCGACGCTGCGGCGGCGCGGCGTGCACGTCGTCGGCCCCGCGTCGGGTCACCTCGCTGGTGGGGACTCGGGGGAGGGGCGCCTCAGCGATCCCGCCGAGATCGTGACCGCGGCGGTCGCCGTCCTCGCCGAAGGCCGCGACCTCGCCGGCGTGCGGATCGTCGTCACGGCCGGCGGCACACGCGAGCCGATCGATCCCGTGCGCTTCGTCGGCAACCGCTCATCGGGGAAGATGGGTCACGCCATCGCCGATGCGGCGTCGCGCCGGGGCGCGGCCGTCACGCTCGTCACCACCGCCCGCCGACCCGCCGAGCCCGCGGTCGAGGTGGTGGAGGTCGAGACCGCCGAGGACATGCACGACGCGGTCCTCGGTCGCTTCGCCGAGTCCGACGTCGTGGTCATGGCGGCCGCGGTCGCCGACTTCCGCCCCAAGGCGATCGCGCCCGAGAAGCTCAAGAAGCACGACGGCATCCCCGAGCTCGTGCTGGAGCCGACCCCCGACATCCTCGCCACGCTCGGCGAGCGCAAGGTCCACCAGGTGCTGGTGGGCTTCGCGGCCGAGACCGAGCAGCTGCGCGAGCACGCGGCCGACAAGCTGGCCCGCAAGCACGTCGATCTCATGGTCGCCAACGATGTCTCCGCGCCCGACGCGGGCTTCGAAGTCGACACGAACCGCGCGCTCCTGCTGGACTCCAGCGGCGGCGCCGAGGAGCTGCCGCTCCAGACCAAGCCGGCGCTCGCCGACGCGATCCTCGATCGTGTCGCGGCGCGGCTCCAACCGGCCGAACCCGGCCAGGCCGCCGAACCCGGCGCATCCCCCGAGCACAGGAAGGGCTGAAGAGCGTGGGCGACAACTTCACGTTCACGTCGGAGTCGGTGACCGAGGGTCACCCCGACAAGATGTGCGACCAGATCAGCGACTCGATCCTCGACGCGATCTTCGAAGAGGACCCCGAGAGCCGCGTCGCCTGCGAGACCATGTGCACGACCGGCCTCGTCGTGATCGCCGGTGAGATCAGCACCAAGGCGCAGATCGACTACCAGCGGGTCGCGCGCGACACCGTCAACAGCATCGGGTACGACCGCAGCTCGTACGGCTTCGACGGCAACACGTGCAGCGTCATCACCTCCATCGACCGCCAGTCGCCCGACATCGCGATGGGCGTCGACAAGGCAGCCGAGCAGCGTGCCGGCGGCGACGACCTCTACGACGAGATCGGTGCCGGTGACCAGGGGATGATGTTCGGCTACGCGTGCGACGAGACCGAAGACCTGATGCCGATGCCGATCTGGCTCGCGCACCGGCTCGCACAGCGTCTCTCCGCCGTCCGCAAGGACGGGACGCTCGACTACCTGCGGCCCGACGGCAAGACGCAGGTGACGATCGACTACGTGGACGGTCGCCCGGCGCGCCTCTCCACGGTGCTGATCTCCACCCAGACCGGGCCCGGTGTCGACCCCGAGTCGACGCTCAAGCCGGACCTGCTCGAGCACGTGGTGAAGCCGCTGATCCCCGAGCAGTTCGCGGGCGACGACTTCGAGCTGCTCTGCAACCCGACCGGCAACTTCGAGCTCGGTGGCCCGCACGCCGACTGCGGCCTCACCGGCCGCAAGATCATCGTCGACACCTACGGCGGCATGGCCCGCCACGGTGGCGGTGCGTTCAGCGGCAAGGACCCCACGAAGGTCGACCGCTCCGCGGCGTACGCGGTGCGGCACGCGGCGAAGAACATCGTCGCGGCCGGCGTCGCCGAGCGCTGCGAGGTGCAGGTCGCCTACGCGATCGGCGTGGCGCACCCCGTCTCGGTGATGGTCGAGACGTTCGGCACGTCGAAGGTCGACCCGGTGAAGCTGCCGACGCTGGTGCAGGAGCACTTCGACCTGCGCCCGGCCGCGATCATCGACCGCCTCCAGCTGCGCCGCCCGATCTTCCGCCGCACCGCCGCCTACGGGCACTTCGGTCGCCCGGAGCCGACGTTCAACTGGGAGCACACCGACCACGCCGACGCGTTCCGCGCTGCGGCCGAGGCCATCGCCTGAGCGAGATGGGAGCGACCCCCACGGGGGTCTGTCGCGTCGTCCCCGACGTCGCGGCCATCGAGCGGGTCTTCGACTACGTCGTGCCGCCGGAGCTGGCGGCCGACGTCGAGGTCGGCACCATCGTGCGCGTGCGGCTGCACGGCCGTCGCGTGCGCGCGTGGGTGATCGCGACCGACGTCGAGCCGGCAACGACCCCGGACCGGCTGGTGCCGCTCGCCGCGCTCGCGTCGGCCGGGCCGCCGGCCGAGGTCGTGGATCTCTGCGCCTGGGCCGCGTGGCGCTGGGCCGGGCCGTGGTCGACGTTCCTCCGGGCCGCGAGCCCGCCCAACGTGGTGCCGGTGGGGCCGGCGCCACTGCCCGAGGCCGCGGTGTACCCACCGACTCCCGGGCCGGTGCCCCTGCCCGACGTCGCCCGTCGCGTCGTGCGGTGGCCGCCGGCGGCGCCGTCGGACGCGGTCGTGGCGTCGTTGGTGGCCGCGGAGGGCTCGACGATCGTCGTCGCTCCCGACCCGCGTGCCGCGGTCGGTCTGGTGCGCGCACTGCAGGAGACGGGACGCGAAGTCGTCACCTGGCGGGCGAGCGCGTCGGCCGCGGACCGGACCCGAGCCTGGGTCGAGGCGCGCCGGGGCGCGTGCATCGTGGTCGGTGGCCGCATCGCGACCTTCGCGCCGGTGCCGGATCTCTGCGCGTTCGTCGTGCTCGACGACGCCGACGAGAGCCTCGTCGACGAGCGCGCCCCGACCTGGCACGCCCGCGACCTGGGCGCGGAGCGTGCGCGTCGGACCGGTGCGCGCTTCGACGTGCTGAGCCCCGCGCCGACCGTCGAGTCGGTCATCGCTGCCGAGGCGGTCGTCGACGCGCCGCGGGCGGTCTCGCACGATGGCTGGCCGCGCGTCGAGGTCGTGGACCTGCGCGACGAGCCACCGGGCACCGGCCTCGCGTCGGAGGCGCTGGGTCCCGCGATCCGGCGCGCCCTCGACGCCGGCGGACGCGCGGTGTGCGTGCTCAACCGCAAGGGTCGCGCCCGGCTGCTCGCCTGCACGAGCTGTCGCGAGCTCGCACGCTGTGCCCGGTGCGACGCGGCGGTGCTCGAGGCGGACGGCGAGCTGGCGTGCCCGCGGTGCGACCTCACGCGTCCGCGCGTCTGCCTGGTCTGCACCGCGACCCGGTTCCGCGCCGTACGGCCGGGGGTGGTGCGGGTCCGAGACGACCTCGCGGCGTTGGTGCCGCGGGCGCGGGTCGTGGCGGTCGAGGGTGCGAGCGCGCCGATCCCGGCCTTCGACGTCGCCATCGGCACCGAAGCCGTGCTCCACCGCGTCGACCCGGCCGGCGACCGGCCCGTTCGCCTGGTCGCGTACCTCGACCTCGACCAGGAGCTGCTCGCGCCGCGGTATCGAGCCGCGGAGCAGGCGCTCTGGCTCCTGGTGCGGGGCGCCCGTCTCCTCGGCCCCCGGGCGCACGGGGGCGTGCTGCTGCTCCAGACCCGCCTCCCGGAGGACGCAGTGGTCGTCGCGGCTCGGTCGGGCGATCCGGCCGCGGTCGAGGCGGCCGAGCGCGCCCGGCGCGAAGCACTGCGCTTCCCGCCGTTCGGCGGGCTCGCCGAGGTCAGCGGTGATGCCGACGCGGT
>CAZKTS010000416.1:0-1699 GCA_964555735.1 uncultured Bifidobacteriaceae bacterium
CGCGGCAACATCATGCAGGTCCGCCAGATCGCCGGCATGCGCGGCCTGGTGGCCAACCCGCGTGGTGAGATCATCCCGCGTCCCATCAAGTCGAACTTCCGCGAGGGGCTCTCGGTCCTCGAGTACTTCATCTCGACCCACGGTGCCCGCAAGGGTCTCGCCGACACCGCGCTCCGCACCGCGGACTCCGGCTACCTGACCCGTCGACTCGTCGACGTCGCGCAGGAGCTCATCGTCCGTGAATGGGACTGCGGGACGAGCCGCGGCATCTGGGTCGAGGGCCTGACGCCCGACGCCGACCAGCGCCTGCTCGACACCCGGCTGCTCAGCCGGTGCCTGCTCGAGCCGGTGAAGCTCTCGGACGGCACGGTGCTGCCCGAGAACGTCGAGCTGCGCGAGGAGGACGTCGAGAAGATCGCGCAGGACAAGAGCGTCGACCGGGTTCGCGTCCGGTCGGTGCTCACCTGTGACTCGATCGAAGGCGTCTGCGGCCGCTGCTACGGCACCATGCTCGCGACGGGCAAGGCGGTCGACCTCGGCGAGGCGGTCGGGATCATCGCCGCCCAGTCGATCGGCGAGCCCGGCACGCAGCTGACCATGCGGACGTTCCACACCGGTGGTGTCGCCGGTGAGGACATCACCCACGGTCTGCCCCGCGTCGTCGAGCTCTTCGAGGCTCGCACGCCGAAGGGCTCCGCGGTCCTCGCCGAGTCCTCGGGCGTGGTCCGTCTCGGCGAGAACGAGAAGGGCGAGCGCGTGATCGCGGTCGTCGCCGACGACGGCACCGAAGAGGAGCACGTCGTGTCCCGGCGGGCGCACCTCTACGACGGCTCGGGCCCGAAGATCAAGGACGGGGCCGAGGTCAAGGCCGGCGACCAGCTCACCGGTGACGACCAGACGCCGCTCGACCCGAAGAAGATCCTCGAGGTCAAGGGCATCCGCGAGACCCAGCAGTACCTCTCCGACGAGACCCAGAAGGTCTACCGGGAGCAGGGCGTGTCGATCCACGACAAGCACGTGGAGGTCATCGTCCGCCAGATGCTGCGTCGCGTGGCGGTGTCGGAGCCCGGCGACTCGCCGTTCCTCCCCGGCCAGAAGGTGGACGCCCGGCTCTACGCCGAGACGAACCGCAACCTGGTCGAGGACGGCAAGCAGCCGGCCGAGGGTCGTCCCGAGCTCATGGGGATCACCAAGGCCTCGCTCGCGACCGACTCGTGGCTCTCGGCGGCCTCCTTCCAGGAGACCACCCGGGTGCTCACCGAGGCGGCCATCGAGGGCAAGACCGACGGCCTCTTCGGGCTCAAGGAGAACGTCATCATCGGGAAGCTGATCCCGGCCGGCACGGGCATGCCCGTCTACCGGGACATCATCACCGAGGCCCCCGACTACGAGCCGCTGCCCTTCTACTCGACCGACATCGACGCCGAGGCCATGGCCGCGTACCTGCGTGACTCGATCGGCACCCAGCCGACCGAGGGCGCCATCGTGGCCGAGGCGGTCTCGGAGGTCGAAGGCGAGGCAGATGCCGCCTTCGGCACCACGCTCACCGTCGTCGCCGACGGCAGCGTGGAAGAGGCGGTCGAGGCGACTGGGACCGACGAGTAGGCGTAACCTGTTCCGTCCGCAGTTCGCGGACTCCATCGCGAGAGGAAACGTAGAGGCGCGTGCCGACGATCCAGCAGCTGGTCCGCAAGGGCCG
>CAZKTS010000417.1:0-5465 GCA_964555735.1 uncultured Bifidobacteriaceae bacterium
GAACAGCTGCGCGCACGCGAGGTTCTTCGGCCACTGATCGACGGTGCCGGCCGACCAGATGACCGGCAGGCGCGGGAGCCCGGCGAGCGCGCCGGAGAACCGGCTCAGCGAGTAGTTGTGGACCGTCGGGTTGCCGATGTACGCCGTGATTGCTTCGACACCGTGCTCCTCGACGATCGGCCGGAGCAGCTCCTCGCAGCGCGCGAACGCGTCGTCCCACGAGACCTCGCGCCACTCGTCGCCGTCGCGCACCATCGGGACGCGCAGGCGATCGGGATCGTGGTGCAGGTGCCCGAGGGACGCGCCCTTGGGACAGAGGTACCCCTTGCTCCACACATCGTCGCGGTCGCCGCGGACCCGCGTGACCCGGTCACCCGTCGTCTGGATCTCGAGCCCGCACATCGCCTCGCAGAGCGGGCACGTGCGGAAGTGCGTGCGGACCTCGCCGTCCACTCCGTCGCGGCTCACTGCTCGAACAGCGACGGCGGGAAGCCGCCCCGGCTGACCGGGCTCCACCGCTCGGGCTCGATCACGATGAGGCACTTGCCCTGCTCGGCCATGGCGTCGAGGTACTCGTGCCAGTCGGGGTGCTCGCCGGAGATGCACCGGTAGTACTCGACGAACGCATCGCCCGCTTCGGGCATGTCGAGCACGCTCGCGCTGCCGTCGACCTGCACCCAAGCGTCGTTGAACTCGGAGCCCATCACCGCGACGGAGACCCGCGGGTCGCGCCGCGCGTTGCGGACCTTGGCGCGCTCGGGATACGACGCCAACGCGAGGCGGCCGTCGGCCATCATCCCGCCGGTCACCAAGCTCAGCTGGGGGCGACCGTCGGCGCGGGTCGTCGCCAGTACCCACCGATGCTTGTCGGCCAGGAACTCGGCGAGGCCGACCCGGTCGACGACGATGTTGCTCGACTGGTGCGCCGCCCTCGGATCGTCGGCCGGGATCACTCCTTCACCTCGATCGACGACAGGCCGGCGACCGTGGCGTCGCGCTCGAGCCGATCGAATGCACGGGCGTTGCCGCCGAGCGTGGCGTCCCAGAAGTCGACGGTGACGCGCTCGGCAATCGCGTCGTAGTCGGTGACGTCGTCTTCCCACTGGCTCGCGTGCGACGCGCCGTGCAGGGTGACGAACCACACCGGCGCGGCTGCGTTCGTATAGGCGTCGCGCGCCAGCTCGTAGCGGAGCGTCGGATCGGTGTCGGCGTGCGCGAGCAGGAGCGGGACGTGGCCGTCGACCACGACGCCGGGTTGGAAGCCGTCGAGCACCATCGCGGCTTTCACGCGCCGATCCCGACAGCACTCGCCGTAGACGAGCGCGTAGGTGGTGGCGCCTCCGAGCGAGAGGCCGCCGGCGCCGATGCGCCGCTCGTCGATCGAACGGGAGAGGCGGTTCCCTCCGCGCTCCGAGAGCTCCAGGACCCGGTCGAGCACGAACGAGATGTCGGCCGGCTGCTCGCCCAGGTCGCCGACCACCTGGGCGCCGACGTGGCTGTTGGTGAGCGGGAAGGCGGGCGCGACGACGACGTAGCCCGCGTCGGCCCAGGCGCCGAGCAGCGCGGTGAACTTCTCGGGATGCCCGTCGAGACCGTGGGAGAAGAGGACGAGCGGGAACGGTCCCTTGCCCGTCGGGCGGTAGATCGCGGTCTCGAGCACCCGCTCGGGTGTCGGCGCCCCGACGGCTGGTGTGGTCGGACGCGAACGGTCGACGAAGGTGCGCACCCACATGGTGTGCCCGGACTCCTCGGCGCCGGCGCCGGCGACGCCCGGCGAGCCGAGCCCGGTGAGCGCCGCGACCACGACGGTCGCCAGCGCCGCCGCCCCCGTTCGCCGGATGCCCGTCCATCGCACGGCGCCGACACTTGCACATGGACGTGCTCACCGGCTCCGTTTCGGGCGCCGACCGGTGCGGGCACCACTGCTCCATGAGCAAGAAGGCGGAGACCGAGGACGTCCAACGACTCCTGGCCGACGGTGCACAGGTGGTCGAGGTGCTGCCACGCAGCCACTTCGAGCGCGAGCACCTGCCGGGGGCCGGCAACATCCCGCTGGCCGAGCTCGTCGAGCGCCAGGACGAGCTCGATCGGGACCGACCGGTCGTCGTGTACTGCTACGACCACCAGTGCGACCTGAGCGCGCGCGCCGCCGCGGTGCTCGACACGCTCGGGTTCTCGGAGGTCTACGACTACGTCGACAGCAAGGCGGCGTGGTTCGGGAGCGGTCTCCCGGCCGAGGGATCGGTCGACCCCGCGACGCGGGCGGGCGCGATCGCGCGGCCGGTGCCGACCGTGGGCCTCGGCGCGTCGACCACTGCGCTCCGTGAGCGCTTCGGCGACGACGGGGTCGTCGTGGTGGTGGACGACGACAACGTCGTGCTCGGCCTCGTCCACACCGAAGCGCTCGACGAGTCGCCGCACGCCGACCTGCTCGACCTGATCCGCTGGGCCCCGCCCACCGTGCGGCCGAGCATCACCGCGTCCGAGCTGGACGCGAGCATGCGCAAGGACGAGCGCAGATACGTGCTCGTCAGTCGTCTCGACGGAACGCTCCTCGGCATCATCGTGCCCGCCGACCTCGAAGGCGCCGGCTGACGCGAGCGCGGTTGCCGGGATCGCCGCCCGCCGCCAGACTGCGGCCCACTCACACCGACGAGACCGAGGCCACCCCATGATCCGATTCAGCGTTCTGTACCCGACCACCGACGGCGCGACCTTCGACCACGACTACTACCGGGACAAGCACGTGCCGCTCGCGCTCGAGACGTGGGGCCTCGACGGCGCGCAGATCGACAAGGGCATCGACGGCCCGTACGTGGCTGCCGTCCACTTCACGTTCGAGTCCACCGATGCGATGGGTGCGGCGCTGGCGAGCGAAGGCACCGCCGCGGTGATGGCCGACGTCGCGAACTACACGACGATCGCGCCCGTGATCCAGACGAGCGAGATCGTGGACTGACTCGCGCGCTGGTCGAGTCTCGTCAGTCCGCCAGCGCCGCGACCAGGGCGGCGTAGGCCTCGATGCCTTCGGCGTAGGAGCGGGGCGGGCGCATCTGGAGCAGCACGTCGGTCACACCCGCGGCCGCGAGCCCGCGCAGCGCGTCGACGGTCGCGTTCACGTCCGCGGCCTTGTCGTCACGGAGCCGCACCGCCACCGGCGCGAGCACCGCGAGTGCTGCGCCGTCGCCACCGGCCGCGTCGACCGCGGCCCGCATCCGCGGGATGCTCGCCGCCGGGTCGCTCGCGTCGTCGCCCCACGGGATCCAGCCGCTCGCGTACCGGGCCAGGCGACGCGCGACCCGGTCGTTGCACCGCCCACCGACCCAGACGGGCACGCCACCCTCCTGGAGCGGCTTCGGCATCTGGTGGATGCCGTCGAACCGCAGCCTCGTGTCGTCGAAGGTGGCGCGCTGGTCGCGCCACAGCGTCTGGCACACCGCGAGGGTGTGGTCGAGCAGGCGACCACGCGCACTCCAGTCGAGTCCCGCCGCTTCGTACTCCTCGCGCTGCCAGCCGATGCCGACACCGAGATCGACTCGTCCCCTGGAGAGCACATCGAGCGTGGCGAGCTGCTTGGCCAGCACCACCGGGCGGCGAAGCGCGGCGAGCAGCACGTACGTGCCGAGCCGGACCCGAGTGGTGCGCGCCGCGACCATGCTGAGCACGGTGAGGGGCTCGAGCCAGTGCCCATCCGGGCCGGTGGGCTGGCGGCCGCCGGTGACGCCGCCCGTCTCGGGGTTCGCGTACGCATCGATGTTCTCACCGAACGCGACGTGGTCCGGGACGACGAGCCGGTCGACGCCAGCGTCGTCCGCCGCTCGGGCCCGTTCGAACAGCAGCTCCCAGTCGCCCGGATCTTCGGCCGAATAGGTGGGGAGCAGGACCGAGAGCCGCGGCGTCACGACCGAGGGAAGCGGTAGAAGTCGCGCGCGTTCCCCTCGGCGATCTGCGCCGCTTCGTCGTCCGGCACGTCTCGCATCACGTCGCGCAGGATCTTGCGGCTGTTCGGCCAGTTGGAGTCGTTGTGGGGGAAGTCCGCCTCCCACATGATCTTGTCGACGCCGATCAGGTCACGGTTTCGGATCGCGTACTCGTCCGAGATCATGCACACCCAGACGTGGTGAGCGAACACTTCGGACGGCGCGACGTCGTTCGCCAGGTTGTCGTAGCGGCTGCGCTCCCACGTGTAGTCGAGTCGCTCGAGCACGTAGGGCACCCAACCCGCGCCACCCTCCGAGAGCGCGACGCGACAGTCGGGCAGGCCGTTGAAGACGCCGCTGAAGATGAGGTCGCCGAGCGCGCTCATCGAGTTGACGCCGCACAGCGCGATGCCGACCGACGGGCTGCTCTCCGGCGACGGTGTGGTGATCAGCCCCATCGACGTCCCGATGTGCATCGACAGCGGCAGCCCGGTGGCGTTGCACGCCTCGAACACCGGCCGCCAGTGCCCGGTCGGGAACGACGGCAGGCCGAGCGGATACGGGTTCTCGACGAACAGGACCGCGCGGGAGCCCTTGGCCGCGCACCGTTCGATCTCCGCCACTGCGGCCGGGACGTCCCACAGGGGGACGAGCGTCTGCGGGATGAACCGCTCCGGGTACGCGGCGCACCATTCGTCGATCATCCAGTCGTTCCACGCGCGCACCATCGCCGCCGCAAGCTCGGTGTCCTCGGCTTGGAGGAACTGGGTGCCGCCGAAGCGCGGGAACGTCGGGAACAGCAGCTCGGCCCACACGCCGTCGTCGTCCATCGAGCGGATGCGCTCGTGGACGTCGTAGGCCGCGGGGATCATGTCCTCGTACCGTCGGGCGTACAGGTCGTCGCCGCGTCCGCCCTCGCCGGCCCGGAACTTGCGGGTCTGGGCGTTGCCCTGGAACGACAGTGGGTAGAACCGGTCCTCCCAGAGCCAGCCTTCGACCCCGTCTCGATCGACGATGCGGGGCGCGCGGTCGCGGAACTTGGGCTCGATGTGGTCGAGGAACACGTGCGGCGGCTCGATCACGTGGTCGTCGACGGAGATCGCCTGGACGTCGTCCCGCAGCATTGGGGCCCCCGTTCGCGTCAGTCGTTGGCGTCAGTCGGGAGGAGGGTACGCCGACGGCACCGGGTCGGGGCGGGGCGGTGGCGCTCTCTCCTAGCATCCCGTCCCGACGACGACGAGGAGAAGTGGCAATGAGCCTGTTCGACGCCTTCGGCTATCGGGGCAAGCGCGCGGTCGTGGTCGGTGGCGCCACCGGCATGGGTGCCGCGGCCGTCGACGTGCTCGTGGACGCGGGTGCCGACGTGGTCGCGCTGGACCGAGCCGAGATCACCCGTACCGACGTCACGCCGATCGCACTCGACCTGTCGGACCGAACCTCGATCGATGCTGCGGTCGATGCCGTCGGAGGCCCGGTCGACGCGCTGTTCGGGTGCGCCGGCGTCGCCGACGGCACTCCCGGCATCGAGCGCATCAACTTCATCGG
>CAZKTS010000418.1:0-8037 GCA_964555735.1 uncultured Bifidobacteriaceae bacterium
CGCACCACGTCGACGACGTTGTTGGTCAGCGTCGCCAGCTGCTCGTCGATCCCCGTCGGCACGCGGCGACGCTACCGCCGTCAGCCCGGGCCCGACGGCTTCGCCCGGCTGACGTTGTCGTCACCGGGCACCCACCAGCGCCAGCGCTGGGTGTCGCCGCGGCCGGGGCGGAGGCCGACACGCGTCGAGCGACCCGGCCGCGAGGGCGGCGCCACCCCGTCGTCGAGCAACCGCACCGGGCCTCGAGTGAGGTCGAGCCCGTCGTGGGCCCGCGCGATCCCGAGCGCCTCGGCCAGTCGGCCGGGGCCGGATGCGAGGTCGCGATCCCGGCGCGCCGCGGCGCGACGGGCCCGCATCGCATCCATGCCCACGAGCGGCGCACCGGCGCGCAGCAGCACCGCGCTGGCGTCGCCGCGCACGGAGCCGGCCTCTTCCCCCACCACGTTCATGCAGAAGTGCATGCCGTACGTGAAGTACACGTACAGATGCCCCGGCGGACCGAACATCGTGCGGTTGCGCGGCGTCTCGCCGCGGTAAGCGTGGCTCGCCGGGTCCCTGCTCCCGGCGTACGCCTCGACCTCGACGATGCGCACGGCGAGGCGCCCGTCGACCGGGTGCTCGTGGACGAGCACCTTGTTCAGGAGGGCGGGCGCCAGCGCGCGGGAGTCGCGGCGATAGAAGGACCGCGCGAGGGTTCTGCCCCTCACTCCCCCAGCCACGCGCGCTGCGAGGCGAGGCAAGCGTCGGCCGCGACGAGCTGCACACCCAAGGGCTCCGGACCGGCGCCGCCGGGCGTCCGCCGGCGGCGCGCGCCCTCGCCGGGTTCGAGCAACGGGAGGGCCTCGGGGCCCAGGCTCGGCTCGGTGAGGACCAGCTCCTCGAGCGGCACGCCGCGCTCGAGCGACTGCCGGACCAGGTTGCCGACGACCGCGTGCGCGTCGCGGAACGGCACGCCCGACTGCACGAGGTGCTCGGCCAGGTCCGTGGCCGCCGAGGTCGGGCTGTCGGCCGCGGCTCGCATGCGCTCCGGCACGAACACCGCGGTCTCGAGCATCCCGGCGATCGCGGCGAGGGCACCCGAGCAGGTGACGACGGAGTCGAACAGCGGCTCCTTGTCCTCCTGCAGGTCACGGTTGTACGAGAGCGGGAGCCCCTTCAGGGTGGCGAGGAAGCCGGTGAGGTTGCCGAGCGTACGGCCAGCCTTCCCGCGTGCGAGCTCGGCGATGTCCGGGTTCTTCTTCTGCGGGAGCATCGACGAGCCGGTGCTGTACGCGTCGTCGACGACGACGAAGCCGAACTCGTCGCTCGCCCACAGGACGAGCTCTTCGCCGATGCGGGACAGGTGCACCTGTTCGAGCGCGAGCACGAAGAGTGCCTCGGCGACGAAGTCGCGATCAGACACCGCATCGAGCGAGTTCTCGAAGCGGCGCGAGAACCCGAGGTCGCGCGCGCTCGCGTCGGGGTCGAGCGGCAGGCTCGAGCCGGCGAGGGCGCCCGCACCCAACGGCGAGACGTCGGCACGCGCGAGGCAGTCGCGCCACCGCTCGACGTCGCGGGCGAAGGTCCAGAAGTGCGCGAGCAGGTGGTGCGCGAGCAGGACCGGCTGCGCCCGCTGGAGGTGCGTGTACCCCGGCAGGTACGTGTCCTGGTCGGCGGTGGCGAGGGCGAGGAGCACCTCCTGGAGCCCGTGCGTCTGCTCGGCCACGAGCCGTCCGGCACGGCGGAGCCAGAGCCGGAGGTCGGTGGCGACCTGGTCGTTGCGGCTGCGCCCGGTGTGGAGCTTGGCGCCGGCCGGGCCGGCGAGCTCGGTGACCCGGCGTTCGACCGCGGTGTGGATGTCCTCGTCGGTGGGCGCGAGCACGAACGCGTCGTCGGCCAGCTCCTGCTCCACGACGTCGAGGGCGGCGAGGACCGCATCCGCCTCGGCGTCGGTGAGGAGCCCGACGCCTGCGAGCATGCGCACGTGCGCGCGCGAGCCCGCGATGTCGTCGGTCGCGAGCTCACGGTCGAACCCGATGCTGGCCGTGAACGCCCAGAGGGCCTCGGCGGGGCCCGCCGCGAAGCGCCCGTGCCAGAGGGGCCGCGAGGTGTCGTCAGGCACGCGGTGGCCCCTGGCGGCGCGCGACCGTCTCGAGCCCGAGGCCCCAGAGGCGCACGAAGCCGGCCGCATCCTCGTGGCGGAACTGGTCGGCCGCGTCGTAGGTGGCGAGCTCGTAGTCGTAGAGACCATGCGGCGCGCGACGGCCCGAGACGGTGCAGCGGCCCGGCTCGAGCAGGAGGCGCACCTCGCCGGTGACCGGCTGCTGGGACTCCTCGACGAACGCGTCGAGCGCGGCCCGCAACGGCGAGAACCACAGGCCGTCGTAGACCAGCTCCGCGTAGCGCGGCTCCAAGCGCGCCTTCTCGCGCAGCAGGTCGCGCTCGAGGGTGATCGACTCGAGGTCGGCGTGGGCCAGGATCAAGGCCAGCGCGCCGGGGCACTCGTAGACCTCGCGGCTCTTGATGCCGACCCGGCGGTTCTCGACCATGTCGAGGCGACCCCAGCCGTAGCGACCGACGGTCGCGCCCAGCGTGCCCACCAGCTCGTGCAGCGGCATCGCCACACCGTCGAGCGTCGTCGGCCTCCCCTGCTCGAAGCCCACGATCACCTCCCACGGCTCGCGAGGCGCCGCGGCCGGGTCCGCGGTGAGCGCGTACGGCTCGCTCGGGGGCGCGTTCCACGGGTCCTCCAGGACCCCGCACTCGATCGCGCGGCCCCACAAGTTCTCGTCGATCGAGTAGGGGTTGTCCTTGCGCACGGTGATGGGGATGTCGTGCGCGGCCGCGTAGTCGATCGCGTCCTCGCGGGTGAAGCCCCAGACGCGGACCGGCGCGAGGACCTCGAGATCCGGCGCCAGCGCCCGCGTCGACACCTCGAAGCGCACCTGGTCGTTGCCCTTGCCGGTGCAGCCATGCGCCACCGCATCGGCGTGGTGCTCGCGCGCCGCGGCGACGAGGTGCTTGGCGATGACCGGACGCGAGAGTGCCGACACGAGCGGGTACTTGCCCTCGTAGAGCGCGTTGGCCCGCAGCGCGGGCAGGCAGTAGTCGGATGCGAACTCCGCGCGGGCATCGACGACGATGGCCTCCACGGCACCTGCGGCGAGGGCGCGCTCGCGGATGGTCTCCCACGGGTCGTCCGCGGTCTGACCGACATCGACGGCCAGCGCGATCACCTCCGCGCCCCACTCCTCCTGGATCCACTTGACCGCGACGGACGTGTCGAGGCCGCCGGAGTACGCGAGGACGACTCGCCGGGCGGTGGGCGTGGCGTTGCTGGACATCGATTCCTCTCGGGTGGGTGGATCAGAGCCCGGCAAGCGTGGCGAGCTGCGCCGCGACCGCGGCACCGCCCACCTGCTCGGCGCAGACCAGGACGAGCGTGTCGTCACCGGCGACGTTGCCGAGGACGTCGGGCAGGCCGGCGCGGTCGAGCGCCGAGCCGATGACGTGGGCGGAGCCCGGTGGCGTGCGCAGCACGACGAGGTTCCCGCTGTGGGCGACCTCGACGACGAATTCCCCCATCACCCGCCGGAGATGGTCGTCGGGTGCGGCCGCCTCCTTGGCGTGCTCGGGGATCGCGTAGGCCATGGTGCCGCCGGGGATCCGCACCTTCACGGCGCCGAGCTCCTCGAGGTCGCGGCTGACCGTCGCCTGGGTCGCGACCACGCCGTCGGCCGCGAGCAGCTCCACGAGCTGGGCCTGGCTCGAGACCGCCTGCTCCTCGAGCACCCGGCTGATCCGGTGCTGGCGTTGGGGCTTGCCGAGCGTCGCCATGTCAGGGCTGCTCCCGATCGGATCGGAGGGGCAGGTGCGCCAGGAGGGCGCGCACCGAGTGCATGCGGTTCTCGGCCTGTTGCCACACGACCGACTGCGGACCGTCGATCACCTCGGCGGTCACCTCCTCACCGCGGTGGGCCGGCAAGCAGTGCAGGAAGACGGCATCCGGTCCGGCCGCGGCCATGAGCGCGCCATCCACCGTGTACGCCGCGAACGCGGTGCGGCGTTGCTCGGCTTCGGCCTCCTCACCCATCGAGGTCCAGACGTCGGTGTAGACGGCATCGACGCCCGCAACCGCGTCGTGCGGATCGGCGACCAGCTCGACGCTGCCGCCGAGGTTGCGCGCCCGCTCGACCACGTCGTCGTCGAGCTCATAGCCGGGCGGCGACGCGACCACGAGCTCGAGACCCGAGAGTGCGGCACCGAACGCGAGCGACGCGACCACGTTGTTGCCGTCGCCGACGAACGCGACGCGGCGCCCCTCCAGACCCCCGAAGCACTCCCGAAGCGTGAGGAGGTCGGCCAGCGCCTGGCACGGATGCGCGCGGTCCGAGAGCAGGTTGACGACCGGGACGTCGACCGCGGCGGCCATCGTGTCCAGCACACCGTGGTCGAACACCCGGGCCGCGATGATGTCGCAGTAGCACGCGAGCGTCCGCGCGACGTCTTCGGGCGTCTCGCGGGTGCCGATGCCGACCTCCTCCGGGCGGATGTAGATCGGGTGCCCGCCGAGCGTCCACACCCCCATCTCGGTCGAGTTGCGCGTGCGGGTCGACGGCTTCTCGAACACGAGAGCCACCCCCCGACCCTCCAGGACCCGCGGCACCCTGGCGGGATCGGCCTTCCAGGCGGCCGCATCGTCCAGGACCGTCCGCAGCGCCGCGGGATCGAGTTCGTCCACCTCCAAGAAGCGCGGTCCGAGGCCGCTCACGTCGCCGCCTCGGCCAGCACTGCGGTGAGGATCGTGACCGCTTCGTCGATCTCGTCGTCGGTGACCAGCAGCGACGGCGCGAAGCGCAGCGAGGTGGGGGTCACGGCGTTGACGACCAGGCCCGCGGCAAGGCAGGCGTTCGCGACGTCGGGCGCGGCGACGTCGGGAGTGAGCTCGGCCGCGACGAGCAGGCCGGCGCCCCGTACGTCCGCGACCCCGGGAACGCGGCGCAGCGCAGCTTCCAGGCGCTCGCCGGCGCGCGCGGCTCGCGCCGGCACGTCCTCGGCCTCCATGACCTCGAGCACCGCGAGTGCGGCCCGTGCGGCCAGCGGCTGCCCACCGAACGTCGTGGCGTGATCGCCGGCGCGAAAGGCGACCGCGACCTCGTCGCGGGCCCAGCAGGCGCCGATCGGGACGCCGTTGCCGAGCGCCTTGGCCATCGTCACGATGTCGGGCCGCACGCCGTCGGCGTGCTCGAAGCCGAACCAACGACCGGTGCGGCCGAGCCCGGTCTGCACCTCGTCCATGATCAGGAGCACCTCGCGCTCGTCGCACATCGCGCGGACGGCCTCGAGATAGCCAGGGGGTGAGGGCTGGACACCACCCTCCCCTTGCACCGGCTCGAGCAGCACCGCGCACACCCGCTCGTCGAGTGCCGCGGCCAAGCCGTCGGCGTCGGCGAAGGGCACGTGGCGAAAGCCCACGGGCAGCGGCTGGAAGGGCTCGTGCTTCTGCGGCTGTCCGGTCGCAGCGAGGGTGGTGAGCGTGCGCCCGTGGAACGAGCCGTAGGCGGCCACGACGTGGTGGCGCTCCGGACCGCCGTTGGTCTGGCCGTAGCGCCGGGCGAGCTTGATCGCGCACTCGTTGGCCTCGGCACCCGAGTTGGCGAAGAACACCCGCCCGCCGCCGCCGAGCAGACCGTCGAGGCGCTCGGCCACCCTGGGCTGCACGTCGTTGTAGTACAGGTTCGAGACGTGGAGCAGCGTGCGCGCCTGCTCGGCGATCGCCTCGGCCACCGCGGGGTGGGCGTGGCCGAGCGAGGTCACCGCGAGGCCGCCCAAGAAGTCGAGGTAGCGCTTGCCCTCGATGTCCCACAGCACGGTGCCCTCGCCGCGCACGAACGCGACGGGCAGACGCGCGTAGGTCTGCATCACGTGCTCGGCATCGAGCGCGCGGATCTGCTCGAAGTCGCTCACGCCGGACCGTCCTGCGCCACGCCGTCGCTCGAGACCATGGTGCCGATGCCCTCGCGGGTGAAGAACTCGAGCAGCAGTGCGTGCGGGATGCGGCCGTCGAGGATGTGCGCGCGGTGCACGCCGCCCCGCAGGGCATCGATGCAGGAGCGCACCTTCGGGATCATCCCCTCCCCGACCTTGCCCTCGTGGAGCAGGTGCTCGAGGCCGGCCGGGTCGGTCTGGGTGATGAGCGAGCCCTCGTCACCGAAGTCGGCGTAGATCCCCGCGACATCGGTGAGGTACACGAGCTTCTCGGCGCGCAGCGTCTCGGCGATCGCGCCCGCAACGGTGTCGGCGTTGATGTTGTAGGCCTGTCCGACGTCGTCGACCCCGACGGTCGCGACCACGGGGATCAGCTCCTCGCGCACGAGGCGCTCGATGATCGACGCGTCGATGCCGCGGACGTCGCCCACGAAGCCGAGCTTCGGATCTCGCTGGTCGACGGTGATGAGCCCGGCGTCCTCCCCGGACAGGCCGACCGCGAACGAGCCGTGGCGGTTCACCGCGGCGACGACCTCCCGGTTCACCTTGCCGACGAGGGCCATGCGCACGATGTCGATCGTCTCGGCGTCGGTGACCCGCAGTCCGTCGACGAACTCGGGCTCCTTGCCCAAGCGGCGCATGAGCTCGCTGATGTGGGGCCCGCCGCCATGCACGACGACCGGGTTCATCCCCACCAGGCGCATCAGCACGACGTCCTGGGCGAAGAGGTCCGCGAGCGCGGGGTCGTCCATGGCGTGGCCGCCGTACTTGATGACGACGGTCTTGCCCGAGAACTCGCGGATGTACGGCAGCGCCTCCGAGAGGATCGCGGCCTTCCCGTGGGCATCCTTGGCGCGCTGGTCCGCCCCGGCGCTCATGACGTCCCCATGTTCTCGTCGACGTAGGCGTGGGTGAGGTCGGTGAAGCGCATCACGGCCTCGGCCCGGCCACCGTGGAGGTCGCAGACGATCTCGATGTCGCGGCCGGCCATGGCCTCTTCGAGCGCACCTTCGTCGTGCGGGGTGGCGACGCCGTCGCGGCACACCACGATGCCGTTGTAGGAGATCGAGACGCGCTCCTGGTGCAGGAACGCGCCGCTCGCACCCACTTCGGACAGCACTCGACCCCAGTAGGGGTCGCGGCCGTACAGGGAGCATTGGACGAGCTGGCTGCCGGCGACCGCTCGAGCGGCGCGCCGCGCCTCGTCGGTGGAGCGGGCCCCGCGGATGACGATGCGGGCGAGCTTGGTGGCACCCTCGGCGTCGGCGGCCATGGCCAGGGCGAGCTCGTCGCACACCTCGGTCAGCGCACCGACGAGCGCGTGGTACTCGTGGCCCTTCGCAGTGATCGGCGGGTTCGCGGCGCGCCCGTTGGCGAGCACCGCGACGGTGTCGTTGGTGCTCGTCGAGCCGTCGACCAGGAGCGCGTTGAAGGTGTCGCCGACCGCGAGCTCGAGAGCGCTGTGGAGCAGGTTCGGCTCGACCGCGGCGTCGGTGGTGAGCACCGCGAGCATCGTGGCCATCGCCGGCGCGAGCATCGCCGCACCCTTGGCGAGTCCGCCGACCGTGATCGTCGTGCCGTCGGCGAGCTGCGCCGTCGCGACTGCCTCCTTGCGCACAGTGTCGGTGGTGAGGATCGCGTCGGCCGCGCGCCGACCGGCAGGTTCGTCGGCTCCGAGGGCATCGGTGAGACGCGGGATCCCGCGCTCGAGCGCGTCCATGGGGAGCGGGTAGCCGATGAGCCCCGTGGAGCACACCAGGACGTCGTCGGTGGCGCACCCCACGCCGGCGGCGGTGAGCTCGCACATGCGCCGGGCGTCGGCCCGGCCGGGGTCGCCGGTGGCGGCGTTGGCGTTACCGGAGCTGAGCACGACGGCGGCGGCACGGCCGTCGGCCAGGTGCTCCCGACTGATCTCGACGGGCGGCGCGCAGGCCAGGTTCGTCGTGAAGACGGCGGCCGCGCTCACGGCGGCGCCGTCCTCGGTCGCGACGATGGCGAGGTCGGGCGCGTCCGGCTTGATCCCGCACGCCAACCCGCCGGCGACGAACCCCGGAGCTGCCACGACGCTCA
>CAZKTS010000419.1:0-4189 GCA_964555735.1 uncultured Bifidobacteriaceae bacterium
CGGACCTATCGCAACGAGACGTCCGACGCCCGTCACTCGCCGGTGTTCCACCAGATGGAGTGCCTTGCGGTCGATCGCGGCATCACCATGGCCGACCTGTTCGGCACGATCGAGGCGTTCGCCCGGCGGCTGTTCGACGACGACACCGTGCGCACGCGCTTTCGGTCCGACTTCTTCCCCTACACCGAGCCGTCGGCCGAGCTCGCGGTGAGCTGCGTGTTCTGTCGTGGCGAGGGGTGCCGCGTCTGCTCGCACACCGGGTGGATCGAGCTCGGGGGCTGCGGCATGGTCGACCCCAACGTCTTCGAGGCCGTGGGCTACGACCCCGAGGAGTGGCAGGGCTTCGCCTTCGGGTTCGGGCTCGAGCGCATCGCGATGATCCGCTACGGCATCGACGAGATCCGCACCTTCTTCGAGAACGACGTGCGATTCCTGGAGCAGTACTAGCGATGCTGGTGCCGCTGTCGTGGGTCCGCGACTTCGTCGAGCTCGATGCGAGCGTCGACGACATCGTCGCCGCGCTCAACCAGCTCGGGCTCGAGGTCGAGGGCGTCGAGGAGCCCGGCCGCGAGGTCACCGGCGTGATCGTCGCCGACGTGCTCGCGGTCGAGCGCCACCCCAACGCCGACAAGCTGTCGCTCGTCGACGTCGAGACCGGCGGCGGGACGACCCGCGTGGTGTGCGGCGCGCCGAACGTGGCCGCCGGGATGCGGGTCGCCTACGCGCCGTCGGGTGCGACGCTCCCGGGAGGGTTCACGCTCGAGCGCCGCAAGATCCGCGGCGAGGTCTCCGACGGGATGATCTGCTCGGCCAAGGAGCTCGGCCTCGGCGACGACCACGCCGGCATCCTCGCGTTGCCTGCCGACGCCCCGATCGGCGCCGACGTTCGCGGCGTGCTGGGCCTCGACGACGTCGTGCTCGAGCTGGCGATCACTCCGAACCGGCCCGACGCCATGTGCGTGGTCGGCGTCGCGCGGGAGCTCGCGGCGCACTTCGGTGTCCCGCTGCAGGTGCCGGCCTCGGAGCCGACGACGGATCCCTCGGTCGACGGCGCGGTGTCGGTGGTGATCGAGGCACCCGACGCGTGCCCGCGCTACCTCGGTTGGGTCGCCGAGGTGACCGTCGGTCCGTCGCCGGCGTGGATGCAGCAGCGGCTCGTCAAAGCCGGCATGCGACCGATCAACAACGTCGTCGACGTCACGAACTACGTGCTCCTCGAGCGCAACCAGCCGCTCCACGCGTTCGACCTCGACCGGCTCGACGGCCGGGGTGTCGTCGTGCGCCACGCGGCGGCGGGGGAGCACCTCACCACCCTCGACGGCGTCGACCGGGCGCTCACGGACGACGACCTGCTCATCTGCGACGCCACGTCGGTGCCGCAGGCGATCGCAGGCATCATGGGCGGGGGCGACTCCGAGGTGTCCGACACGACCACGCGCATCCTCCTGGAGGCCGCGTACTTCACCCCGATGGGCATCGCCCGCTCGTCGAAGCGGCTCAAGCTCCGCTCGGAGGCGAGCGCGCGCTTCGAGCGCGGCATCGACCCCGACGCGGTGGCCGCCCACGCCGCGCGCGCGATGGACCTGCTCGTCCTGGTGGCCGACGCGCGGGTCGCCACGACGGCCGTCGACGAGCACCCGGTGCCCACCGACCGGCCGCGGATCACCCTCCGGCCGCAGAAGGTGAACGCCGTGCTCGGCACGACGCTGAGCGACGACGAGATCGTCGACGCGCTCATGCCGTTGGGCATCGAGGTCGAGCGTGATGACGCAGATGTCATCGTGGTGGTGCCGCCGAGCTTCCGGCCCGACCTGGTCCGCGAGGTCGACTTCGTGGAAGAGGTCGCCCGCCGCATCGGCTTCGACGCGATCGGCCGCAGCGTGGCGCGGCCCACCGAGCAGGTGGGCGCGCTCACCACGGCGCAGCGAGAGCGGCGTCTGGTGGCCGATGCGCTCATGGGCGCGGGCTTCTCGGAGGCGATCACCCTCTCCCTGGTCGCGCCCGACGACCTCGAAGCCGCCGGCGCGCCGACCGAGCGGCTCGTCCGGGCGGCGAATCCGCTGCGGGCCGAGGAGTCCGTGCTGCGGACCCGCATCCTCCCCGGTCTCCTGCGAGCCGTCTCGGTCAACCAGTCGCGTGGCCTCGGGGACGTTGCGCTGTTCGAGCAGGGCCGGGTCTTCCTCGCGCCGAAGGGCGATGCCCTGCTCCCGGACGAGCCCGTGCACGTCGCGGTCGTGCTCACCGGGCTGGTCACCCGGCGCCCGGTCGAGCCCGATCGTCCGGTCGACGTCTACGACGCGGTGGACGCCGTGCGTGCCGTCGCCGACACGCTCGAGATCGCCGACCTCGGCATCGCGGCCGAGGCGTGCACCGGGTTCCATCCCACCCGCGGCGCGACGGTCACGGCGTCGGGGACGCCGGTCGGCGTCGTCGGCCAGGTCGCGTCGGCCGTGGCCGAGGCCTTTGGGCTGACCGAGCCGGTCGTCGCGGCCGAGCTCGACCTGGATGCCTTGCGAACGGCGGCTCGGCGCGACCGCAGCTTCGTCGCACCCTCGCCGTTCCCGCCGGCCGTCATCGATCTCGCCTTCGTGCTCGCGATCGAGGTCCCGGCGGCGGACGTCGCCGCGACCCTGCGCGAGGCAGCCGGCGAGCTCCTCGAGGCGGTGCGGGTCTTCGACGACTTCCGGTCGGACACCCTGGGCGCCGACCAGCGCAGCCTGGCGTTCTCGCTGCGCTTCCGTGCGCCCGACCGGACCCTCACCGACGACGAGGTGGGGGAGCGGCGTGCCGCGTGCGTCGACGCGGTGGAGCGCGCGCACGGTGGCCGGCTTCGCGCCTGATCGTCCTCGCTCTACCCTGACGGGGCGGGTCGCAGGCGGGCGGAGCCGATGACCGCCACCCGGTCGTCGTCCGTCACCGTCACCTCGAACGTCGCGGCTGCCGCGGACGGCAGCTCGACCACCGCCGCGGCCGTCTCGCCCGCCACGACCATCGCCACGAATCGCAGGTCGAGCTCACCGCGCTCGAGCAGCGCGTCGCCCCATTCGTCGAGGAGCAGCCCGTACGCGGGTGCGGCGACCTGCATGCCCTGCGCGACGAGGCCGGGCAGCCCGAGGTCGGCCGCGGCGTCGACGTCGGCGTGGAAGTTGCCGCCGCGGGAGTACGCGCGCTGGCGCTCCGCGGTGAGCTCGAGCTCCCGCCGACGTCCCGCAGTCATCGCTGGACCTCGGTGAACGTCGCGGTCGACGTCCAGAGCGCGTCCCCGTCGGGCAGCGACACCTGGGCCTCGACGACGGCGTACTCGCGCTCGCGCTTCTCGAAGCGGTCGAGGACGCGCCCGGTCACGGTGAGCTCGACGTCGGCGGGCGCGCTCCGGTGGCAGACCAGCCGTTGGGCCGTGTGCAGGAGCGGGCGATCGGCGACGGTCTGGAACAGGAGGATCGTGAAGTTCGCGGCCATGGGCGGATAGAGGAGGCCTGCGGTGCGGGCGGGGTGCTCGATGCCCGCGCCCTCCCAGTAGCGGTCGTTGGCGGCGGCGGACACGGCCACCGTCCAGGGGCCGAGGGTGGTCCCGACCGCAGCGCCACCGAATCGCTGGCGAGGCTTATTCACTCTGCTGTATGATATGCGCCATGACGCATCGAGCAGCGGTGGTCGGGGCGTCCGGCTACACCGGGGCCGAGCTGCTGCGCCTCCTGGCCGGACATCCTGCCATCGACGTGGTCGTGGCGACCGCCGACAGCAACGCCGGCGCGCGGGTCACCGACCTGTTCCCGTCGCTGCTCGGCGCCTACGCCGGGCTCGAGCTCACCCCGCTCGACCCGGTCGCGCTCGACGGTCTCGACGTCGCCTTCCTGTGCCTGCCCCACGGCGAATCGCAGCGCGTGGTGCCCGACCTGATCGGGCGAGTGGCGCACGTCGTGGACCTCGGCGCCGACTTCCGGTTGCCCGCCGACGTCTACAAGCAGTGGTACGGCGAGCCGCACGGCGCGCCCGAGCTGCTCGACGCCTTCGCGTACGGACTCCCCGAGCTCTACCGCGACGACATCACCTCGGAGACCCACATCGCGTCGCCCGGGTGCTATCCGACCGCGGCTGCGCTGGCGCTGGCACCGGCGCTCGCCGCCGGGCTCGCCGCGCCCGAAGGCATCGTCGTGAACGCGGTGTCGGGCCTGTCGGGTGCGGGCCG
>CAZKTS010000420.1:0-2986 GCA_964555735.1 uncultured Bifidobacteriaceae bacterium
CTCCTTGCTCTCGTAGGCCGAGGCGTCCACCGACTCGAGCACGCGCACCTGGTCGACCCGGTCGCAGATCTGGGCGCTCACGAGCGCGAAGAAGTTGACGAAGCCGGGGTTCACGCCGGTGCCGAACATCGTGGCGCCACCTCGCTCGCCCGCGGCGCGCAGGCGGTCGACGGCCTCCTCGCCCATCGACCGGCCGGTGATGAAGCCGGCGGTCGAGCTCACGTTGATGCCGGCCTCGAGCAGACGGCACAGCAGGTCGACGTCGGGCCACACCGGGTTGTACGAGCAGACGTCGGGTGCGAGCGCGATGAGCGCGTCGACGTCGGCCGTCGCGAGCACGCCGCTCGGCGTCTCGTGCCCGCACAGGTCGGCGGCGTCCACCCCCACCTTCTCGGGCCCGTGCGCGAACACGCCGACCAGCTCGAGGTCGGGGTGGCGCAGGATTGCCCGGAGGGATCGCCGCCCGACGTTGCCCGTGGTCCACTGGATCACCCGCAGCACGGCGCGGGAGCCTAGGCCGGACCCAGCGGATAGGTTCGCGGCCCTACCGACCTTCGTGAAGGGGTGCTCCATGGGACTGTTCATGCGCCGCCGCCGCCCGGTGATGCGAGTTGCCGCCGGTGCCGCCACCGCCGGCATCGCCTACAACGCGGGCAAGCGTCACGCCGAGAACGAGGAAGAGGGTCAGCAGCAGCCCGCCCCCGTCGCCGCGGCACCCGCCGCGCCGGCCGGTGACGCCACCGCGGAGCTCGAGCGCCTGGCGTCGCTCCACCAGAGCGGTGCCCTCACCGACGACGAGTTCGCCGCGGCCAAGGCCAAGGTCCTCGGCACCTGACGCGCGCTGCGGTGACGCGCTCAGAAGAGTGAGCGCACCGCGGGCTGATCGGGGTCGGTCGGGTCCCAGGACTCGGCGGCCTCGCGGACGGTGTCGGTCATCCACTTCGTGGTGCCCGTCATCTCCATGACCTCGACGATCGTGGCGAGCTTGCCCGCGGTCTCGTAGTACGCGAAGCGCGCGCCTCCGGCGTCGCCGCCGTAGACCTGGGTCCATCCCGCGGCGTCGGCGCGCGCCTC
The DNA here is from genome assembly GCA_964555735.1 of uncultured Bifidobacteriaceae bacterium. Classification (GTDB taxonomy): domain Bacteria; phylum Actinomycetota; class Acidimicrobiia; order IMCC26256; family PALSA-555; genus CAZKTS01. The sequence continues at coordinate 1,075 of CAZKTS010000420.1, forward strand.
CATCGCCGCGAAGTCGTCGACCCACCACGCGAGCTGGTTGTAGCCGTCGCCGCCGGCCTCGATGAACTCGGTGTAGATCGACGCCGTACCCCCGGTCTGCTGGATGATCTCCACCTGCATGTCGCCGGAGTTGGCGAACGCGAGCGAGAGGACCGGCCGGCACGGCGCGCCGCGGTAGGTGACGTCCTCCTGGGGCATGTCGCGCACGGTGAACCACGGTCCGATGCCGACGGCCAGGGCGTCGGCGATCGCCGCGTCGAGGTCGGTGACGACGTAGCCGATCTGGCGGACGGGTCCGGTCAGGACGGTGCCGACGGGCGGGGGCTGCACGCTCACGGCAGGCAGCCTACGGTCACGGCCGATGGCGGGACAGGGGACGACAGCGGCGCTGCGGCTCGGCTTCCTGGGGTGCGGGGCGATCGCCCAGTGGCACCTCACGGCGATGGGTGCCGCGCCGCGCACGAGCGTGACCGCGGCGATCGATCTCGACCCGGCCAAGGCGGCCGCAGTTGCCGCCACGACCGGTGCGACCCCCTTCGGTTCGCTCGACGACGCCCTGGCCGCCGACGCGTGCGACGCACTGCTCGTGATGCTGCCGCACGATCGCCACGAGGATGCCGCCGTCGCCGCGCTTCGCGCGGGCAAGCACGTGCTGCTCGAGAAGCCCATGGCCCCGACGCTGGACGCGTGCGCGCGGATCCTCGACGTCGCGGACGCCGCGGATGTCGTGTTCATGGTCGCCGAGAACGCGCAGTACTGGCCGGAGATCGTGATGGCCAAGGAGGCGCTCGACGCCGGCGCCATCGGCGACGTCATCACCGCGCGTGCCTGGCACTGCTTCCCGCCGATGGACGACTTCTACGGTCCGACGCCGTCGGGTGAGCAGCCCTGGCGGTTCTCGGCCGCGGCCGCGGGTGGCGGCGTGGCGATCGACACCGGCTCGCACTGGCTCCGCCCGCTGCGCATGTGGCTCGGCGAGCTCGTCGACGTGGTCGCGGTGACCGGTCGTCCGTACCCGGCGATGGAAGGCGAGTCGCTCTGTCGCGCGCTGTGCCGCTTCGACCGTGGGGTTGTCGCCAGCTTCGACGTCGTGCTGCCGCCGGGCCCGTCGGCGCCCGTGCCCTTGTTCCAGATCACGGGGACCGCGGGCGAGCTGGTCGTCGAGGCCACCGGCAAGGTCCGTTGCTACGACGGCACCGATCCGCGCGGGACGGTGCTCGGACAGGGCAACTACCTCCAGAGCTACGAGGGTCAGCTCGCGGCCTTCGAGGCTGCGGTGCTCGACGGCACGGCGCCCCCGGCGTCGGCCGCGTACGCGCTCGGCGAGCTGCGGGGCGCGCTCGCCATGTACCGGTCGGCCGAGTCGGGCCGCTGGGAGCCGGTGTGGTGACCGCCCGATGAGCGCGAGCACTTTCGACTTCCGGGGCGCGCGCGTCCTGGTGACCGGCGGCTCCAACGGGATCGGCCTCGGCATCGCGCGGGCGTTCGCCGCGGCCGGAGCGGACGTCGTGATCACCGGCACGCGGTCGTCGGCCGGCGACTACGACCACGACCTCGGCGACTTCGAGTACCACCGCCTGTTGATGACCGACCACGACGCGATCGCCGAGCTGGCCGCGTCGCTCGACCGGCTGGACGTGCTCGTGAACAACGCGGGCCAGAACCTGCCGGGCGGCCGCAGCGAGTGGGACGCCGAGACCTTCGAGGAGGTGGTCGCGGTCAACCTGTTCGGCGCGTTCCGCATGGCCACCGCGTGCCTGCCGCTGCTGCGCGCGAGCGAGATCGACGGCGGCGCGTCGGTCGTCAACCTCGGTTCGATGACCAGCTTCTTCGGGCTCGAGATCGTGCCCGCCTACGGCGCGGCCAAGGCAGGTGTCGTGCAGCTCACGATGACCATGGCCAGCGCGTGGGC
>CAZKTS010000421.1:0-7750 GCA_964555735.1 uncultured Bifidobacteriaceae bacterium
CCTCGCCGGCGGCCTCACCCCGGAGAACGTGGGGGAGGCGATCCGCCGAGTCCGGCCCTGGGGCGTCGACGTCTCCACCGGGGTCGAGACCGAGCCGGGATCGGGGCGCAAGGACGCGCGGAAGCTGCGCGCGTTCATCGATGCGGCGAAGCGGACCGGTGCAGAGCTCGAGGCCGACGGTTGGGTGCCCACCCACGACGTCGATCGCGCCGGTCACGTCTACGACTGGCAGGTCGACGAGCACCGCGCCTGACGCCGCGGATCGCAAACCACGAGGGGCGCCGAGCACCCCGGCTCCTATCATCCGTCCGTGCCCCCGGCTCCCCAGACACCCAGCCCGCCGCGAGGTGGGCCCGAGCGCGGTGGTCCCGTGCACCTCGGCCCGCCCGGACCGCCCCCGGTCGACCTCGGACGCTTCGGCGAGTTCGGTGGGCGCTTCGTGCCCGAGACGCTCGTGCCGGCGCTCCAGGAGCTCGAAGAGGAGTTCGCGGCCGCGTGGTCGTCCGACGAGTTCCGCGACGAGTTCGCCGAGCTCCTGCGCTCCTACGCCGGGCGTCCGACGCCGGTCACGGAGTGCCATCGCCTCTCCGAGCGCCTCGGCGTGCGGGTGCTGCTCAAGCGCGAGGACCTCACGCACACCGGCTCGCACAAGATCAACAACGTCCTCGGGCAGGCGATGCTCACGCGCCGCATGGGCAAACGGCGGGTGATCGCCGAGACGGGCGCGGGCCAGCACGGGGTGGCGACCGCCACGGCCGCGGCGCTGTTCGGGCTCGACTGCACCGTCTTCATGGGTGCGGTCGACGTCGAGCGCCAGGCGCTCAACGTCTGGCGCATGCGCCTGCTCGGTGCCGAGGTCGTCGCGGTGGAGTCGGGGAGCGCGACGCTCAAGGACGCGATCAACGAGGCCCTGCGCGACTGGGTGGCGAGCGTCGAGACGACGCACTACTGCATCGGATCCGTCGTCGGCCCCCACCCGTTCCCGTGGCTCGTGCGCGAGTTCCAGCGTGTCGTCGGGGACGAAGCCCGCGAGCAATGCCGGGCGGTGCTCGGCGGGGCCGACCCCGAGTACGTCGTCGCCTGCGTCGGCGGCGGGTCGAACGCCATGGGCACGTTCGCGGGGTTCGTCGACACCGACGCGCGCCTGATCGGCGTCGAGGCCGCCGGCCTCGGTCTCGAGAGCGGGCAGCACGGCGCGTCGGTCACTCGCGGCGTGCCGGGGGTGCTCCACGGTGCCCGCTCGCTCTTCTTGCAGGACGAGGACGGTCAGATCCTCGAGGCGCACTCGATCAGTGCGGGCCTCGACTACCCCGGCGTCGGGCCGGAGCACGCGGCCCTGGCCGCGGCCGGGCGGGCGACGTACGAGTCGGCGACCGACGACGAGGCGCTCGCCGGCTTCCAGCTGCTCTCCGTGACCGAAGGCATCGTGCCCGCACTGGAGCCGGCGCACGCGATCGGGTGGCTCGGACGCGAGGCCGGACGCTCCATCCCCGCGGGCTCCACGGTGCTGGTGACGCTCTCCGGACGCGGCGACAAGGACGCGGCCCATGTCGCCGAACGGCTCACCGGCGAGGAGATCGAGTGAGGCTGGAGACCACGCTGCGAGCGCGCCGCGACGCGGGTCGGAAGCTGCTCGTGCCCTATGTGACCGGTGGGCTCGGTGCCGACTGGCTCGACGTCGTGCGGGCGGTGGCCGACGCGGGTGCCGACGCGATCGAGATCGGGATCCCGTTCTCGGACCCCGTGATGGACGGCCGCACGATCCAGGAAGCATCGCAGCGCGCGCTCGAGATCGGTGCGACGCCGGCCACCATCATCGCCGGCGCCGCGCAGCTCGACATCGACGTGCCCTGCGTCGTGATGACGTACTACAACCCGGTGCAGCACGCGGGCCTGACGCGGTTCGCGCAGTCGCTTGCCGATGCCGGGATCGACGGCGCGATCCTGCCCGATCTCCCCCTCGACGAGCTGGACGGTTGGGGTGACGCCGCCGACGCCGCCGAGGTCGAGACGGTGCTCCTCGCGGCCCCGACGACGCCGCGGGAGCGGCTCGTCGCCATCTGTGAGCGCTCGCGCGGCTTCGTGTACGGCGTGGCGCTGATGGGCGTCACCGGCGAGCGCGACCGCCTCGAGCACCAGGCCAAGGAGATGGGGCAGCGGCTCAAGGCGGTCACCGACCGGCCCGTGCTGATCGGCGTGGGCATCTCTACGCCCGAGCAGGCCGTGGAGGCTGCCGCGACGGCCGACGGGGTGATCGTGGGCAGCGCGCTGGTGGCCCGGTTGCTCCAGGGCGGTGGTCCGGACGCCGCGCACGAGTTCGTCAGCGAGCTTCGGACGGCGCTCGACTCGTGATCCTCATGGCGGACGACGGCGGCCTGCGGAACTGGGGGGAGTCGAGAAGATGACGGAGTACCCGCCGAGCGACGACTGCGACCTCTGTGAGGCCGCACGGATCACCGAGTGGTTCCACGAGGACGACGTCTGCTGGATCGCCGAGTGCGAGATCTGCGCGGTCCCGATGGTCGTCTGGCGTGTCCATCACGTCGAGCCGACGTCCGACGCGCTCGAGCACATGCACGCGCGATTGGCTGAGGTCGTGGGCACCAACTTCGAGTTCGAGCACTACGTCGACGACAACATGCGCAACATCCCGGACCACTACCACGCGCACGCGCGCCCGAAGGGTGGGTTCTTCGGGCACGGCCTCCGGAGGAAGCCCACGGCGTAGCTCGCCCGGGGCGAGCGGATGCGGTCAGTAGCCGTAGCCGCCCCCGTCCGAGCTGGTCGACGTCTTGGTCCCGGAGGATGACTTCGACGCCCCGCCGGCCTTCGAGAAGAACGCGCCCTTCATGCCGCTCGAGGCGTGGAAGTCGCAGTGGAACGGGAGCGGGGCCCCATCGGCGGGAATCGTGACCGTCACGGTGGCGTCGTCACCCGGCTGGATCGTCTCGTCGAAGCTGCCGTCGTCGGCGGTGAACGTGTGCGGGGCCTGGCCCTCGTTCGCGACCTTCACGGTGACAGTCGCGCCCTTCTCGCCCTTGATGAAGGTGGGCTTGAAGGAGAAGTCGTCGGCCTCGACGTCGATCTCGCCGCCCTTCACCGTCTTCGTCCCCTTGTTGTTGACCTTGCCGTCGAGCTTCACCGGCGGCTTCTTGGCCGTGACGCTGGCACCGGCGCCGGCGATGCCCAACGAGCCGATGCCGACGGCGGCGAGTCCGAGCGCCGCCGAGGCGGCGATGGCGATCAATGGGCGAGCGCGCATGGGGGCTCCTTGGTCGAGGTCCTTTCGGGGTCCTACGAACGGGGGGCGAGAACGGATTGCCCGGTCGGACGGTCGACGTTGCGCAATCCGCCGAGGCTGTGCTCCCGTAGTGCCTCGTGTGGAACCTCGCCGACGACGCCCTGCTGGCGGGCCTCGCCGCGGGCGACGCCGCCGCCACCGAGGCGTTCGTGGCCCGGTTCCAGCGGCGGGTCTTCGGGCTCGCGCTCGTGATGACCGGCGACCGCCGCACGGCCGAGGACGTCGCCCAGGAGGCGCTCCTCCGGGCCTGGCGCCACGGTGCGACCTACGACGCCCGGCGCGGCAGCGTGACGACGTGGCTGCTCACGATCACGAGGAACCTGGCGATCGACTCGATGCGGGTGCGGCGCCCGGTGCCGATCGAGCCGGACGCGTTCGCCGACCTCATGCCGGCATCGAGCGAGCGCGACCCCGGCGACCTCGCGGGCGCGACCGACGATGCGGCGCGGGTCCACGCCGCGGTGGCGACCCTGCCCGAGGATCAGCGCCGGGCAGTGGTCCTCGCGGGACTGCTCGGTCGCAGCGCGCGCGAGGTCTCGGAGATCGAGGGGATCCCGCTGGGCACGGCCAAGACCCGCATCCGAACCGCCATGCTCCGCCTGCGCACGCTGCTCACGAACGAGGAGCGGGCTGAATGACTCCGGGGGTGACGCCATGAGCGATCTCGGGTGCGACGCGGTCGCGGCCCACGCGCCCGAGCTCGCCCTCGGCCTCCTCGACGGGCACGAGCGCGCCGCGCTGCTGGAGCACCTGCGCACCTGCCCGCACTGCCAGGCCCTGGTGGCTGATCTCGCCGCGACCGGCGACCTGCTGACGCTCCTCGCACCGGAGGCCGAGCCGCCCCCTGGCTTCGGTGCCCGGGTCGTCGAGGAGATCACCGGTCCGCGTCGCCGGTCGCGGCGACGTCGTGCGTGGGTGATCGCCATGACGGCTGCGGCCGCCGCCGTGCTGAGCGTCGTGACGGTTCGCGTCGTCGACGCCAACCGCGAGGAGCCCCCGGTCACTGCACCGGCCCTCCGCACCGCACCGATGCTCGACCCGAAGGGCATCAAGGTCGGCACCGTCGCGGTGTCGGGCCAGGACCCGGCCCGCGTCGCGGTGACCGTCGACTACGCGGTGCCGGACGGCACCTACTCGCTGGTGCTCGACCGTCCGGTGAGCAGCGAGCCGGTGGGCACCATCGCGGTGGCCGACGGTCGCGGTGCGTGGAAGGGCACCGCGGCGATCGGGCCGGGCACCGTGCACCTCGGCATGGTCACCGCCGACGGAACGAAGGTGTGCGCAGCGCGCCTGACCTAGGGGCGCAGCCGCTCGTCGAAGAACGAGAGCACGCGGTCCAGCGCCACCCGGGTGGGGTGTCCGGGCTCGTCGACGAGATCGTTGGTGAGCACCGAGTGCGCGATCTGCTTGATGCCGTGCGGGTTTCCCTTCGACGAGTCGATCTCGACCTCGAGGAACGAGTCGCCGAGCTCCTCGCGGAGCCGGGCGAAGCGCTCACCGGGCACGAGCCGGTCGTGCGAGAACCGCAGGCCGAGGACGCAGGTGCCGGCATCGGCGCGCGTCTTCACGGTGGCGAGGTCGGCGTCGCTGATGCCCAACGCCCGCTTGCGCTTCGCACCGATGGGAAACGGGAGCGACGGTTGGCTGAGCACCGGCGCGAGCAGCGTGTCGTCGACCATCATCCCGAGCGCGAAGCCGCCGGTGAAGCACATGCCGACCGCGCCGACGCCGGGGCCACCGCACTCCGCGTGAGCCTCTGCTGCGAGCCGGCGCAGCCAGCCGATGATCGGGCTCGTGCGGTCGAGCGCAAAGGTCGTGAACTCGCGCGCGACGCACGCTCGGGTGATCGACCCGAGCGTGTAGCCGAACGACATCGGCTTGCCCGGTGTGCCGAACAACGACGGCATGCGCACCGAGTAGCCCCGGTCCACGACCCGCTGCGCGAACGCGGCCACCTCGGGGGTGATGCCGGGCATCTCGGTGATCACGATCACCGCGGGTCCGGAGCCGGCCGCGAAGACGGTGCGGTCCACGCCGTCATGCGAGAACGTCGAGGTCTCGAAGCCGGGAAGGTCTGCCACCGGGTGCTCCTCCGTGGAAGGTCCGTCGCCCCTAGGGCTCCGACGGGCTGATCTCGTCGAGCGTACGGGCTCGGGTCTCGGGAAGTCGGGGGACGATCAGCACCGCGGCGATGATCGGCGCGATCGCGCACAGCGCGATCGCGGGTCCGAGGCCGCCCACCACGTCGTCGAGCTGGGTCGCGACGAGCAGCCCGAGGGCGGAGCCGGCGACCCCGCAGACCAGGAGGAAGCCGTTGGACGTGCCGCGTGTCTCCGTGGGGAAGAACTCGGCGTCCATGGTGCCGACGGCGAGGCCGGCGCACGCCGCCGCCACGATCGCGATGGCCGGGCCGATCCACAGGAGTGCGCCGTCGCCGAGGAAGAACGCCACCTGAAACAGGCTCGCGATGAGCAGGCCGACGATGGTGACCGGCCGGCGCCCACGCGACTCGGCGAGTCGACCGGCCAGCACCACGCCGATGATGCCCGGCACCCCCGCGGTGACCGAGCGGAACAGCGCCACCTCCGAGTTCGAGTAGTCGTGCGTGCCGGTGAGGTAGCGGTTCGTGAGCTGCGACGACGGCGCGCTGAACACGTTGGCCAGGAACGCGACCAGGCCGAGCAGCAGGAACCGAGGGCCGTAGCGCCGGTCGAACACCTCCGACAGTCGCCACCGGCTTCCCGTGCGTTCGAGCCGTCGAAAGCGCGTGGTCTCGTGGAGGTTGCGACCGATGCTCGGGAGCGCGAACGCGGTGAGCGCGCTGATCGCGAAGGCGATGCGCCAGCCGTCGTCGCCGAGGTCGGCGAGCGGGAGCAGCACGACCGTGAGACCGAAGCCGACCCCGAGGGCGAGCGCGAACAGCGCGAACGCGTACGCGCGAGCTCCTTCCGGTGCTTCCTCGACTGCGGCGATCGCGGCCACGATGAGCGTCGCGTTGACCAGCGCCCGGGTCGTGAACTGCGCCGCAGTGAACACCTCGAACGAAGGAGAGACGGCGGCGAGCGCGTTCGCGGCGCAGATCCCGGCGAGGCAGACCAGGATCATGCGGCGGCGTCCGAAGCGGTCCGACATCGCGGTCGCGACGAGTGACACGAGGACGCCGGCACGCGCCAGCGCGAGGGCGAACCCGAGGGCCGCGTCGTCCTCGCCGAACGAGCGGGTGACCGCGTCGCCGTTCTGGGTCAGCAGCGCACCCCCGAAGTTGGCGACGGCCGCGACGGCGGCGATCGCGCCGAGGCGAGCGGCCTGCTCGAGCGAGAACGGCACCGGCGGGAGGAGTGGCAGGGGCTTCGGCGGCTCGGGGGGCGAGGTGCCCTCGACCTCGGCCCGGAGGAGCCCGGCGGCGTGGCGGAGCACTCGGGGGGCTCCCCACCAGGAGAGCGTCCGGACGAACCAACCGAAGTAGGGGACGCGGACGTTCGACGACGAGCGCAGCTCCACCTCGGTCGGTCCGTCGGCGTGGGTGGTGGGGAGGACGTGGACAGTGAGTCGGGCGTCCGGATCCGTGGCTGCCGGCATCGAGCCGACGAGCACAGCACCACCGTCGGCAAGGCTCGGATCGGGGCGGACGCCGAGCACGCGGGACGCCGCGTCGCGGATCTCGGCCGGGCCGGCGCCGAGCTCGACGAGCATCCGGCGCCGCACGTGCGGCATGCTACGGCGCCGGGTGAACTGCACCGGGCACGGCGGGGCGCTAGCAACGGGGGTTGCGGCACTGTGGGAGAGCTGAAGGTGGGCGGACGCGCACCGGCATTCACGTTGACGGATCAGCGCGGCAAGAAGGTCAAGCTGTCGGACTACAAGGGCAAGCGGGTCGTCGTGTACTTCTATCCGAAGGCAGACACGCCCGGGTGCACGACGCAATCGTGCGCGCTGCGCGACGCGATGCCGGACTTGAAGAAGCTGAAGGCGGTCGTGCTCGGCATCAGCCCGGACTCACCGGCACGCCAGAAGAAGTTCGACGAGAAGTACAAGCTCGGGTTCCCGCTCCTCGCCGACGAAGACCACACGGTGGCCGACAAGTACGGCGCGTGGGGTGAGAAGTCGATGTACGGCAAGAAGTACATGGGCATCGTGCGCTCGGCGTTCGTGATCGACGAGCAGGGCAAGGTCGCCGCGACCTTCTACAAGGTGAGCCCGAAGGACACGGTGCCCAAGGTGAGCGCCGCGCTCGCGGGCTGAACTGCCCCGACGGAAGATGCGGCGCTACGCGCCGGTGGCGTGGAAGCCGCCGTCGACGTGCACCATCTCTCCGGTGGTCGCGGGGAAGAAGTCGGAGAGCAGCGCGACGCACGAGCGCGCCACCGGCTCGGGGTCCTTGATGTCCCAGCCGAGCGGCGCGCGCGTGTCCCAGACGTCCTCGAACGCGGAGAACCCGGGGATGCTCTT
>CAZKTS010000422.1:0-3752 GCA_964555735.1 uncultured Bifidobacteriaceae bacterium
TCGGCGACGACGGCGCCGTCGGGTCCGAGCTGGATCGCGCGGATGGCGCCGTTGCAGTTGTCGGTGAAGAGGTACGCGCCGAAGAGGGCGGGGATCCGCGTGCCGCGGTACACGAAGCCGCCGGTGATCGCGCAGTTGCCGTCGGCGTGCGACGTCTCGAGCACCGGCAGCACCGTGGAACCGGGCGGTGCGCCGCCGCGGAAGTCGTGGCTGCCCTCGAGCAGCGGCCAGCCGAAGTTCGCGCCACCCGCGACCTCGAACGGGACCCGGTCGATCTCCTCCCACGCGCCCTGCCCGACGTCGCCGATCCAGAGGTCGCCGGTCGGGATGTCGAACGAGAACCGCCACGGGTTGCGCAGCCCCCAGGTCCAGATCTCGGGGCGGCCCCCGCCGCCGGCGAACGGATTGTCGGCGGGGATCGTGTACGGCGCGGCGAGCGTCGGGGTCGGGTCGATGCGCAGGATCTTGCCGAGCAGGGTGTCGAGCGACTGCCCGTTGCCCTCGGGCGGGTGACCCGCGCCCTGGTCGTTGGCCCCGCCGCCATCACCCAGCGCGATGTAGAGGTTGCCGTCGGGGCCGAACGCGATCGCCCCGCCGTTGTGGTTGGACTGCAGACCGGGCGCGGTCAGCACCGGCCGGGCCGTCGCGGGGTCGGCGACCGCGCCGTCCATCGCATACTCCTCGATGCGGGAGTCGCCGTCGGTGCCGGTGGAGTGGACGTAGAGCTTGGAGCCGTCAGGCGAGAACGCGATCCCGAGCAAGCCCTGCTCGCCGCCCGAGCGCACTCGACCGGAGAGGTCGAGCGTCGGCGTCGCCTCCACCGCGCCGTCGCGGATCGCGACGATCTGCCCGCTCTGGCGCGCCACGTGGATCACGCCGGCTTCGCCCGGCCGGGCGGCGAGGGCGGTGCCGCCGGTGACGTCGGCCACCTTGGTGAGCGTCACGGCGGCGGCGGCGAGGTCGCCGTTGGGCGCCAGCGTCGACGTCGTCGACGGTTCCGAGGTCGTGGTCGTCGGCCGCGGCGCCGTCGTGGGCGAGGAGGCCCGGCCGTCGTCGGAGCCGCCGCACGCCGCCGTGGCGAGTGCGAGCGCGATCGCGGGCGCGACGAACGCACGGGAGAGCCGTCGACGCATCCGGGGCAGCGTAGCGATCGATCGGCTGCGCTCCACCGCGTGCCGCTTCCCCCACATCCAGCCCGTAGCATCGTGTCGTGAAGTACCTGGTGTTCGTGCCCGACGGCTGCGCCGACGAACCGCTCGCGGCGCTCGATGGCCGCACCCCGCTCGAGGTCGCCGCGATGCCGCACCTCGCGGCGCTGGCGGCCCGCTCCGAGGTGGGCCGGGCTGCGGTGATCCCGCCGGGCCTCCCGCCCGGGAGCGACGTGGGGAACATGGCGATCCTGGGCTTCGACCCCGCGCGCTTCCACACCGGCCGCGCCCCGATCGAAGCCGCGGCCATGGGCGTCGAGCTCGGCCCCGACGACGTCGCCTACCGCTGCAACCTGGTCACGATCGACGCGGCCGGCACCATGGTCGACTTCGCCGGCGGCCACCCCACCGATGCCCAGAGCCACCGCATCGTGGCGGCGCTCGAGGCGACGCTCGGCGGCGGTCGCGACGGCGTCCACTTCCATCCCGGGGTCGAGTACCGCCACCTGTGCGTCGTGCCGAGCACGTGGGCGGAGGCCGACTGCATCCCACCCCACGACCTCACCGGCACGCCCGCGGTCTGGCCCACCGGCCCGGCTGCGGCGAAGCTCCAGGCGCTGATGGACGGGTCGCGGCCGGTGGTCGGCGAGGTCGCGTCCGAGGTCGGCTCGGCCGCGACCCAGATCTGGCTCTGGGGGCAGGGCGCGCGGCCCGCGCTCCCTCGGTTCGCCGACACCTTCGGCGTCGAGGGGCGGCTCACCTCGGCGGTCGATCTCGTCCGCGGGCTCGGTGTGCTCACCGGCATCGACGTCGTCGACGTCCCGGGCGCGAGTGCCGGGTTCGACAACGACTACGGCGCGCAGGCCCGGGCCTGCCTCGACTCGCTCGAGACGCGCGACTTCTTCCTGTTGCACGTCGAAGCCACCGACGAAGCGGGGCACGCCGGCGACGTCGGCGAGAAGGTCACCGCGCTCGAGCGGTGGGACGCGGAGATCATCGGGCCGGTGGTCGACGCGCTCGGTGACGAGCCCTACCGACTCCTGCTGTTGCCCGACCACGCGACGCCGTGCGCGCTCCGCACCCACACCTCCGACCCCGTGCCGTACCTCTTGTTCGACTCCACGGCCGATGCGGAAGGCGGCGAGTACACGGAGTCGGCGGTCGCCGGCGAGGACGTCGTCGTCGCCCACGAGCTCATGGGCCGCCTCGTCGCCTGAGCCGGGCTCGGCGTCGCCGTTCCTTGCCGCGCCCCGCGCGGGCGGATACAGTGGTTGGCGTTCCGCCGCCTCGGTGCGGCCGCCGGACCCAGTGCAGCAACACCTCCCGGTCCCGGCATCTCCGCCAGCGATCGCACTCTCGGGTCGCCGTGCGTACCGAACCCGGCAGTGGGGCACCCCCTGATCCGCCGGCGTGTCCCCACCCGGGCCGGTCGGAGACGGATTCCATCCCGGTGTCGCGCACCGTTTCGGTCCGACGCCGGCTCCCCGCCCCTTGCGAGGAGCACACAGCCCGAGGAGGGCAACCACCTTCATGACCCCCCCTGACAACGGCACGGCCGAGCTCGACCGCACGGTCCTCGACGGCAAGGACCGAGACGAGCTGCACGCCATCGCGAGCGCGATGGGCGTGAAGGCCCCCACCCGCATGCGCAAGGCGGAGCTCGTCGACGCGATCCTCGCTGCCGTCGACGGCGGCACCGGCGAGAACGGCGGCACCACCACGAAGCGCACGGTTCGCTCCGCGAAGGCGTCGGAGCTCGAGTCGGAGAGCGTCGAGGCCCTCGCCGCCGAAGAGGACGCCCTCGCGTCCGCCGACGATGCCGAGCCCGAGATCGCGCCGCGCCCCCGGCGCTCGGCGGGCACCAAGTCCGCCACGTCCACCGCGTCCGAGGCCACCCAGCCGGCGGCCGCGGCCGACGACCGCGCCGGTCGCGGCGATGCCGCCTCGGGCACCGACGCCTCGACCACGGACAGCGCGGGCAAGGACGGCGCGGGCGGCGGCGCGCCGGTCGACGCCGAAGACCTCCGCGAGTCCTACGGCGAGGGCAACACCACCCGTCGCCGTCGTCGGCGCCGCGGTCGCGGCCAGGGCGAAGGCGGCAACGAGCCCCGGCCGGGCAACGAGCCGGTGGGCGAGCCCATCGATGTCCAGGGCCTGCTCGAGCTGCGCGACGAGGGCTACGGCTTCCTGCGCACGAGCGGCTACCTCCCCGGACGCAACGACGTCTACGTGTCGGCCTCGCAGGTGCGCCGGTTCGCGCTCCGCAAGGGCGACTTCGTGCGCGGCTCGTCGCGTCCCCAGGCGAGCAACGAGAAGTACCCGGCGCTGCTGCGCGTGGACGCGATCAACGAGATGTCCCCGGACGATGCGCGCGCCCGGCCTCGCTTCGAGGACCTCACGCCGCTGTTCCCGGACGAGCAGCTCCGGCTGGAGCTCGCCGACGAGCCGGGCGAGGTGCTGCCACGGATCATCGACCTCATCTCGCCGATCGGGAAGGGCCAGCGCGGGCTGATCGTGTCGCCGCCGAAGGCGGGCAAGACCACGATCCTCAAGCAGATGGTGTACTCGATCGAGCGCAACAACCCCGAGGTGCACCTCATGGTC
>CAZKTS010000423.1:0-1574 GCA_964555735.1 uncultured Bifidobacteriaceae bacterium
TCGCTCACCGCGCTGCCGATCATCGAGACCAAGGCGGGTGACGTCTCGGCGTACATCCCCACCAACGTGATCTCGATCACCGACGGTCAGATCTACCTGATCGACGACCTGTTCAAGTCCGGTGTGCGCCCGGCGGTCGACGTCGGCATCTCGGTGTCCCGTGTGGGTGGTGACGCGCAGATCAAGGCGATGAAGTCGGTGGCCGGAACGCTCAAGCTCGACCTCGCGCAGTTTCGCGAGCTCGAGGCGTTCGCAACCTTCGGCTCCGAGCTCGACGCGGTGTCGCGTGCGCAGCTCGACCGAGGTGAGCGTCTCGTCGAGCTGCTCAAGCAGCCGCTGAACTCGCCCATGCCCGTCGAGGAGCAGGTGGTCTCGATCTTCGTCGGTACGACCGGCGTCCTCGACGACCTGCCCGCCGACGAGGTCCGCCGGTTCGAGACCGAGCTGCTCGAGTGGATGCGCTCTCGCCACGCAGGCTTGCTCTCGGAGATCCGCGACACCGGCAAGCTGCCCGAGGGCGACGCGCTCGAGCGCGCGGTGGGCGACTTCAAGACCGACTTCGTGGCCGGCATCGCCGCGGCCGGCGGCGCCGGCGCGGCGGACCCGACCGCGACCGACGCCGAGGCGCCGGGCGACGCCGAGTCCGACAAGACCCTCGAGACGGAGTAGCTGTGGCCGGTGGCCAGGAGCGGATCCTCCGCCGGAGGATCCGCAGCGTGCAGGCGACGAAGAAGATCACCCGCGCGATGGAGCTCATCGCGGGGAGTCGGATCGTGCGCGCCCAGGCGCGGGTGCAGGCTGCCGTTCCCTACAGCGAGACGATCACCGAGGTCGTGCGCGACCTCGCCGCCGCCGGTGCGGGCACCAACAGCCCACTGCTCGCGGCACGTCCCGAGACCAAGCGCGTCGCGCACATCGTCATCGCCGCCGACCGCGGTCTCTGCGGTGGCTACAACTCGTCGGTGATCCGGGCCGCGGAGGGATCGCTGCGCGAGCACGCCCAGCTCGGGCGCGACTACGGGCTGGTCGTGGTGGGCCGCAAGGCCGAGAGCTACTTCCGGTACCGCGACTACCGCCTCGACGGTGTGTTCACCGGCTTCTCCGACCAGCCGACCTACGAAGACGCGCGCGCCGTCGCCCGGGCCGTCGAAGGCCCGTTCCTCGCCGGCGAGTACGACCTCGTCGAGCTGATCTACACCCGGTTCGTCTCGGCGGGCACCCAGGAAGTCGTGGTGCGCCCGCTCATGCCGCTCGATCGCGAGCTGCTCGAGGGCGGCGACGCCCGCCCCGACAGCGGTGACGACGGCGCGGTGCCGCCCACGTATGAGTTCGAGCCTTCGCCCGACGCCATCCTCGAGCGGCTGTTGCCGCGCTACGCCGAGGCCCGCGTGTACGCCGCGCTGCTGAACGCCGCGGCGTCGGAGCACGCGGCCCGACAGCGCGCGATGAAGGCCGCAACCGACAACGCCGACGATCTCATCACGAGCCTGTCGCGCGTCATGAACCGCGCCCGCCAGGACGCGATCACCACCGAGATCATGGAGATCGTCGGTGGTGCCGAGTCGCTGCGGCAG
>CAZKTS010000424.1:0-13213 GCA_964555735.1 uncultured Bifidobacteriaceae bacterium
GTGCCGGTGGTGGCCGACTGGCTGCGCAACAACATCCCGTCGACGTACGAGCCGGGGATCATCCACGGCGACTACCAGTTCGCCAACGTCATGTACAAGCACGGCGCGCCCGCGCAGCTCGCGGCGATCGTCGACTGGGAGATGGCGACGGTGGGCGATCCGCTGCTCGACCTCGGGTGGGTCATCCAGGGATGGCCGCGCGACGACGAGCCGTTCGGTGATGCCGGCTACGTGCCCATGGAGGGGATGCCGAAGCGGGCCGAGCTGCTCGCGCACTACGAGCAGGTGAGCGGCCGGTCGACGGCCGACATCGACTTCTACGAGGTGCTGGCCTGCTTCAAGCTCGCGATCGTGCTCGAGGGCCAGTACTCGAGGTACGCCAGCGGCGCCCTCGACAACCCCAAGATCGAAGCCTTCGGCCCCATCGTCCTCCAGCTCATGCAGAAGGCCGAGTCCCTGACCAAGTGACGAGGCGCTCCTCAGTGCAATAGGGCTACAAGAACGAGCGCTTCAGGGGGTAGACGCCGATCGCGGCAGCGATCGTGCGCACGACGCGGTCAGGGTGCTCGCGGAGGTCGCGTGAGCCGATCGGGATGATGCGGTAGTCCAACGCCGCAAGTGCTGCACGGCGTCGATCCTCTTCCTCGTGGCGTTCCGGACCGTGGAACCGGACGCTCTGGACCTCGATCAGGATCCGGTGCGCGGGATACGCGAAGTCAGCGCGCCCCACGAGGTTGCCGGCAGCGTCACGCACCTCGAACTGGCGCACGGGAGGCGGGAGTCCGGCCCGCCGGATCAGCTGATCGAACTTCGACTCGAGGATGCTCTCGGGGACGGCACCCGTGTCGCCGCGCCGCCGTCGGATCACCGCTTTGACGCGGCTCGACCCGAGCCTGAGCTCTCCGAGCTGCTCGAGCCGTGCTTCGACCGCTTCGACGGATGTCAGCCCTCGACGGATGAAGTCGTCGAAGGTCGCGACGAGGACGGTGTCGTCCTCGAGCGCGCCCAGGTCGAGGAGCGTGCGTGCGGGCTCGGTCACGGGAATGCCGTCGATCATCCGCCGTTCGTACGGCTCCAGCCTCACCGATTCATGCCAGACCACGTCCGACCGCCGGCTCCGCCGACGATGGCGGAACGCCGTCACTTCGACCGGGGCGTCCTCGACACCCGGCGCGTGCCACAGGCGAGCCGCCGCCCGGTGCGACGCCACGGCCGGACCAGCGAGGCAGGCGGCGAGCAGTCGTTGCTGCCATGAGCCGGGCGTCCCCGCCGTGCGGTACACGCCGTAGTCGACGGCTTCCCAGGCATGGGTGCGCAGGCGGTACGCGATGGTCCTCACGGGATAGCCGGCGGCGATCGCCTGGCGGCGCGTGAAGACGCCGTGTTGGCTCGCGGCCGTCGCGCTCAGGGCGCTGCGCCTGCTTGCCTCGGGTGGACCACTGGTTCGCGGCATCGGACGCACGGACGCCGATGATCCAACCCTGTGACCGGTGCGTCCGGTCTTGTCGCCCTATTGCCCTGAGGAGCGCCTTGTGCGCGCTTGACCTGTGGCTCAGGCGCGGGGGAGGCCGAGGACTCGTTGGGCGACGATGTTCTTGTTCACCTGGGTGGTGCCGCCGGCGATCGTGAACGAGCGCATCGCGACGCGGTCTCGGCCCCACGCGCCCGAGTTCGCGTCGGGGCCGAGCACGTCACCCGCGACCTCCCCGACGTGCTGCGACGTCTCGCTCCACACCAGCTTCACCAGGCTCGCCTCGGGCCCCATCTCCCGCCCGTGGATCGCGCCCGAGATCGAGCGGTCGGCGAGCATCTTGAGCAGCTCGCCCTCGAGGTACAGCGACGCGAGCCGCTGCCGCACCGCACCGTGCGAGGCCGCACCGTTCGCCTTCGCGACCTCGATGAGCTCACCGATGCGCGACCGCAGCCCGAGATGCAACGACGCCACGCCGCCGCGCTCGTTGTTGAGCGTCGTCATCGCGACCCGCCAGCCTTCGTTCTCGGCGCCGAGCAGCCCGCCGACGCCGGCCACCGGCACGCGCACGTCGTCGAAGAAGATCTCGTTGAACTCGCCCTCCCCGGCGATCGTCGTGATCGGCCGCACCTCGACGCCCGGCAGCGTCATGTCGACGAGCAGGCACGAGATGCCCTTGTGCTTCGGCGCCTCCGGGTCGGTCCGCACCAGCAGCTCGCACCAGTTGGCCAGGTGCCCGAGCGTGTTCCATGTCTTCTGCCCGTTCACCACGTAGTGGTCGCCGTCGCGCACGGCCGACGCCGACAGCGACGCGAGGTCCGACCCGGCGTCGGGTTCCGAGAACCCCTGGCACCAGATGTCGTCACCTCGACGCATCCGCGGCAGCAGCGTGCGCCGCTGCTCGTCGGTGCCGTACGTCATGATCGCCGGCGCCACGTTCGACAGCCCGATGAGGTTGACGGTGTGGGGCGCGCCCGCCCGGTGCATCTCCTCGGTGAAGACGACCTGCTCCATCACGCTCGCCGCGCGCCCGCCGTACTCGGCCGGCCACGAGATCGCCGCGTACCCGGCGTCGGCGAGCGTCGCGTTCCACTCCTGGTGCTTGGCGACGGCCGGGGAGCCGGCCTCGCACGCCATGAGCGATGGCAGCGCGCGGTACTCGTCGGTCCAGTGCTCGTCGAGCCACGCGCGCAGCTCGGTCCGGAAGGCTTCGGCCTCGGCGGGGTAGTCGAAGTTCACGAGCGTGTGTCTAGCCGACCGGTGACTCGTCCAACCCGCCCGCCGCGAGCTTCGCCTCCACCTCGCGCTGCTTGGCGACGTTCTCCGCGTGCAGCTCCTCGGTCGTGCGCACCCGACCGTCGACCTTGAGCTCACCCATGACGTGCACCTCGCCCATGGTCTCGTCGAGGTAGTCGGGTCCGTCACCGGTCGGGATGAACCACCCGGTCGGGCACATGGTGAGCACCTCGATGAACGAGAACCCCGCGCCCTCGAGCTGGGTCTCGAACGCCCGCCGGATCATGCGCTTCGTGCGCGCGACGGCCCCTGCGTTGTGCACCGAGCCCCGCGCCACGTAGGCCGCACCCTCGAGGCGCGAGATGAGGTCACCGATGAGGATCGGGTACCCGTGGTACTCGGCGTCGCGGCCGTCGAGCGAGTTCTTCGTGCGCTGGCCGAGCACCGTGGTCGCGGTCATGTGCCCGCCGGTCTCGCCGAACACGCCGTTGTTGAGCAGGATGCACGTGACGCGCTCCCCGCGTGCCGCGGTGTGCAGCACCTCCTGCAGTCCTTCGTTCACCATGTCGCCGTCGCCCTGGAGCGTGAACACCACCGAGTCGGGCCGCATGCGCTTCAGGCCGGTCGCGACCGACGGCGCGCGCCCGTGCAGCGCTTGCACGAGGTCGACGTCCATGGTCATCCCGAACGCCGTGTAGCAGCCGATGCCCAGGACGGCCACGGATCGCTGTGCGACCTCGAGCTCGACGAGCGTCTCGAGGAACGATCGCAGCGCGAGCGGCTCGCCGCACCCCGGGCACATGTGGTGTTCCTGGGTGAGCAGCAGCTCGGGCTTGAGGTCGCCCACCTTGCGCGCGGGCACGCTCGGCGCGACCGACGTGTCCAGCACCGGCAGCTTCATCATCTCTCCGCGCTCCCGCTCCGCCGTCCCGGCCGTCCGGCGAGACGGGCTGTGCCCGCTCGTCGGATGAGGCGCCACTGGTGGCGCCGACCAGGATGGTTGCCCACGGCTCCGCTCTCGCTCATCCCATCGCCCTCTCGTTGTCGGGGAGTGGTGGCAGCTCCGCGTCGGCGCCGCCGCGGTGCACGGCGAGGATGCGCTCGCGCACCCGCTCGACGTCGAGCAGCGGGCCGACGCCGAAGCCCGAGCCGTCGGTGGAGATCCCGCCGATGCCCACGACCGGCGCGCGCCCGAGGACCGACAGCCGCACGTCGTCGATCATCTGCCCGGCGCAGAGCTCGAAGGTGGCGACGGTCCGCGCGCCGTCGGCCGCCGACGCGACCGCTTCGGTGGGGAACGGCCAGAGCGTGATCGGCCGGACGAAGCCGACGCGCTCGCCCTCGGCGCGCAGCTGGGCGACGACGTAGCGCACGAACTTCGCCGGGCTCCCGTAGGCGACGACGACGGTCTCGGCGTCGTCGCAGTACCCCGTCTCGGCCCGCGCCTCTGCGCCCTCGATCTCGCGCAGCTTGCCGGCGATCCGGCGGAGGTGGCGCTCGATCCCCGGGTTCGGACGCCCGTGCTTCTCGAAGCCCAACGGCGACACGATGCGCGACCGCCCGGTGCCGGTGCGCGCGCCGTCGACCGCCCAGTCCTTGGCCGGCACCGGCCCGAAGTCGATCGGCGCGATCGAGACGGCCTCCCGTACGTGGGCGGTCAGGTAGTCGCCCATCACGAGCACCGGGTTGCGCCAGACGTCGGCGAGGTGGAACGCGAGCTGCGTGAGCTCGACGGCCTCCGCGATGTCGACCGGCGCGAGCACGAGGTGGCGGTAGTCGCCGTGGCCGCCGCCCCGCGTCGCCTGGAAGTAGTCGGCCTGGCCGCGCGCCATGTCGAAGATCACGAGCGGGAGCTCGGCGAGCGTGATCTCCGCGAACGACTCCTGCATGAGGGAGAGGCCCTGGCCGGTCGACCCGGTCGCGGCGCGCGCGCCGGCCGCGAGGGCGCCCCACGCCATGCCCACCGCCTCGAGCTCGCTCTCGGCGTTGATGCACGTGCCGCCGACCTCGGGGAGGTGCTTCGCGAAGTGCTCGAGGATCTCGGTGAACGGCGTCATCGGGTACCCGGCGAAGAACTTGCACCCCGCGGCGATCGACGCGAGCGCGATCGCCTCCGACCCCTCGATCAGCTGTCGGTTGCCCGAGGGTGCGGGCGCGACGGCCGTCACGGGGCCACCTCGGTCGTCACCGGCGTCTCGAACCGGAACACCTCGAAGCAGAAGTCCGGGCACACGAAGAGGCAGGCCGCGCACCCGGTGCAGCCCGGATGCAGCTGCGGGTAGTGGTACCCGAGCTGGTTGACCTCGGTGGTCATCGAGAGCACGTCCGGTGGGCACGCGGTGATGCAGAGCTCGCAGCCCTTGCACGTCTCGACGTCGATGGTGACGGTGCCGCGGCTCTTGATCGTCGTGGAAGCGGTCATGCGGATGCGCCTTCGTCGGTCCGCGCGAACGCCGGTGCGGTGAGCGGCTCGACGAGCCCGAAGCCGGTGCGCAGTGCTTCCTCGTTCTTGGCGACGTGCTGGGTGCGGTACGGCGGGATCGACTCCTTCATGGCCTCGATCGCCGCATCGAGCCCGACCAACCCGGTGGTCGCGAGGTACGCGCCGGTCATCACGAGCGACGCCCCGAGCTCGTTGCCGAGGGCGAGGGCCGTGTCGCTCGCCGGCACCCGCAGCACGTGGAACCGCTCGGTGTCGAGCGGCGTCTCGAACGTCGCGTCGTTCACGAGGATCAGGCCGCCGTCGCGCACCTTCGGCCCGATCTGGGCCCAGTACTTGTCGTGCATCCCGATCGCCGACCACGTGTGCGAGAGCAGCGGCGGCGCCTGGATCGGCGCGTCGCTCACGACGATGGTCGCGTCGGTGTTCATCCCGCGCATCGCGCCGGCGTACACCCCGAACAGGAGCACGTTGCGACCTTCGAGCGTCGCCCCACGCGCGATCACCTGGGCCGCGAGCTGCACGCCCTGTCCGCCGATCCCCGTCAACATGGCTTCGACCTCAGGCATCGGCCAGACCTTGCAGGGCGAACTGCACGAGGTGCTCGGTCTCGGCGGCGTCGGGCGTCTCGCGTCGAACGAGCGCGTCCTGCATGCGCCCGAACGCCAGGTGGTAGATCGCATCGGCATCGCGTGCGGGATCGCCACCGGCGTCGGCGACTGCGGCGCGGAGGGGAGCGAGGAGTCGTTCACGTGACGCGGCATGCTCGACGGGGAAGCGGTCGGCGATGCGCACGGCGTTCGCCGCGAACGGGCGGGTGTTGTCGGCGGCGTCGGTGTTGCGCGCCTGCTCGAGCACCCCTTCGATCCAGGCGCGCACCGTCTCGGCGCCCGGCTCGGCCCGCGCCATGCGCGTCGCCAGGTACGACTCGAGCCGCTGCTGGCCGTCGTCGAGCACCGCGAGCAGCAGCTCGTCCTTGCCGCGGAAGTGCCGGTAGAACGCCTGGTTGGAGAGGCCCGACTCCCGCACGATGTCGCTGACGCGCGGGTCGAGGCTGCCCGTGCGGCGCATCACCGCGTAGGCGGCGTCGACGAGGCGGCGGACCTCTTCCTCGTAGGCACCGGCTCGCTCGCGCAGGGTGCGGGCGGCGACGCTCGCCGGGACGCCGCCCGCGGCCGCATCGAGAACGTCGTTCCGCATCCCCGGAACGATATTCCGGCGCCCGGGCACTGGGCAAGCACCACGCGGCCCGGGCCCGTCGGCGGTGTCGCTGACGGTAGCGTCAGCCTCTGTGACCCTCGACCTGCCGTTGCGGACCGACGACGCCGAGCGGGCCCGCCGCTACGTCGCCGACGGGTCGTGGACCGACGAGACCCTCGGGTCGATCCTCGCCGACGGCTTCGTGGAGCGGCCGCAGCAGCGGGTCGTGTTCCGCTCCGACGTGCGCCCGTGGCGGGGCACGTACGAGCAGGCGTACGCCGACGCCCGGAGCGTCGCCGCCGGCCTCCGGGCCCACGGCGTCCGCGCCGGGGACCCGGTCGCGTTCCAGCTGCCCAACTGGCCCGAGGCCGCGTCGACCTTCTGGGCCCTCGCGCTCCTCGGCGCGGTGCCGGTGCCGATCGTCCACTTCTACGGTCCGAAGGAGGTCGGCTTCATCCTGGCGCAGTCGGGCGCGCGGCTCCTCGTGACCGGCGACCGGTTCCACCACATCGACTTCCTGGCCACGCTCGAGCAGGTCCGCCCCGGCCTCACCGAGCTCGAAGACGTGTTCGTCGTCGGCGACGACGTGCCGGGCGACGCGCGGCCGTTCGCCGAGCTCCGCCGCGACGATCCGCTCGACGGCCCGGTGCCCACCGATCCGATGGCCCCCGCACTGATCGCGTACACGTCGGGCACGACGTCGGACCCCAAGGGCGTCGTGCACTCGCACCGCACCATCGGCTTCGAGATCAAGCAGCTGTCCGCGCTCGGGGCGAACAGCCAGAACGCGCTCCTGGTCGGGGCGCCGGTGGGTCACGGCATCGGGATGCTGGCCGCACTCCTCCTGCCGCTCCACAAGCGCGACGCGGTGCAGCTCATCGACGTGTGGGATCCCGGCCGGGTCCTGCGGGCGATGCTCGACGACCAGGTGTCGAGCGGCAGCGGCTCCACGTACTTCCTCACCAGCCTGCTCGATCACCCCGACTTCACGCCGGAGCACGCGCGGCTGATGGACCGGGTCGGGCTCGGTGGCTCGCCCGTGCCTGCCGCGGTCGGCGAGCGCGCCGCCGCGCTCGGCATCTCCACGGTGCGCAGCTTCGGCTCCACCGAGCATCCGTCGATCACCGGCGCGCGTCACGAGGACCCGCTCGACAAGCGGCTCACCACCGACGGTCGACCGATGGACGGCGTCGAGATCGAGCTGCGCGACGACGACGGCCGGGTCGTCGGCGTGGGGGAACCGGGCGAGATCTGGAGTCGCGGGCCCGACTGCTTCGTCGGCTACACGACGGCGGCCAACACCGCCGCCGCGTTCGACGCCGACGGCTGGTTCGGAACCGGCGACGTCGGCGTGCTCGACGAAGACGGGTTCCTCCAGATCGTCGACCGGAAGAAGGACATCATCATCCGCGGCGGCGAGAACGTGAGCGCCGTCGAGGTCGAGGACCTGCTCGTGCGCCTCCCCGGTGTCGCGGAGGTTGCGGTGGTGGCCGCGCCCGACGAGCGCTTCGGTGAGCACGGCTGCGCGTTCGTGCGCATGCAGGCGGGCACGGCACCCGATCTCGATGCGATGCAGACGCACCTCGCCGAGGCCGGGCTCGCGAAGCAGAAGTGGCCGGAGGAGATCCGCTCGATCGACGAGTTCCCGCGGACCCCGTCGGGGAAGATCCAGAAGTTCGTGCTTCGCCAGCAGCTCCGCGACGAAGCCTGACCGGCGCCGCTCAGGACGAGCCCAGGTAGCCGGCGACGAGCTCGGCGCCCGCGTCGGCGGCAGGGCCGCGCCAGGCGACCAGCCCCCGGTTCATGATGATGGCGTCGTCGGCGAACTCGAGCGCGCGCTCCACGTACTGCTCGACGAGGAGCACGGTGACGCCTTCGGCGCGCGCCTTGGTGAGCGTCTCGAAGACGAGATCCACCATGCGCGGCGCGAGGCCGAGCGACATCTCGTCGGCCACGAGCAGCCGCGGTGGCGCGGCCATGACGCGCGCCAGGCTCAGCATCTGCTGCTCGCCGCCCGACAGCGTGCCGGCGCCCTGCCGCCGGCGCTCGGCGAGCCGCGGGAACAGCTCGAACGCCCGCTCGAGCGCAGTGCCCCGCTCACTCCGCGGGACCGCGTGGCGGAGGCGGAGGCGGAGGTTGTCGAGCACCGAGAGGTGGGGGAAGATCGCCCGCTCCTCCGGCACGTAGGCGATGCCGAGGCGGCTGCGTCGGTTCGACGACAGCTTGGTGATGTCCTCGCCGTCGAGCAGCACCCGGCCCGCCGACGGCCGCACGGTGCCCCCGATCGCGGCCGCGAGCGAGCTCTTGCCGGCACCGTTGCGGCCGAGCACCGCCAGGGCGCCACCGGCGGCGATCGTCAGGTCGACCCCGAAGAGCGCACGGGCCTCGCCGTAGGACACCTCGACGTCCTCGACGCCGAGGACGGGCGTGGTGGTCACGTCGGTCGCGGTCACGGCGCCTCCCCGTCGTCGGCCGCGGCGGCGGCGTCCCCGAGGTACGCGGCGCGGACCGCCGCGTCGCCCCGGATCGCATCCGGTGGTCCGGACGCGATCACCTTGCCGAAGTCGAGCACGGTCACCGAGGCCGCGAGGCCGAGCACGAGCTCGACGTCGTGCTCCACGAGGAGGAAGGCGACCGAGCGCTCGTCGCGGACCGTCTGGAGCGTACGGGCGACCTGCTCGCTCTCGTGCGCATCGAGCCCGGACGTCGGCTCGTCGAGCAGGACGACGCGCGGGTTGGTCGCGAGCGCTCGGCCGATCTCGACGAGACGTCCGGTACCGAGCGGCAGCAGCGAGACCGGGCGGTCGGCGACCGCGGTGAGCCCGAGCAGCTCGAGGGTGGCGTCGACGGCGTCGTCCTCGCCCGGCAGCGGCCGGCGACCGGCGCCCACCAGGTCACGGAAGAACGCGTGGTCGCGGCCCTTGCTCACGCGGTGGGCGACCACGAGGTGCTCGCGCACGCTGAGCTCGCCGAACAGCTCGAGTCGTTGGAAGGTGCGAGCGATGCCGAGCTTGGATCGCTTCTGCGGGCTCGCCCGGGTGACGTCGACGCCCGCGAGCTCGACCGTCGCGCTGCGCGGGCGCAGCAGACCCGAGACGACGCCGAACATGGTCGTCTTGCCGGCGCCGTTGGGCCCGACCAGGCCCACGATCGTGCGCTCCGGCACCTGGATGGTCACGGTGTCGAGCGCGACGAGACCGCCGAAGCGCACCGTGACGTCGCGTGCGGCGAGCAGGACGTCGCTCATGCCACGGCCCCCGCGTCGCGCGTCGCTTCCTCAGCGAGGCGGGCCTCGGTGCGGAGCTGTCGGAGCCGAAGGCTGTTGATGAAGTTGAAGAGGACGCCGC
Source organism: uncultured Bifidobacteriaceae bacterium (assembly GCA_964555735.1). Classification (GTDB taxonomy): domain Bacteria; phylum Actinomycetota; class Acidimicrobiia; order IMCC26256; family PALSA-555; genus CAZKTS01. Next base: position 9,695 of record CAZKTS010000424.1, read on the forward strand.
GCGGCTCGCCGGCCAGGAAGATCGCACCGAGCCCGAAGAGGAGGGTCGGCACCTCGCCCGCTTCCTCGGCGAGGTCGAGCCCGAGCAGCCAGGCGACCGCGCCGCCCACCAGCGCGATGAGGAGCACCAGGCCGGCCGCGCCCTGCGGGGTGCGCACCGCGCCGCTCCGCAGCAGCCGCACCAGGATCCCCACGCCGGCGCCCAGGACGACGGCCGCGAGCATCAGGTTCGCGGGATCCTCCACGTCGAGCAGCAGCTTGGTGCCCACCACGCCGACGGCGACGAGGACGACGGCCGCCAGCGCGCCGAGGGGGGTCGTCAGCTTCTTCTCCAGCGCGAGGCGAGTCACGAACCCGATGACGATGAACAGGAGTGGGATCACGAGCACGATGCCGAGCTCCTGGGGCGCGACCGCGAAGAGGATGCCTGCGAGCAGCGCCCCGAGCACCGACCGCACCCCCCACGTGACCACCACGGCGAGCCAGACGATGCCCACGAGGACGTTGAACGATGTCGGCGCGGCGCGCCCTTGCCACATCGCGAAGACGCCGCCACCGAGCCCGGCGACGAAGGCACTGACCCCGAACGCGAGGATCTTGGCGCGCACCACGCTGATGCCCACCGTCGCGGACGCTTCTTCGCTCGAGCGCATCGCCGCGAGCACGAGTCCGGTCGTCGCGCGCCGCAGGTTCACGGCCAAGATCGCGATCACGAAGAAGATGCCGCACAACAAGAAGTAGAAGTTGACGCGTCCGTTGCCCGTGAACGAGTCGCTGAAGTCGATGCCGAAGATCTCGGGGCGGGCGAGCTCGACACCCGAGCCGAAGTTCGACAGCGACTCCTGCGCGAAGACGAGCTTCTCCATGAGCAGCGCGAAGGCCAGCGTCGCCAGGGCCAGGTAGACGTCACCGAGACGGAGGCTGATCGCGGCGACGAGCATGCCGATCGGCACGGCCAGCAGCGCGCCGGCGAGGATCGCGGCCGCGAGCGGCCAGCCGGCGTCGGTGGCGAGGCGGGCGGCGGTGAAGGCGCCGACGCCGGCGAGCGTGGCCTGGCAGAGCGAGAGCATGCCGCCCTCGCCGGTGACGATCGTGAACGTCACGAAGAGGATCGCGAGCGCGACGCCCTGGCTGACCACGTTGACCCACGTGTTGTCGAGCCACAGCGGGACCGACAGCAGCACCGCGGCGACGGCGGCGGGGCCGATCGCGGCGCGCCAGCCCCGCAGGCTCGGCGGTGCGGCGACCTCGGTCTCGGTCGGGTCCGCGCGCAGCGGCGCCTCGAACTTCTCGCGCCGGAGCCCCTGGTACAGGAGCAGGAACGCCAGCATCACGAAGAACGGGAGGCTGGGCTGGAACCCGAGCGCGAGCACCCCCTCGTTCGGGAGGAACTGGGTCGAGAGCCCCTGGAGCAGCCCGATCAGCATCGCGCCGGCGAAGGTGAGCGGCAGGCTGGTGAGCCGACCGACGACCGCCGCGGCGAGCGACACCACGAGCAGCGACGTGAACTGCTGCTCGTTGAGGCCGAGCACCGGGGTGAGCAGGATCCCGGCGAGCGCGGCGAGGCCGGTGCCGAGCATCCACGACCCGGCCGTCACCGCGCTGGTGTTGATCCCCGACAGCCCGGCGGTGCGCGGCGAGTCGACCGAGCCCCGGATCGACAGCCCCATGGGCGTGGCGCGCAGCAGGACGGTGAGGGCGATCACGACGAGCAAGCCGCCGAGCAGCACCGCGACCTGGTTCTCGTTGACGTTGAGACCGAAGACGTCGAAGACCTTCGCCGGTGCCGAGACGATCCCCTCCGGCTCGAAGATCTCCGCCTTGGTGAACGGGAAGACGATCTTGATCAGGGCCGGGAGCGCCACCCAGAGGCCGACGGTGGACACGAACCGCACCTCGGGCGGTGCGTGCGTGAGTCGACGGAAGAGGATGCCCCAGAGCGCGAACCCGAGCACCGGCGCGAAGACGAGCAGGGTGAACAGCGCCGCCGGGATGATGTCCCAGCCTTGGAGCTCGTGGAGCCAGTAGTAGAAGACCGCGCACGTGTAGGCGATCGCGCCGTGCGCGAAGTTGAGGACGCGCGACGAGGTGTACGTGAGCACGAGCCCGAGCGCGGAGATCGCGTAGATGCTGCCGAGGACGAGACCGGTGAGGATGTACGCGTCCAACGCGTCTGCGCTCCGATCAGGTGGCGGGGAAGTGGCAGTCCAAGGGCGGCGGCGATGCAGGACGGGCCCGGCACGCTCGCGCGCGCCGGGCCCGTGGCTGCATCGTCACCTCGTGCTGGTGCTCAGCCCTCGGCCTTCTGGGCGTCGGTGAGCTTCGTGACCTTGCCGTCCGAGACGAGCCCGTTCGCACAGAACGGCTTGCCGTCGAACTGCGGCACGAACGCCCCGTTCTCCACGTGCACGTAGTACACGCAGTAGAAGGGTCGACCGAAGATCTTGCGGAAGTCGACCGGCGTGAACGCCCCGCCCCCGTCGTAGTCGTCGACCAGACGCAGGTTGTTGATGAACGCCTTCTGCGTCGGGCACTTCACGCCCGCCGCCACGATGCCGCGGATGAACGCGTCCGCCGAGAGCCAGCCGATGTACGGCACCTGCCCCGTGGCGAACTTGTCCTCCTTGTCCATCTGCGCCTTGTACTCGGTGAAGGCGGCCGGGTTCTCCTCGAACGGGATGAACTCGACCCCGAAGTAGGAGCCCTCGACGCCGGGCAGGCCGAGCACGCGGGTGTCGTAGCCACCCGGGAAGATGACCGCCTTCATGTTCACGCCGGCCTGGGCGAGCTGCTCGCTCAGCGCGGCGTTGGCCTGGAGGTCCATGCCGGTGTACATGCCGTCGGCGCCCGAGTCCTTGATCTGCTGCACGATGTCACCGAACTCGCGGCGCTCGGGCGGGATGTCGGTGTTCTTGTAGACGACCTTCAGGCCGGAGTTCTTCACCAGCTTGATCGAGTCGGCGACCTGGTCGATGAACGTCGCGCTGTTGCCGACGTTGGTGCCGACGAGGGCGATCTTCTTCGCGCCCAGCTCCTTCAGCACGTCGACGTTGCGAGTCGTGTACGTGCCCTTCTGATCGGTCGTGGTGCTGTTGCGCCAGCCGAACATGTTCGGGTACTCGCCGAACTCGGCGAGGCCGAGGTGCCAGCCGACGACCGGGACGTCGTTCTCGTTCAGGTACTTCGCGCTCGAGAACGCGTTCGGGCTGTCCTCGATGATGCCAAAGACCTGGTCCTGCTCGACGAGCTCCTGCGCCGCGGTGAGGTTGCGGGCGGGATCGCTCGCGTCGTCCTTCTCGACGAGCGTGATCTTGCGGCTGCCCGTCTCGCCCTTCTCGTTGGCGACGTCGACCCGAGCCTGGATGCCGTCCTTCATCGCCGCGAACGACGTGGAGAGCGGACCCGACGACGGCACGAGCACACCGACCTTGATCTCGCTGTCGCTGACGCCGGTGACGTCGTCACAGCTCTTCGGCGGCTTGATCGGCTTGAGCTTCGAGAAGTCGGTGTCGGCGTTGCC
>CAZKTS010000425.1:0-8610 GCA_964555735.1 uncultured Bifidobacteriaceae bacterium
TGAGTGCCGCCAGGCGCGCCCCGAGCGTCGGGAGCACGCCGATGGGGCTGGCGAGGATCTCGCCGTCGCCCCGGAACGCCTCGGCGCATGCGACCACGCAGATCTCGGCCAGGGTCACATCACTCATCAGCCTGCTCCCCCTGCCTGGGCGGCGGCGCTCGCGAGCGAGGCCTCCGCGAGTCGCCGGTAGTCGGACTCCGGCACGTCGACCCACTTGGCCCGGAACGCCGCCCACGCGTCCGGCTCCTTGGCGCTCGCCGCGTACTCCTTCTGGATCACCTCGTCACGCCCGTAGTCGGGCACGCAATGGGTGAAGTGGGCACCGAACGGCGCCTCGACCACGCCGTCGGTCCACAGGCGACTCACGCGGATCGTGTCGGGCGCGCCGTTGGCCGCGAACTCGTCGGGGGTCACGACCTGCTCGCACGAGACGAACGTGCGCTCGGCGGCCATCGCGAAGAGGTCGTCGAAGTACCAGTCGTTGCCGAGGTACTGCGCGTTGCCGCGCGCATCGGCGCGGTTGGCGTGCAGCAGCGCGACATCGAGGTGCAGCGCGGGCATCGCGACGAGCTCCTCGCCGTCGTCGTACGGCGACTCGACCGTCTTCAGGTCGGGGTTGATGTCCATGATCGCCGAGCCGAGCCCGGCGCGGCACGGGAGGAACGGGACCCGCCACGCCGCGGCACGCAGGCCGAGCTGGAGCATCCCCTCGTCGAGCTCCATGGCCTCGATCGACCCGGCTTGGCGGGCGGCACGGAAGTGCGGCTCGAGGGGGATCGAGTCCAGCGACACGAACCCGTACACCGCCTTCCGGAGCTGGCCGGTGGCGCAGAGCATGCCGACGTCGGGGCCGCCGTAGCTCACGATCGTGAGGTCGCGGAGGTCGGAGCGCAGGATCGCTCGCAGGATCGACATGGGCTTGCGGCGGGAGCCCCAGCCGCCCACGCCGATGGTCATGCCGTCGCGAAGCTCCGCGACGACGTCGTCTTCGGTGAGGCGCTTGTCTCGGTGCATCGGACCGGCACCCTAGACGTGCCACTCCCCCGGCCCCGTGCCCGCGCCGCTCGGCCTCAGGGATCCTGGCGGCGCTCGACGTGACGGAAGGCGAGGTAGGCCACGAGCCCGGCCGGGATGGGCAGCCAGAACGAGACCAGGCGGTAGGCCAGCGTGGCGAGCACGGCGTCGCCGCCGCTCACGCCGGCGAGCACCAGGGTGGCCGAGAGCCCCGCCTCCACGAAGCCGAGCCCGCCCGGGGTGATCGGGATCATCGCCAGCACCGCGGCGGTGGAGTACGCCAGCAGCACGAGCCCTGGGTTCGGGTCGGTGCCGACGGCCGCGAGGCACGCGAGCAGGGCGAAGTAGTCGAAGGCCCGGTTGCCGACCGTCGCGAGCGTCGCCTTCCACCACTCCGAGCCGAGCGCGCCGCGCACCTGGTTGCGCTCGTCGAGGAGTCGGTCCTGGAGGCCGGTGAGGCGCTCACCGTGCCGTACGACCGCGTTGCGGACCCACTGCACGAACCGGCCGACGGCACGGACGGCGCGATCGCTCACTGCGAGCAGCGCGCAGCTGCCGACGAGCACCACGAACGCGGCGAGACCCACCCAGGCCGTCGCGCGGAGGCTGTTCGCCACCGACTCACCACCGAGCGTGAACAGGAGGCCGATCGCGGGAAGGAGGGCGAGTGCGGCGAGCTGGAGGAGCGTCGTGGCCGTGAGCGCGGAGCCGGCCGCGGCCGCGTTGATCCCGCCCGCAGCGAGCATCCGGTACTGGAGCGTCACCCCGGCCGCGGCGCCGCCCGGCACGATCCGGCTCAGCGCGTTCCCGGCGAGCTGCGACGTCGAGATCACGAACCACCGGTTGGAGCGCAGCGCGATGACGAACAGCCACCAGGTGCACGCGAAGCTCACGATCTCGAAGCCGAGCGCGCCGATCATCCACAGTGGCTCGAGGTCACGCAGTCGGGGCAGGCCGTCGATGAACTCGCCGAGGGTCGGCGCGAAGAAGTAGAGGACGACGAGCGCGGCGACGAGGCCGACGATGCGCAGGACGATCTCGCGTCGTTTGCGACGGAGCTCGTCGTGCTCGACGAATGCGGGAACCGGCGTCGAGGGGCTGGGCGCCATTCCCAGGAGAGGCTAACGGTCGCCGGGGAACGCCCCCGCCGGACCCGCCGTCGTCCACCCGGCGCCGTCCACCCCCGCCCGCCCGCGTCTGGAGAGCGTCGGGGGCACTCCGTGCCCCCTGCGCTCTCCACCAAGGGCGTCAGCGGGTGACGATCACCGAGGAGCCGTGGCCGAAGAGGCCCTGGTTGATCGACAGGCCGACGGTCGCGCCCTCCACCTGACGCTCGCCGGCGTCGCCGCGCAGCTGCCAGGTGAGCTCGCACACCTGGGCGATGGCCTGCGCAGGGATCGCCTCGCCGAAGCACGCGAGGCCGCCGCTCGGGTTCACCGGCACCTTGCCGCCGAGCGTCGTGGCACCCGAGTGCAGCAGCGCCTCCGCCTCGCCCGGCGCGCACAGCCCGATGTTCTCGTACCAGTCGAGCTCGAGCGCGGTCGAGAGGTCGTACACCTCGGCACAGCTGAGATCCTCGGGGCCGACCCCCGCCTCTTCGTACGCGGCGTGCGCGATCGAGTCGCGGAACGCACGCGCGGCCGGCGGCGCGCCGACCGCGGAGTCGGTGGCGATCTCGGGCATGTCGAGGTACGTGTTCGGATAGCTCGGCGTGACGGTCGAGATCGCGGCGACCCGCACGTGGCGCGCGGTGTCGTCGCGGCCGGCGGCGAACTCGGCACTCGCCAGCACCACGGACGCGGCGCCGTCGCTCGTTGCGCAGATGTCGACGAGGCGCAACGGATCGGCGACGATCGGCGACTCCGCGATGTCGTCGTCGGTGAACTCCTTGCGGTACCGCGCGTTGGGGTTGCTCAGACCGTGCCGGCTGTTCTTCACCTTGACCGCCGCGAAGTCCTTCTCCGTCGCGCCGTACATCTCCATACGGCGCCGGGCGTAGAGCGCGAAGTACGTCGGGTTCGTCGCGCCCAGCACGCGGAACCGGAGCCAGTCGGGGTCCTCGGGGCGCTCGCCGGGCAGCGGGCCGAAGAACCCCTTCGGGGCCGTGTCGGCACCGACCACGAGCGCGACGTCGGCCTTGCCGGCCAGGATGCGCGTCCGGGCCTGCTCGATCGCTACCGCGCCCGATGCGCACGCCGCGTAGCTCGACGACACGGGCACGCCGCGCCAGCCGAGCGCCTGCGCGAACGTCGACCCCGCGACGTACCCCGGGTAGCCGTTTCGCATCGTGTTGCCCGCGGCGAGGAACTGGACGTCGTCCCACGCCAGCCCCGCGTCGGCCAGCGCCGCGTCCGCCGCGACTCGCCCGTACTCCACGAAGTTGCGCCCCCACTTGCCCCAGGGGTGCATGCCCACACCCAGGACGACCACGTCGTCACGCGCGCCACTCATGCGACCGGCCTCCACTTCCAGACCGTGCGCACGGCCTCATCGTCCTCGGAGTGCTCCTCCACGACCAGCTCCATCTCGGTGCCCGCCGCGAGCGCACCCATGTCGGTGCCGCGTGCCACCTGGCCGAGCACGATCATCTGCTCGTCGGCGAGCTCGACGGCCGCGACGCCGTAGGGCTCGAACGGGTCGGTGACCGGGAACGGCGGCGGCGGCGAGTAGCGGTTGTCGGTGAACGACCAGAGGGTCCCTCGCGTCGAGAGCTCGACGTCGTCGAGCGCACCGCCGTCGCACGACGGGTTCCGGCAGAACGACCACTGCTTGGGGAAGAACGTCGCCCCGCACGACGGGCAGCGCCCACCGAGCAGTCGGCCCTCCCCGACGCTGGTCTCGGTGAAGAGACCGTCCACGACCGGCACTCTCGGCTTGCTCATTCGGTGTCTCCCGCGCTCTTCGCACTCTTCGGATCGCCGACGACGGCGTCGCGCTTGTCGACGAACGCCTGGCGCAGCTCGTCGGAGTCGCCCCAGAGGTTCAGCTCGAAGGTGAACCCCTGCTCGAAGCGGTACGACCGCTTGACGTCGACCGGGTCGATCGCGTTGAGCGACTCCTTCGCGCGACGCATCACGATCGGGCTCTTCGCCGCGATCACTGCCGCGATCTCGCGGGCGGCATCGTGCAGCTCGGCGCGGGGCACGACGCGCTCGACGCTGCCGAACGCGAGGAGCTCGTGCGCGGTGACCGTGGCACCGGTGAGGAACATGGCTCTCATCTTGTGCACCGGCACCAGGCGCGAGAGATGCGTCGCCGTGCCGAGCGCGCCGCGGTCGACCTCGGGCACGGCGAAGGTGGCGTCGTCGGCCGCCACGAGGATGTCGGCGTTGCCGGCGATGCCGATCCCGCCGCCGAGGCAGTGCCCGTGCACCGCGGCGATCACGGGGACCTCGCAGTCGTAGACCGCGGCGAAGGTCTCGTAGCAGCCCCGGTTGACGCCGATCAGCGACTCGTTGGTGGGGTCGGCCGCGAGCTCCTTGATGTCGACACCCACCTGGAAGGCCCGCAGCTCGGTGTTGGCCGCCACGATGAGGGCGTGGACCGACGGGTCCCGGCCGAGCGACCGGATGGCGTCGGCAAGCTCGAACCAGCCCGCCACGGGCAGGGCGTTCACGGGCGGGTTGTCGATGACGACCTCGGCGACGTGGTCGCGCACCGCGGTCCGGATCATGCTGAGGTCCCGATCACGCCGGGCAGCGTACCCGGCGACCCCGAATGCCCTTCCGATACGGTCACGGCAGTGAGCGCATCCCACGAGGGCGATCCCCTCGACTACTCGGGTCGGGCCGTCATCGTCACCGGCGGCTGCCGCGGCGTCGGTCGTGGCATCGCGGAGGGCTTCCTCGCGGCCGGAGCCGACGTCGTGATCTGCTGCCGCCACGAGCCCGACACGCTGCCCGAGGCCGGGGGCCGGACGGCCGTGTTCGTCGAGGCCGACGTGCGCGAGCCGGACGACGTCGACCGCGTCGTCGCCACGACCCTCGAGCACTTCGGCCGCCTCGACGTGCTGGTGAACAACGCAGGTGGCTCGCCACCCGCCGACACCGCGACGGCGTCGCCGAAGTTCACCGCCGCGATCATCGCGCTGAACCTGACGGCACCCATCGTCTTCGCGCAGCGGGCGAACGCGGTCATGCAAGCCCAGGACGACGGCGGCGTCATCCTCAACATCGCCAGCGTGAGCGGCACGCGCGCCAACCCCGGCAGCCTTGCGTACGGCGTCGCGAAGGCCGGCCTCATCAACGCGACGCAGACGCTCGGCGTCGAGCTGGCACCGAAGGTGCGGGTCGTCGCGATCACCGCGGGGATGATCGTCACCGAGCAGTCGCACCTCTACTACGGCGACGAGGAGGGCATCGCCAAGGTCGGCCAGACCGTGCCGCTCGGCCGCCTGGCCGACCCGTCCGACATCGCCGACGTCTGCCTCTTCGCCGCGTCACCGCTGGCCCGCTACATCACCGGCGACCAGATCGTCGTCCACGGCGGCGGCGAGTCCCCCGCCTACCGCGACGCCGCGAACACAGAGGCCGGGTAGACCCGGTCAACCCGGTCAACCCGGTCAACCCGGTCAAGACCTTGTTTGGTCACTTGGTGCCGCTATAGCGGCACCAAGTGACCAAACCAAGAACCGCCGACCGGGCACGATGGGGTGATGGGCGGATCGATGAGGCGGCGACCGAGGTTCACGGCGATCTTCGTCGTCGTGCTCCTCGCGGGTGGCTCGGCATCGGCAACGGCATCGGCGTCGGACCGGGCAACGACACTCGGCACAGGGATCGACGTCCAACGAGGTTCAGAACTCGTCGGCGCGGTTCTTCCCTGGTTCCGGTACGACCAACGCGTCGAACCACCGGTACGGAAGGTCGGCTGGACCGCCACGCTCCGCCTCACCGACGACGTTGGCGACGTGGTCCAGCGCTACGCCGAGAACGCGATCGCCGCGGGCCTCGACCACGTCTCGCCGGCGGCGAGCACGAACTACTGCGCCGACCAGCCTGCACTCGACGGCGTGCCGCCCATGACGGAATGCAGCATCCACTACACCTCCGCCGACGCCACGAGCGAGATCAGCTTCCACGCCGACGTGTGTGCCGGCTGCGCTTCCCCTCGGGCTCTCCTCCTCGTGCGGTTCACGGACATCCCACCCGATCCGAGTGCCTCGCTCCCGACACCCGTTCCGGCACCCACGCCCGAGTTCACCGAAGCGAGTGACGCCCGCCTGTCGCCGTCGGAGCTACGCGCAAGCAAGCGGCTTCCCCGCCAGATCTTCCCTCTCGCCGAGATGTTCCCGTACCGCCCGATGGTCGACGTAGAGCCTGGGAGCAACGCGCTCATCGCCGGCATGAACGACTGCATCCGACCGTTCGTCGCAGTTCTTGCCGTCACGGGTGATCCGGTTGCCATCTTCGACGAGTACGTCAAGGCGATCCTTCGGACCGACCAGCAAGGGCACGTGAAGGGTCACTTCCGAGGCCTCGATGTCCGCGCACGTTCGGATGGTGAATGGACGCTCACCCTCGCGACCGGCGGAGCACTCGAACGGCCCCTCCTGCTCATCGACTGGTGCAGCGGCTGATCCTCGCCACTGGAACTTGGTCACTTGGTGCCGCTATAGCGGCACCAAGTGACCAAACAGAGACCTTGACCGGGGCGTGCTGCTGACGTGGGAGCTAGCGCACACCGAGGTACTGGTACCAGCGCTGCTTGGAGCGGTCGGTGAGCTCGATGATGCCGCTGCGGTGCTGCCAGCTCACGAGGAGCTCTTCGTCCTCGAGGAACGCGGCGACATCGTCGTGGGGCTTGGCGACGAACGCGAGCCAGAGCGTGGTACGCACCCGGAGGTCGGCGCCGCCCTCGCGCTCGAGTCGCCAGCGGAACTCGCGCAGCGGCCCGAGCGCGGCGAGCGCCTGATCGCGCCCCCGGGCGGTCGACGTCCGCTCGACGTCGATCACCACGACGTCGCGCATCCGTCGCGCGATCAGCCACGGCTCCGAGCCGCGCACCGTGATCATCCCGAGGGCGAAGTCCTGCGACCGCAGCAGCCGCGAGAGCGGGGCGAGCATCGGGTCCGACGCCGGGTGGCCGGCCTTGCCCTTCCCCTTGCCGACGGCTCGCCACGGCGTGGCGCCGAGCGGTGTGAGCAGCTCGATGTCGCGCTCGCCCCGTTCTTCCTGCCAGCCCTCCAGGACGGCCAGCGCCCGGGGCCGCACGTCGAGGCGCACCGACGCCTGGCGCACCAGCTCCGGCACCCACCGGCGGATCGTCGATGCCGGCAGCGGGTCGGCCGCGAGCACGCGGCTGCGGACCTTGTCGAGGGTGATCGGCAAGGTGCCCGGCTGCGCCGCCGTCGGCGCCTTCACCCGCCCGACCGCGAAGACGCCGACCTCCTGGTCCGCGGTGTAGATCCAGAACGTGTCGCCGGGCTTGGCGTCCACGAGCGGGCCGCGCACCTCGCACGCGGCCTTCTCGACGCGACCCGCGAGGAGCGCGTCGCGCACGCGCGCGTACCCGGCGCTCCCGGTCGGGTCCACGCGACGCGCGTTGCGGTCGACGAAGCGCAGATACTTCGAGACGGGCACGAGCCACTCGGTCATGCTGCTCCGGTCATCCCGAGCAGTCTTGTCCGTGGCGGAGCCGATTCGGTGGCTCCGGCAGGTTCCCTAGGCGCGCTGGCTGCTCACGGACACGACCTCGCCGGTCATGTACGACGAGTAGTCGCTGGCGAGGAACACGATGACGTTGGCGATCTCCCACGGCTCCGCGGCCCGACCGAAGGCCTCCCGCTGCGTGAGGACGTCGAGCGTGTCCTCGCTCGTCACCTTGGCGAGGAATGGGTGCATCGCGAGGCTGGGCGCGACCGCGTTGACGCGGATCCCCTCCGGCGCCGCCTCGATCGCCGCACAGCGAGTGAGCGCCATCACGCCCGCCTTCGCCGCCGCGTAGTGCGCCTGCCCCTCCTGGGCGCGCCAACCGAGGACCGACGCGTTGTTGACGATCACGCCACTGTGCTGGAGCGTCATCGTCCGCAGCGCAGCGCGCGTGCAGCGAAACGTGCCGGTGAGGGTGACGTCGAGCACACGCGCCCACTCCTCGTCGGTCATGTCGACCAGCGCCGCGGTGCCCCCGAGGCCGGCATTGTTCACCATGACGTCGATCCGGCCCTGCGCGGCCACGGTGTCGTCGAGCAGTCGTTGCACCTGATCCTCGACGGTCACGTCGCACGGGACGGCCAGCGGCGCGGTGCCCGCGATCTCGGTGAGGCTCTCGGCCGCCTCGGCGAGCCGGCGTTCGTGGTGGTCGCTCACCACGACGACGGCGCCCTCCTCCAGCGCCCGCTTCGCGGTCGCGAAGCCGATGCCGGTGCCGGCCGCCGCGGTGACGACCACGACCTTGCCCTCGAGCAGGCCGTGCCCGGCGGGTGGCGTCGGAGGGACTGCGGTCACGGTGCCACCCCTCGTTCCTGGGAGACCTTGGGTTCGGGCGGCAGGCCGAGCGCCCGCTCGCCGATGATGTTGCGCTGGATCTCGTTCGAGCCGCCGTAGATCGTGTCGGCGCGCGTGTAGAGGAAGATCCGCTGGAGCGGGGTGAGCCCGG
>CAZKTS010000426.1:0-3003 GCA_964555735.1 uncultured Bifidobacteriaceae bacterium
AGTCGGTGAGCGACATCGCTGCGTTCATGTACGTGAGGGTGCTCCCGACCGCCGGCGGCGCGTCGGCCGACGTCGACGGCATCTTCGACGACGAGCCGATGTGCATGCACACGACGGTCTCGGTCTCCGCACACGCGTGGAAGAAGGGGTCCCAGTACCCGTCGGCGTCGTGGATCGAGGGCAGTCCGAGGAACGGGGGGATCTCGGTGAAGCACACCGCGTGCCCACCGCGCGCCGCGCTCCGGCGCACCTCGGCCGCGGCGAGCTCCGCGTCCCAGAGCTGGATGATCGGGAGCGGGATGAGGCGGCCGTTCGTGCCGGCGCACCACTCGTCGAACATCCAGTCGTTGTAGGCCTTCACGCAGAGGTCGGCGAGCTCTCGGTCGCTGCGCTCGAGGAACGTCTGGCCGCAGAAGCGCGGGAACGTCGGGAAGCAGAGCGACGCGTCGGTCCAGTTCGCGTCCATGTCCTCGAGTCGGGCCTTGGAGTCCCAGCACCCCGGGCGCATGTCGTCCATCGTGATCGGCGTGATCGTCACCTCGTCGCGCGGGTAGCCCGCGGCGGCCATCACGCGCGTGAGCGGGTACCGGAGGTCCTCGCAGAACCACCAGTCGGCCCAGTCGCCGTCCTCGTTCGGGCCCGCCTCGCGGTAGGAGAAGACACCGCCGATGAACTTCATCTCGGCGATCTTCTGGCGCACGATGCGCGGACCGACGTCCTGGAACTTCTGCGGCAGGCGGTTGGTCCAGACGTCGCCCGGCTCGATGACGTGGTCGTCGACGGAGATGATCTTGGGGAGCTCGGCCATGCGGCGAGCGTACCTGACACCCCGTCAGATCGGGACGGGCCCCAACGGGATGCCGATCGGTCAGGCCCAGAATCCGGGGCGGCGGTTGCCGGCCGCCCGGATCTTCAGGGCGACGCCACCGAGCGCGGCCACCGCGCCCAGCGCCGCGAGCACGAGCGTCTGGGTGACGAACGTCGACGTGACGACGTCGTAGCCGGCATCGAACGCCTCGACGGTCACGTCGCTCCCGACGACGCGCGAGAGCGGCTCCCGGCCGAAGCGGACGAGCAGCACGAGGGCAGCCGCGACGACGAGCACCCCGAGACCCACCACGATCAGCATCGTCGAACGCCGTTCGGCCACGAGCACGGCCGCGACGAGCACGACGAGACAGAGCACCGGGATGGCCCAGGACGCCTCACGGCCGATCTGCACACCCGTCCAGAGCTCGGGCACGTCGTCGCGCGTCACCACGGTGATCGCAGGCAAGCCACCCGACGGGATCGCGTTCGCGAGCTGCTGGTTCACCTGCGCGACCTGCGCCTCCACCACCGGCAGCAGCGCGTTCAGGTCCAGTCGGAGCTGATCGTCGCCGCGCTCGAGCTGGTTGTGCATGTCGCCGACGGACGCCCGGAACGCCTGGTCGAACTGCTCGCTCCGCAGCACCTGACCCACCGCGATCTGCACGACGACTCGACCGGCACCGATCTGCGGGGCCTGCGTGACGATCTCGTCGGTGAGCCGCTGCGCGAGCGAGCTCTGCACCGCGGGCTCGTTCACGACGTCACTCGCGAGGTCGGTGAAGGGCTCCGTCGGGAGGAGCTCGCGCTGGGTCCAGACGCCGAGCGCGGCGAACGGCAGCAGCACCAACCCGACGAGTGCCAGGAAGCCGGCGAGGAAGCCGCGCATGTCCGCCAGTGTTGCCGCGCTCAGGAGGCGGGGGGCGCACTCCCGAGGTACGCGGCGGCGAGGCGCTCGGCATCGGCCTCCGAGCGCGGCCCCATCCACACGATCCGGCCCAGCTCCATGAACGCGACCGTGTCGGCGAGCTGCATGACCTCGCGTGCCTTCTCCTCGACCAGGAGCACCGCCGTCCCCATGTCGCGCAGCTCGCGCACGGCGTCGAGCACGACCTCGGCGGCCAGTGGCGCGAGGCCGAGCGTGGGCTCGTCGGCCATGAACACCGCGGGCGGGTCGGCGAGGGCGGGCGCGAGGCTCAGCATCTGCTGCTCGCCGCCCGACAGCGAGCCGGCGAGCTGGCTGCGTCGCTCACCGAGGATCGGGAAGCGCGCGTACGCCGCGTCTCGTTGCGTCGCGGTGCGCAGCAAGACCTCGAGGTTCTCCTCGACCGAGAGGCCGGGGAAGATCCCGCGCGCCTCCGGCACGAGCAGGATGCCGTCGCGCTGGCGCAGGAACGCGGCGTGGGCGGTCACGTCCTCGCCTCGGAGCAGCACCTTGCCCGCCGCCGGCGCGTAGAGCCCCGCGGTGACGTTGCACAGGGTCGACTTCCCCGCCCCGTTCGCGCCCAGCAGCGCGAGCACGGTCCCCGACCGCACGTCGAGGTCGACGCCGTGCAGCACCTCGACCGCGCCGTAGCCCGCGACCAGCCCCCGGAGTGCAAGCGCAGCAGGCGCCGCGTCCGCGTCGCCGGGCGTGGCGCCAACGGTCTCGGTGGACGTCGTCGGCGCGGCAGCGACCTCAGCGTGCACGCGCTCGTGCTCGGGCACCTCGCCTCCGTGCGCGGCCGCCTCGGCGCTGGCGATGAGCGCTTCCCGCTCTTTCGCGCGCTTCTTCTCGAGACGCTCGTGTCCGATCAGCGAGAGCAGGCCGTCCGGGTTCTTGGCGAGGTTGATCGCCCCGAGACCGAAGAGGATCGGCAGGAAGTACGCCGACGACGTGAGCTCGGAGAAGTCACCGCCGAGGAAGTCGTCGCCGATCCACGTGAACACCAGGCTCGAGCACGCGAACGACAGGCCCGCGAGCAGCGCGCCGCCAGGGCGACGGATCCCGAACGTCACCGCGATCGCGAGCCAGACGAGCCCGAGGAGCGGCGGCACGCTCGAGCTCGACACCGCGAACGTCGTGACGCCGTAGAACGCACCGCCGAAGCCGGCGATCGCGGCCGAGAGCGCGAAGATCACGACCTTCTGCTTCGACGTCGAGATGCCCGAGGTGCGGGCCGCGACCTCGGAGCTGCGCGTCGCCAGCATCGCCCG
>CAZKTS010000427.1:0-6250 GCA_964555735.1 uncultured Bifidobacteriaceae bacterium
GAGCGCCGCGGTGCGGGACGGATCGAGCTCGCTGAACACATCGTCGAGCAACAGCACCGGCTCGTCCCCGGTCACCTCGGTCGCGACACGATGACCCGCGAGACGGAGCGCGAGGGCAAGGGTGCGCTGCTCGCCCTGCGATGCGTGGGTGCGGCTCTCGAGCCCCCCGATCGCCAGGCGCCACTCGTCGCGGTGCGGACCGACCAGGGTCACGCCCCGCTCGAGCTCCTGCTTCCGGCGCGCCGCGATCGCCCCACGGAGGAGATCCTCCACGGCATCGGCAGGCGGGACGCCCTCCGCCCACTCGGCCTGGTACGCCGCGCCGACGGGCGCCGCGTCGCTGGCCAGCGATCGGTAGGCGTCGTCGACGGCCGGCGCGAGCCGCTCGGTGAGTCGGAGCCGGCCGCGGATCAGCTCGGTCCCGTTGGTGACGAGCTGCTCGTCAAAGACCTCGAGGGTGGACGTCGCCTCCGCGTCGCGCACACCCCCGCGCAGCAGCGCGTTGCGGTGGCGGAGCACCCGGTCGACGTCGGCGCGGACGCCGGCGTAGCGCGGTGCCACCGCGACGAGAAGATCGTCGAGGTACTCCCGGCGCCCGGCCGGCCCGCCCTTCACGAGGTCGAGGTCGTCCGGGGCGAACACGGTGACGCGCAGGACGCCGGCCAAGTCGCGGGTGCGCGACACCGGATTCCGGTTCAGCAGGACCCGATTCCGCCCCGCGGCCCGCAGCTCGGCCTCGATGGTCTGGCGGTGGTCGCCCGCTCCCGCGTCGATGGACATGCGCAGGATCGCGGCCTCGCACCCGGTGCGTACCAGGGCGGCGTCGGGGACGCCCCGGAACGAGCGGCCGAGCGCGCCCCAGCCGATCGCCTCGAGGAGGCTGGTCTTGCCCTCGCCGTTGTCCCCCATCACCACGGTGACGCCGGCAGGCAGCTCGAGGCTCACCGACTCGTAGCACCGGAAGTCGCCCAGCTCGAGCGTTGCGACGCGCAGGCGAGGCCGTCCGGATCAGGCGATGCGAACGGGCATCAGGAGGTACAGGAAGTCGCTGTCGCCGCCGCGCAGCACCGCCGGCTTGAGTGGATCGACGGTCTCGAGCGTGATCTCGTCTGCCGCGGCGGCCTCGACCCCGTCGAGGAGGAAGCGCGCGTTGAACGCGACGGTCACGTCGGTGCCCTCGAACTTCGCCTCGACCGGCTCGTAGGACTGGCCGACGTCTTGCGCGTTGGCCGACAGCTCGAGGCCGTCGTTGCTCATCGCCAGACGGATCGGTGCCGAGTCGCGGTTCGTGCCGCCGACGAGGCTCACGCGCTCGACCGCAGCGGTCAGGGCGTCCCGCTCGACGGTGAGCTTGTTCGGGTACCCGCTCGGGATCAGCTGCTGGTAGTTCGGGAAGTCGCCCTCGATGAGGCGGGCGGTGAGCTCGGTGCCGGGCAGGCGGAACGTGACGTAGCGCTCGCCGAGGAACACCTCGACGTCACCGTCGGTCAGCAGTCGCTGGAGCTCGCCGAGGCCCTTCGCGCCGACGAGGACCTTCCGGCCCTCCGGGAGCAGGCTCACCCCGCTCAGGTCCCGGACCGCGAGGCGGTACGAGTCGGTGGCGACGAGCCGGACGCCCTCGGCCGTGGCCGCGATCAGCACACCGGTCAGGATCGGGCGGGCGTCGTCACGCGAGGCCGCGGGCACGACCTGGCGCAGCCCCTCGGCGAAGGGCGCGGCCGCCACGGTGACGGCGTCGCCCTCCGGCTCCGGCAGGCGCGGGAAGTCGGCTGCGGCAAGGGTACGGATCTCGCTCCGGAATCGCCCGCCCTCGATCTTGGCCTGGTCCTCCCCGATCTCGACCGACACCGTGTCCGACGAGAGCTTGGCCAGCGTGTCCACGAGGAGGCGGGCCACCAGGACCGCGCTCCCCTCGCCTTCGACCTGGGCCTTCGCCGTGGCGCGGATCGTGAGCTCGAGGTCGGAGCCGGTGAACTCCACCTCGCCGTCGCGCAGGGTGACCTGGAGTCCCGAGAGCACGGGCAAGGCTCCGGTCCGAGAGGCGACCGCGCGGTTCGCGGTGGCGACGGCCTCGGCGAGGGCATCCCGCTCGCACTTGAACTTCACGCACAGCCTCCCTCTACATATCTAGAGATCTTTGGTGTTGTAGTCGTAGGGCCTGTGGATTGTGGAGAAGTGCCCCGCGACGCTGATGCTGACACGGGTGACTGTCCACCGGTGATCCCCACTCCTCCACCGAGCGAGCACCGACCGTGGTGGAGCGTCCACCCAGGGTCCCCAGAAGGGGCCGGGTATCCCCAGTCGTCCACAGCGTTGTCCACACGGCCCGAACGAGCGGGGATCACACGCTGCTCCCGAGCCGGATTCGCCCGATCAGCTCGCTGACCTGCTCGAACGTGACGTGACGCTCGGTCATCTGCTGCTTGATCTTGTCGACCGCGTACATGACCGTCGTGTGGTCGCGACCGCCGAAGGCCTCGGCGATGCGGGGGTAGCTGAAGTCCGTGAGCTCGCGCATGACGTACATGCCGATCTGACGGGCCGTGACGAGGGGTCGCCGGCGGCTCTTGCCACAGATCTCGTCGACGGTGAAGCCGAACATCTTGGCCGTCTCGTCGAGGATGAGGTCCGGGGTGATGGCGCGAGGCTGGGTAGCCGGGAGGAGGTCGCTGAGGACGGTCCGGGCGACCTCCTCGGAGAGCGGCGCCCGGTTGAGGCTCGAGTAGGCCGCGACGCGGATGAGGGCACCCTCGAGCTCGCGGATGTTGTCGCGGATGTTGCTCGCGATGAAGCCGAGGACCTCGTCCGGGATGCCTCCGAGGTGCTCGGCCTCGGCCTTCTTGCGGAGGATCGCGAGGCGGGTCTCGAACTCGGGGGGCTGCACGTCGGTGAGGAGCCCCCACTCGAAGCGGCTCCGGAGGCGGTCCTCGAGGGTCGCGATCGACTTCGGGGACCGGTCCGACGAGATCACGATCTGGCCACCCTCGCCGTGGATCTGGTTGAAGGTGTGGAAGAACTCCTCCTGGAGCTCCTGGGTGCGCTCGAGGAACTGGATGTCGTCGATGAGCAGGACGTCGAGGTCGCGGTAGCGCCGCTTGAAGATCGGCATCCGGGTGCGGTCGCGGATCGCCTCCACGAAGTCGTTCATGAAGGACTCGGTGGACAGGTAGCGGACCCGCTTCTTGGGATAGAGGCTCCGCACGTGGTGTCCGATCGCGTGCAGGAGATGGGTCTTGCCGAGCCCGGCCGGGCCGTAGATGAAGAGCGGGTTGTAGGCCTGGGCGGGGGCCTCGGCGACGGAGAGGGCCGCGGCGTGGGCGAAGCGGTTGGACGCACCGATGACGAACTGATCGAACGTGTACCGCGGGTTGAGCGTCCCGGACGCCCAGGCCGACTCGCTGGCCGGCGCCGTGGCCGGCGCCACGAGGGAGACCGGCTCGGGCGTCGGCAGCTCGGGCTCCTCGTCGAGCTCGACGATCGCGTCGGCCGCGTCGGTGTCGACGAGCAGGTCGACCGCGAGCTCACGGCCGGTGGCCTCGCGGAGCGCGTCGTCGAGCATCGGGTGGTAGCTCGACCGGATCCGATCCAGCGCGAGCGCGTTGGGCACCGCGAGCACGAGCACGTCGTGCTGGAAGCGCAGCGGGCGGACCCCCTGGAACCAGGTGTGCCAGGTCGCGTCGGCCAGCTCGGCCCGGAGGCGCGTGGCAGCCTGCTCCCAGATCCGCTCGGCGATGTCGTCGGGGGTCGGGTCGACCCGGTCCCGGTTGTCCACAGGCACGTCCACAGTTGTGGAGAACTGGCGGAGTCGGCGCGCGCCTCCCCCGTTGGGCTGGCCGGCCGTGAGGCTTGTCAGCCTCGCGGGGAAGCGAGCGCCAATCGTGGCCGGGTCGACGGGCGCGGCGGAACGTAGCACCGGCCACGCGGGCACTCAAGAGGAAGGTCGTTGCGCGCGCAATCGCCTTCATGGTCGCGCTCGCTCGACGGGCGGGGTACCCGCCCGTCGGCCCTTCGGGCCCGCTCGGCTGCTCCGCTTGCGGGCTTCGCTCGCCGGCCCGGTCGATCAGGTCCGGCGTTGTGTCCTGCACCCCCCTGGCGTGTCGGCCCACTTCTTCCTCCGCGTTGCCGGGTCGGGCGGGGCGCCCGTAGACTCTCCGGACGTCGCCGTGCGGCCCACACACCCGGACCCCTCCCTCGGTCTCGGGCTTGCCGCCGGCCCGAGGAGGCCATCGTGAAGCGCACCTTCCAGCCCAACAACCGCAAGCGCAAGAAGAAGCACGGCTTCCGGGGCCGCATGAAGAGCCGCGGCGGACGCGCCGTCCTCCGGTCCCGCCGGGCCCGAGGCCGCAAGCGTCTCTCGGCCTGATCCGGCGCGTTCGCGACCGTGCGAGCTTCGCGGCCCTCTCGGGGGTCCGACGGCACCGGCGGGGACCGGTCACGCTCCGGTTCCTCGACGACGGTTCACCCCCTCGGGTCGCCTACGCGATCGGCCGCGGGGTGGGCAACGCGGTGATGCGCAACCGGGTCCGCCGCCGCCTTCGCGCCGCCGTGACCGAGCTCGCGCCGCTGCCGGCCGGCACCTACCTGGTCGGCGCGTCGAGCGCGGCGGCCACGGTGCCCTTCGGCGAGCTCACGGCGTCGCTCGAGGCGCTGGTCGCTGCGGCCACGCGGGACGGTGGGCGATGAGCTCCACTGCCTCCGTGCCGGCGCGGATCGTGATGCTCCCCGTGAAGGGCTGGCGCCTCATCAGCCGGCACCTGCCCCCGCGGTGTCGCTTCCACCCGTCCTGCTCCGCCTACGCGCTCGAGGCGCTCGAGGTGCACGGGGCGGGTCGCGGTACCTGGATGGCCGTCCGCCGGGTCGGGCGCTGTCACCCGTGGAACCCGGGCGGCCTCGACCCCGTGCCCCCCACCCGAACCTCGCAGAACGTACGTTCCCCGCACGCGGCGCCACCCGCCGAGACCGCCTGATCACGCAGGCTGAGAGGCACCCACCGTGGACTTCCTGAACCCCGTCTTCGAGCTCTTCGGCACGGTCCTGGCGTTCTTCTACTCGCTGGTCCCGAACCTCGGCGTCTCGATCATCCTGCTGACGTTCACGATCATGCTGCTGCTGTACCCGCTCACCGCGAAGCAGGCGAAGTCGATGATCGCCATGCAGCGGGTGCAGCCGGAGATCAAGAAGCTCCAGGCGAAGTACAAGGGCGACCGCCAGAAGCTCAACGAAGAGATGATGAAGTTCTACCAGGAGAACAAGATCAACCCCCTGGCGGGTTGCTTGCCCCTCCTGGTGCAGCTGCCGATCTTCTTCGCGCTGTTCCGCGTCCTTCGCGACTCCTACAAGTACGTCCCGACGGACTCCGACCTCTACAAGGCGTTGTGCGGCGGCTTCCCCGCCAAGGGCCCGGGAGCCTGTGGGGCCGACCTCACCCTGAAGGTGAAGGAGGCGTCGCCGGTCCTCTACAAGGGCATCGACGTCGGCAGCCAGATCGTCCACCACCTGAAGTTCCTGGGGATGGACCTCCAGAAGTCGGCGGTCGACGCCCACGACGGCTTCATGAGCGCGGCGCCGTACTTCCTGCTGGTGGGCCTGGTGATCCTCACCGGGTTCCTCCAGACCCGGCAGGCCCAGAAGCGCACGCCCGTCGCCAACAAGCAGATGGGGATGGTGATGCGGATCCTCCCGATCTTCTTCGGGCTGATCTCGCTGCAGTTCCCGTCGGGCCTGGTGCTCTACTTCTTCGTGAGCAACCTCTGGCGGCTGGGCCAGCAAGAGGTGATCTTCCGACGATTCGGATCGGCGACGACGACCGGGCGCAAGGAGGCCATCGACGTCGCGAGCAAGGACCGCACCGGCGGCAAGACCGCAACCGCGGTGAAGGAGCTCGACGCGGCCGAGGACGACGACGTGCTCGACGTCGACGAGGCGACGCCACCGAAGCCACCGCCGTCGCGCGCCCGCAGCGGTCCGCCCGCGGGCGGGGGGCCGGCGAAGTCGGAGCCGTCGGCGACGTCGCCGACGAGCACCGGGGCGAAGCCCAAGGGCCTGCGCGGCATGTTCGCTCTGCCGCCGCCCCCGGAGGGCAATGGCGGCGGGTCGACGGCGAAGGGGAAGTCGACGCCGCCGAGCAGGTCGAGCACACCGTCCAGTCCGCCACCACAGCGGAGGCGGAGCAACAAGAAGAAGAAGCGCAAGCGCTGAGGACGGACGCATGGAGTGGGTGGAGACGACCGGCCGGACGGTCGAGGCGGCG